>JAFVQC010000009.1 GCA_017504995.1 Clostridia bacterium
GGAAGGTGGCGGCGAAGCCGACGGATGAGGTGTTTTTAACGCAAAGTAACTCCTCATCCACCACTTCGTGGTCCCCCTTCTCCCACAGGAGAAGGCTTTTTTGTGCAACTTTATTTGTTATATAGGTTTTTCGACAGCCTGATCTCTTGACATACTTCGTCTTTTATGGTACAATAATACAGTTAAGATACCAAAAATAACGAACAAAGCGGCGACTGCCGCGGGAGGTTTTTTTGATTATTGCATTGGAAGACGCAAAATATAAGCTGATCGGTATGCGCACCGACGTGAAAGAGCTTGGCTCTGCTCTGCGGATCGAGGAATTGAAGGTCCTCGCAGAGGAGCTGGACAAGCAAACCTTGGACCCCGATTTCTGGTCCAATCAGGAGAATTCCTCCAAGGTGCTGCAAAAGCTGAAGCAGACCAAGGACACCATTGAGGATTTTGAAGCCCTCTCCGCTAGGCTGGAGGATGCCATTACCTTGGCGGAAATGGCGATCGAGGAAAACGAGGAGGGCTATATCGAGGAAGTGGAAAACGAGCTTGCCGAGATCGCCCGCGCGGCAGAGGAAAAGCGGATCGAGATCCTGCTTTCGGGCGAGTACGACAAAAATAACGCCATCGTTTCCTTCCACCCCGGCGCGGGCGGAACAGAAGCACAGGACTGGGCGCAGATGCTTTACCGTATGATCACCCGCTGGGCAGAGCGCAGAGGCTACAAATACAAGCTTCTGGACTGGCTGGACGGCGACGCGGCAGGCATCAAGAGCGCCACCATCATGGTAGAGGGACTGAACGCCTACGGCTACCTGAAGGCGGAAAACGGCGTACACCGTCTGGTGCGCGTGTCTCCCTTTGACGCGGCAGGCAGACGGCAGACCTCCTTCGCTTCCATCGAGGTCATGCCCGAATTCGATAACATCGACAAGGTAGAGATCCGCGACGAGGACATCGAGGTCACCGCCCATCGCTCCAGCGGCGCAGGCGGTCAGCACATCAACAAGACCGACTCCGCCATCCGTATTCTGCACAAGCCCACGGGCATCGTCGTGGGCTGTCAGACCGAGCGCTCTCAGCTCCAGAACAAGGAGACCGCCATGAAGATGCTCAAGGCAAAGCTGATGGAGATCAAGATCCGTGAGCGTTTGGATACCATTGAGGATATTCAGGGCAACAAGACCAACATCGAGTGGGGTGCGCAGATCTGCTCCTACGTCTTTATGCCCTACACCTTGGCAAAGGATACCCGTACGGGCTACGAGGACGGCAATATCTCGGCGGTCATGGACGGTGAGATCGACGGATTTATCAACGAATACCTGAAAATGAACGCGAAGCAGGCATGAGCGCGCGGCACTATCTGTTTGATCTGGACGGCACGCTGACCGACCCCGGGCTTGGGATCAAAAACTCCATTCGCTACGCGCTGACGAAATTCGGACTTCCCACGCTGTCCGAGGAAATTCTTGATACCTTCATCGGACCGCCTCTGTTGGATTCCTTCGCGCTTCACTGCGGCGTGTCGGGCGAGGACGCGTGGCGACTGGTCAACCTTTATCGGGAGTATTTTTCCGAAAAGGGGTTGTTTGAAAATACCGTTTACGACGGCATTCCCGAGGTCCTTTCTGCTCTGCAAAAGCGGGGCGCGACCCTTTGTCTTGCTACCAGTAAGCCCGAGGAATACGCCAAGCGGATATTGGAGCATTTTGATCTTTCGAGGTACTTCACCTTCGTGGGCGGCAGTACCATGGACGAAAAGCGAACCGCCAAGGCGGAGGTCATTGCCTACGTGCTACAAAGCACGGGCTTGCGCGCGGAGGATTGCTTTATGGTAGGCGACCGCCGCTACGATATCGAGGGCGGACGCGCGTGCGGCTTGACTACCGTCGGCGTACTGTTCGGCTACGGCGACCGTGAGGAATTGAAGGCGGCGGATCATCTGGTCGAAACGCCCTCGGCGTTGTTGCTTTTATCTTCATCTTTATATGGATTCCGTTAAGGGAGGCAAAACGCCTCCCCTCTCTTTTGTCACATTTGAATAAAGCGCGCGCGCTTGGATTGCTGATTTCTACAAAAACGGATAAAAACACTATATATTGTGTTTTTGTTCTTGACAAGACACAAAATATATGGTATTATAATACTTGCAAAATTGTTTAAACGTGAAAAAGGAGAGAAAAAATGAAGGTTATCAAAAGAGACGGCTCAACCGTAGCGTTTGACCGTTCCAAGATCATAAAAGCCATACAAAAAGCAAACGACGCCGTAGACGAGGAGCACCGTGTCAGCGACGAGGAGATCGAGCAGATCGTTTGTAATATTGAAAAGAAAAAGCGGGATCGGTATCTGGTAGAGGACATTCAGGACATGGTCGAGCACGACCTGATGATGCTGAAGAAGTACACCCTCACCAAGGCGTATATCATTTACCGTTACGAGCGCGCGCTGGTTCGTCACGCCAACACCACCGACGAATCGATCCTGTCCCTCATCAAGAATTCCAACAAGGACGTGATGGAGGAAAACTCCAACAAAAACGCGGTCATGGCGTCCACCCAGCGGGATCTGATCGCGGGAGAGGTCTCCAAGGATCTAACCCGACGCATTCTGCTTCCCGAGGAAATTTCCAAGGCGCACGAGGAGGGGGCGATTCACTTCCACGACGCGGACTATTTCCTACAGCCCATCTTCAATTGCTGTCTGATCAACATCGGGGATATGCTGGACAACGGCACGGTCATGAACGGAAAGATGATCGAGTCCCCCAAGTCCTTTCAGGTGGCGTGTACCATCGTGACCCAGATCATTGCGGCGGTGGCAAGCTCCCAGTACGGCGGACAGTCGGTAGACGTGGGGCATCTTGGCAAATATCTGCGCCGCAGTCGGGATAAATTCATTTCCCAGCTGAAGCGCACCATGGGCGACGAGCTGGAGGAGGCGGTGATCCTGAAGATCGCCGACGCCCGTCTGCGGGACGAGCTTCGCTCGGGCGTGCAGACCATTCAGTATCAGATCAATACGCTGATGACCACCAACGGGCAATCTCCCTTCGTGACTCTGTTCATGCACATTCGCGAGGACGACGAGTACGTGGAGGAGAACGCCATGATCATCGAGGAGATCCTCAACCAGCGGTATCAGGGTATCAAAAACGAAAAGGGCGTCTACGTGACCCCCGCTTTTCCCAAGCTCATTTACGTGCTGGACGAGTGCAACTGCCTCAAGGGCGGAAAATACGACTATATCACCCATCTTGCTGTGAAATGCTCCGCCAAGAGACTGTATCCCGACTATATTTCCGCCAAGAAGATGCGGGAAAACTACGAGGGGAACGTATTCTCTCCCATGGGCTGTCGCTCCTTCCTGTCCCCCTTCAAGGATGCGGAAGGAAACTACAAGTTCGAGGGTCGCTTCAATCAGGGCGTGGTCAGCCTGAACCTACCCCAGATCGGTATTCTGGCAAAGGGGGACGAGGATGCCTTCTGGAAGCTT
Organism: Clostridia bacterium; assembly: GCA_017504995.1. Classification (GTDB taxonomy): domain Bacteria; phylum Bacillota; class Clostridia; order Oscillospirales; family CAG-272; genus HGM12713. The sequence continues at coordinate 3,493 of JAFVQC010000009.1, forward strand.
CTGGAGGAGCGTCTGACCCTTTGTAAAAAGGCGCTGCTTTGCCGCCACGAGGCGCTGCACGGTACGCTGTCCGATACCAGCCCCGTTCATTGGCAGTACGGCGCGATTGCCCGACTGGACAAGGGCGAGCCCATCGACAAGTATCTCCACGACGGCTATTCCACCATTTCGCTGGGATATATCGGTCTGTACGAGGTCACCAAGCTGATGATGGGCGTGAGCCACACCGACCCCAAGGGCTTGGAATTCGCCCTTGCGGTAATGAGACGCCTGCGTGAGGCGTGCGAGACGTGGAAGAAGGAAACGGGACTGGGCTTTGGTCTGTACGGTACGCCTGCCGAGTCGCTCTGCTATCGGTTCGCGCGGATCGATAAGCAACGCTTCGGTACGATTGAGGACGTAACCGACAAGGGGTATTATACCAACTCCTACCACGTGGACGTGCGGGAGAAGATCGACGCTTTTGATAAGTTTACCTTTGAAAGTCAGTTCCAGACCATTTCCTCGGGCGGCGCGATCTCCTACGTGGAGATCCCCAATATGCGCCATAATCTGGACGCGCTGGAGGATATCGTTCGCTTTATCTACGATAACATTCAGTACGCCGAATTCAATACCAAGAGCGACTATTGCCACGTCTGCGGCTTCGACGGAGAGATCATTATCAACGACGCGGGCGAGTGGGAATGTCCTTCCTGCCACAATAAGGATCAGAAGCGCATGAACGTCACCCGCCGTACCTGCGGCTACCTCGGCGAAAACTTCTGGAACGTGGGTAAAACCAAGGAAATCAAGGCAAGAGTATTGCATTTGTGAGGATGCGGAGATGCGAGGGATGCGTTAGGGAAACCTTCTTTCGAGAAGGTTTCCCTAAAACCCTTCCAAGAACTTGCTGACAAGTTCTTGGGGATCGTATTTCTCACTTCTATTCTTTGTGACAAAAACGGGAGGAGCAAGCCCCTCCCCTACCGTCACCTAAAAAATATTGTTCTTCGGTAGCCAAGATGATTTTTTCATTTGACCGTTGTCTCAAAAGGACGATGTCCGATGAATTTTCTCCCATCTTGGTAGGGGAGGGGCTTGCTCCTCCCGAAAAAAGTCAACCGCAACCAATCGGCGAACCGAAAAAAACGCAAAAATCCGTAGGGGCAGATTCAAACTTCGTCAGAATCGCCCGCAAAAAACAACCAAATTTTTGCAATCAAACGGCGAACGACGTGAGCTTGCCGTTCCTTCCAAAAAATTATTTTAAAGTTTTTGAAATTCTTAAAAACTTTTTTCAAAAAGTTTTTAAGTGGGGTTTGGGGCAACGCCCCAAATAAAAGAGGCAAATATGAACTACGCAACTATAAAAAAACGGGACGTCGCCAACGGCGTGGGGGTTCGGGTATCGCTGTTCGTCAGCGGCTGTACCCATCGCTGCCGCGGCTGCTTCAACGCCGAGGCGTGGGATTTTTCCTACGGAGAACCATTCACCGAGGACACCGAGCAGGAGATCCTTTGCGCCCTTGCGCCCGACTACGTGAAGGGATTTTCCCTCTTGGGGGGAGAGCCATTTGAGCCTGCCAATCGCGAGGTGCTGGCGAGTCTTTTGGAGAAGATCAAGGCAACCTACCCTCAAAAAACCGTCTGGTGCTATTCGGGGTATGATTTTGAGAAGGATCTGCTTGCCGAACGGATCGGCGACGGAAGCACCGTCCGTCGGATGCTTGCCTGCATCGACGTACTGGTGGACGGAAAATTCGTGGAGGAAAAGAAGGATCTGAACCTTCGCTTCCGCGGCTCGTCCAATCAAAGGATCCTTCGCGTGCCCGACTCCTTGCGGGAGGGACGGGCGGTACTTGCGGTAGAATATTACGAAAAAAAGAGAGGAAACGAATCATGAGCTTTCAAATGAACGTGAAAAAACTGAACGAAAAGGCGATCCTGCCCACCTACGGCTCCGCGTTTGCGGCAGGGGCGGATCTGTACGCCTGCGAGGAGGGCGAGGTCACCGTTGCGGCAGGGGAGACCAAGCTGATCCACACGGGTCTTGCCATGGAGATCCCCGAGGGGCTTGTGGGCTTGATCTACGCCAGAAGCGGACTTGCGTCCAAAAAAGGACTCGCTCCCGCCAATAAGGTGGGCGTGATCGACAGCGATTATCGGGGGGAGATCATGGTGGCTCTGCACAATCACGGCAGCGCGCCCCAGACCGTCGCCGCAGGCGAACGGATCGCTCAGTTGGTGTTCACTCCCTATTATACCGCCGATTTCACCGTGGTGGACGAGCTATCCGATACCGTCCGCGGCGTGGGCGGCTTCGGCAGTACGGGAAGCAAATAAGGACGCGATGAGGGGAACTTCTCGAAAGAAGTTCCCCTCATCGCGTCCCGCGTCCTATTATCCAAGCATTGCCGCGCCGATGATACCCGCGTCGTTCCCAAGGGTGGCGATACGCAGCTCGGTCATGGGAACGACACCGCCGCCGTACTGCTCCTTCCGAACGATGGGAAGCAGCGCGTCGATCAGCGACTGTCCCTCGCCCGACACGCCGCCGCCCAGCGAGATCACCTCGGGCTGGAAGATGTTGATGATGGTGGCAAGTCCCGACGCCAAATACTTCACGTAGGTGTCGTAGACCTCCTTTGCCGCCTCGTCTCCCGCCCGCATGGCGTCGCAGGCAGTCCGTCCCGTCACCTTGGGCTGATCTGCCATGATCGTTGCCCGACCCGACGCGCGGCACTCCTCGATCTTCTCCTTGGTCATGCGGATCAGCGCCGTTGCCGAGGAATACGCCTCCCAACAGCCCTTCCGTCCGCAGCCGCAGGGCGCGCCGTCTACCTGAATCACGATGTGACCCAGCTCACCCCCTGCGTAGTTAAATCCAGAAAAGACCTTGTTGTCGATGATGATACCGCCTCCTACGCCCGTGCCGAGGGTGATCATCACGCTATTTTTCGTTCCCTTTGCCGCGCCGGCGACTGCCTCGCCCCAAGCGGCGGCGTTGGCATCGTTCTCGATCTTTACGGTGGATACGCCAAGCTCCTTCTTCAACAGCTCCGCGATGGGGAATTTGCGGAAAGGAAGATTGCAGGAGTATTCCACCACGCCTGTATCGTGGTTGGCGATGCCGGGGGTAGCGATACCCACGCAGGCGATCTCGCCGAGGGCGATTCCTTTATCCTCACAAAGGGCGCGGCAAAGCATGGCGATATCCGCCACGATCTCCTGGGCGGGACGGTGCGCTCCCGTGGGAACGCTCTTTTTCAAAACCAAATTCAACTGCTCGTCAACGAGCCCCACGGCAATATTCGTGCCGCCCAAATCTACACCGATTCTATACATCTCTTTTTCCTCCGTTTTCTGTGTTTCTCAATTTATTATAAGCAAAATTCAGACAAAAATCAACTTTTTTTCTTTTCGTATGCGCAAAGCTCCGCCAACGGACAGCTTTCGCACTTGGGTGACCGCGCCACGCAAACGTCTCTGCCGAACTGCACGATCCGATGGCAGAAATCCGACTGCTTTTGTGGCTCGATCAGCTCGCAAAGAATTTTTTCCACCTTGTGGGGATCCTTGAGCGAGGTGGGGTACGCTCCCAGTCTGCCGCAGATGCGGATACAGTGGGTATCCGCCACCACCGCAGGCTTGCCGTAAATATCTCCCAGCAACAGGTTGGCGATCTTCCGCCCCACACCGGGCAGAGAAAGCAGCTCCTCCATGGTATCGGGCACGCGACCCTCAAAGCGATCCCGCAACAGCACACACGCTTCCTTGATGCTCCGCGCCTTGGTGCGAAACAGACCGCAGGGGCGGATCAGCTCCTCGATCCTCTCGATGGGCGCGTCGGCAAGGGCGTCAAGGGTGGGGTATTCGGCAAACAGCTCGCGGCAAACGACGTTCACCCGCGCGTCGGTGCATTGCGCCGACAGCCGCGCCATCACAAGCAGCCGCCACGGCTCGCCGCCGTATTCGAGCGCGCAGGTCGCCTCGGGATAGACCGTCTCCAAGACCGAGACGATCTCTGCCATGCGCGCTTTTTTTTCCTTCTTCGTCATACCTTTCGTCTCACTTCGCGGAAAAATACGTTCCCACGTGTCCGCCGTCAAGCAGGGTATACAGGATCTCGGGGTCGTGTCCGTTGAGAATGAACATGGGAATACCCGAGTCCACCACGATCTTCGCCGCTTGCAGCTTGGCGATCATGCCGCCCGTTCCACGATCCGTTCCCGCCCCTCCCGCGCTTGCGGTGATCTCGTCAATATCGTCCACCCGACTGATCAGCTTCGCGTCGGGGTTCTGTCGGGGATCGCTGTCGTACAGACCGTCCACGTCGGACAGATTCAGAAGAAGATCCGCGCGGCAGAATTGCGCCACGTACGCCGAAAGGATATCGTTTCCGCCGAACTTGGTCAGCTCGTCGGTGGAAACGGGGTCGTTCTCGTTGACGATGGGAATACACCGCATCTCCAATAAGCGGTTGAAGGTGTTTTCCGCCGCCGTCCGTCGCTCGGGATTCGCCAGAATATCCTTGGTCATCAGGATCTGCGCCACGGTGTGTCCGTAATCCGAAAACAGACGGTCGTACAGCTTCATCAGCTCGCTCTGTCCGATGGCTGCCATCGCCTGCTTATCCGCCATCTCGGTTGGCTTCCGTCCGAAGCCGACCTTGGCAACGCCCGCGCTGACTGCCCCCGAGGAAACGAGGATCACCTGAACCCCCGAGTTCTGAATATCCGAAAGCACCTTGACCAGCTTTTCGATCCGACGGAGATTCAAATGCCCCGTGCTGTGGGTCAGGGTGGACGTTCCCAATTTTACCACGATTCTGTGGCTGTCTCTGAAATAGCTCATAAATTTTTGATTCTTTCTGTAAATTTTTTAAAAATCCTCTTTCCAAATCGAGAATTTTATATTATAATAATATTGATATCTATTATACACTCTTTTTTTTCGATTTTCAAGTGGATTTTGAAAATATGGGTACATGTTTTTCAGGAGGAAGTATGAAACAGAAATACACCATTACCATTTCCGACGTACAAATGAACGTGATCACCGACGAATCCCCCGAGGCGGTAGAGGCGCTGGTGGGTCTGGTGGACCGCAAAATGCGGGAGATCACGGGCGGCAGCAAGCAGTGCCCCAAGAGCGAGGCGGCACTCCTTTGCGCGCTGGACTATTGCTCCGAACGAATCAAAGCGCAAAGAAAGGTCAAGTCGCTGGAAACCAAGCTCGCCTTCACCGAAACCGCGCTGGAGGAGCTGGAAACCGAAAACGAAGCCCTCCGCCGTGAGCTGGACGAGCTGAAAATGATGATCGCGAAATAATAAGGACGCGCGTTAGGGGACGCGTTAAGGGGGAACTTCTTTCGAGAAGTTCCCCCTTAAAAACCCCTTCAAGAACTTGCTTGCAAGTTCTTGGGAATCATATTGTTCCTGCTCGCCCATAGAAAAGGAATAAAAAGCAATCGAAAACCGTAACCAAACGGAGAACCGATGAACAATATTTTTTAAGAGACGGTAGGGACCGGCGTAGCGAAGCGGCATGAGCGTAATGAATGACACCACGGTGTGGTGTCAGAACGCGAGCGTGACCGAGCCGCAGCGAGACCCTCGACGGTCCAAGAAACAAAGGTCAACTGAATCAATCGGCGAACAGGAGAAATACGAATCCCAAGAACTTGTTTTTAAGTTCTTGAAGGGGCAAATTTGATGTCTTTGACCATGGCAAAGTTTCGGCGTTGCCGAAAAATCAAAGTTGCCTTTTGAAACATGGCAGTGCCATGTTTCAAAAAGGTTTTGAGGGGAACTTCTCGAAAGAAGTTTCCCTCAACGCGTCCCCAAAAGCGAAAACAACCGTTCGTCAAAGGACAGACGAATGGCAAGCTCGTCATCGCCATCCTCAACCAAAAGGAGAATACTTTTGGCAGGACGGAGGTCGGCGCAATAATCGAACCGTTTTTTCTTTTCTTTTTTGAGTCTTGCGAGGGTTTCTTTGACAGAATCTCCCTCACTCACGTCCAGTGTCGTACAGGAAAGGAGCTGATCGACGCCGATCCGACAAACGGTGACCTGTCCCCTTCCCTTGGCGTTGGCTTCGGTAACGGTCAGATCCACCCCGCCGTCTTGCTCGATCAAGCGATAGATATAGGTCTTTGACTCGTAGCGGGCAATAAGAAACACCGTTCCGATCAAAAGTCCTACGGCAAGAAGCTGAAACACCCACCGAAAAGGGATCCCCCCAAACAGCATCGTCACGAGCATCAGCGCCGCAGAGCCAAGCAGTAAAAGCACCGAGAGCTTTCTTGCGGTTTGATTGGTTTTCTCCGCAATTCCTTCATAGATCATCGCTTCCTCTTTCCTCTTTTCTTCTTTTTGAAATTTTTCCGTCCCCGTCTTTCAAAAATACTTGAATTTCGGGCAGATTTATGATATAATAAGTATGATTATAAGCAAAACTTCCTTGGTGCTCGACCGAGATACTATCATTATACCGAAAAGGAGTCCAAATGTCAAGAGCTTCCAGAGGGATCCGTATCACGGGACGGGTCATTAAATATTTGTTTTTTACGCTGGTTTTCGCGGTCATTATCCTGCTGCTCTGGCGTGTCTTTTCCTCGGGTGATCCCAAGGAGATGAAACGGCTCACCCCCAACGACAAGCTTTGCGCCGCCTACGAGGAAAAGGGGGACGAGCTGACCATCTTCCGCCAAGAGCAAAAAAGCATTACCAGCGGCAAGGATAACTACGGCTATTTTTCGGTCACTCAATGCGTCTTTATTCCCGACGCCAACCAGATCCAGATCGTCGTTCGCTACAACAACAGCACCCTGCGCGCCCTTGCCGAGGACTTTGGACTGCCCGAAGCCCCCGCCCGCGACGCGGAGCTGTTTGATATCTCCCTGACCGTGGCTGTGGATAAGACCCCCGACGTCACCGAGGACAACGCGGGCAACGACACGCAAAGCGTCGCCTTTACCCGTATTCACCCCACCACGGTGGAGGCAGGCGAGAAGAATCTCTATAACTACCGCCGTCTGGTCTTTGATCTGGATTCCGAGGGGCTTTCCTTGCATTCGCTTTTACAGGAAAATCTGCTCCTCGCCGTCTACGCCGATATCTACTATAATCAGGCGATCAACTATGAGGAACACGCCTACGGCACGCTCTGCCTGTACGACTACGTGTCCGAGAAGATCGAGGTCAATTTGACAAGCGCCGACCGAAAAGCGTTGGAATCTTACGGAGAATAGACCATGCCCGAGCAAAAACGATTTGTAAAAAACGACGACTCCTTCCTTTGCGCCCATTGCGGCAAGGAAGTGCCCCCTTTGGGCTATACCTCAAGAAATCATTGCCCCCATTGCCTTTGGTCGCTCCACGTGGATATCAATCCGGGCGACCGCGCCAACACTTGCGGCGGCAAGCTCCGACCCATTCGCACCGAGCCCGATCCCAAAAAGGGATTCGTCGTAATCCACCGTTGCGAAAAATGCGGCGAGATCCGTAGAAACAAAGCCGCCCTGAAGGGCGATACCCCCGATAACCGTACTTTGCTCATCAAGCTGACGGCAGGGGATACGGGGATGCGTTAGGCGACGCGAGGGCGCGAGGATGCAAGGATGCGAGGATGCGAGGATGCGTTAGGAGAAACCTTCTTTCGAGAAGGTTTCCCCTAAAACCCCTTCCAAGAACTTGAAACAAGTTCTTGGGGCTCGTATTTCTCGATTCTATTGTTTGTGGATAACCAAACGGGTCGCCGAGGACGTCGACCCCTACGGCTGGTAAAAGTCGTTTCTTCACATCTCGCCAAGAAATAAAACAAAATTTTCACGGCTATGATAAAAACGAAAAACCTTTCCCAAACCTTGTAGTACCTTGTTTCACTTAAAACTTTACATTTCTCTCCCTCGCCCGCGTCATCCTCGAGTGGAGCTGCCGCGCGAGATTCTTCGCTTCGCTCGAGAATGACAACGCGCGGCGGCGAAGCGAAGGATCTCGGGCGAATGGATTGTGTAAATTTTTAGATGAAACAACATACTACGGCTGGTAAAAGTCGTTTCTTCACATCTCGCCGGAAAATAAACGAATCCTTTACGGCTACGATAAAAACAATGAGATTTTTCCAAACCTTGTAGGGACCGACGTCCTCGGCGGTCCGCGACAAACAGCCAAATTTTCGCCGACAAACGGCGAACGATAAAAGAGGTCCGTATGAAACGAAATCTTTTGAATGAGATCGAAGCGAGAATGCCCACCCTTTCCAAAGGACAAAAGCTGATCTCCAACTACGTTCTGGAAAATTACGACAAGGCGGCGTATATGACCGCGTCCAAGCTTGGCAAGATCGTGCAGGTCTCCGAATCCACCGTGGTTCGCTTTGCCATCGAGCTTGGCTTTGGGGGATATCCCGAATTTCAACACGCCTTGCAGGAAATGGTGCGTACGAGACTGACCTCTTTCCAGAGAATGGAAGTCACCAACAATCTCATCGGCGACGGCGACGTGCTGTCCAAGGTTCTGCAAAGCGACGCGGATAAGCTGAAGCGCACGCTGGAGGAGATCGACCGTTCCGCCTTCGAGGATGCCGTCGATCGCATTGCCACCGCGAAAAATATCTATATCTTGGGTATTCGCTCCTCTGCCACACTGGCGGGGTCGCTTGCGCACGGTCTGCGCATGATCTTCGACAACGTCAAGCTGGTTCAGACCACCTCGGGCAGCGAGCTGTTTGAACAGATCATGGGCATCGGAAAAGACGACGTCATGATCGCCATCAGCTTCCCCCGTTATTCCAAATGGATCATTCACGCCGTCAATCTGGCGGCAAACGCAGGCGCGGACGTCATCGCCATTACCGACAGCGCCGCCTCTCCCATCGCGGCAGGCGCGGATCAGCTGCTGATCGCCAAGAGCGACATGGCTTCCTTCGTGGACTCGCTGGTCGCTCCCTTGAGTATCGTCAATGCCATAATCGTCGCCGTTTCCCGCAAGAAGCAGGACGAGCTTCTGGTTCGCCTGCACCAGTTGGAAAAGATCTGGGACGAATACGACGTATACGACAAAAACCAAGGATAATACTAAAAAAGATAAAGGAAGTATATGAACACCATCAGAATCGCCGTGATCGGCGGCGGAGCCGCAGGCATGATGGCGGCAATCTTCGCCGCGAGAGCAGGCGCGGAGGTCACCTTGATCGAACGCATGAACGCCTGCGGAAAAAAACTGCGCATCACGGGAAAAGGTCGCTGTAACGTCACGAATGACTGCTCCTTGCAGGAGTTTTTGCAGAACGTTCCCACCAATCCCCGTTTTCTTTACGGCGCGCTCAGCTTTTTCTCCACAGAGGATACCAAACGCTTCTTTGAGGATGCGGGTGTTCCCCTGAAGGTAGAGCGCGGACGGCGGGTCTTTCCCGTCTCCGACAAGGCGGAGGATATCGTCCGCGCCTTGACCGATCTCTGCCGTGCCGAGGGAATTACGCTCCGCTTCGGACGGGCAGAAGCGCTTCTCTCAGAAAACGGTGCGATCTCGGGCGTGACCGTAGACGGCGAGACCATCGATGCCGACCGCGTGATCGTCTGTACGGGAGGGCTGTCTTATCCCCGTACAGGCTCGGACGGCGACGGCTATCGGCTGGCGCAGTCGGTTGGACATACGGTAACGCCGCTGACCCCTTCCCTCGTTCCCATCGTCAGCAAAAGTAAGCTCTGCCCTGCTCTCTTGGGTCTTTCCTTGCGAAACGTTTCTCTTTCGATCGTACAGAAACAAAGCGGGAAGGTGATCTACGAGGACTTCGGCGAGATGCTCTTTACCCATTTCGGTATGACGGGCCCCATGATCCTTTCCGCCTCGGCGCATATTCCCGACGCGGTGTCGGGTAACTACGAGGCGCGGATCAATCTGAAGCCCGCCCTCGACGAAAAAACCCTCGACGAACGGATCCGTTCCGATTTCTCCAAGTACGCCAACAAGGATTTTTCAAATGCTTTGGACGATCTTCTGCCCCGTAAGCTGATCCCCGTGGTGATCTCCCTTTCGGGCATCGATCCGAGAAAAAAAGTAAATTCCATTACAAAGGACGAACGGCGCGCCCTCGTGGGCGTGATCCGCAAGCTCCGTATCTCCATCGACGGCTTCCGTCCCATCTCCGAGGCGATCGTCACCAAGGGCGGCGTTTCGGTCAAGGAGATCCAACCCAAAACCATGGAATCTAAGCTCTGCAAAGGCCTGTTCTTCGCAGGTGAGGTCCTGGATCTGGATGCCTATACCGGCGGCTTCAATCTCCAGATCGCCTTCTCCACAGGCGCTCTCGCAGGCGTCTCCGCAGCGGAGACGCGTTAGGGGACGCGCCAAAGGAAACTTTCTTTCGAGAAAGTTTCCTCTGGACTCCTTCAAAGAACTTGAAACAAGTTCTTTGGGTTCGTATTTCTCACTTCTATTCTTTGTGACGAAAACGGGAGGAGCAAGCCCCTCCC
>JAFVQC010000096.1 GCA_017504995.1 Clostridia bacterium
GAGATTGAAACCATAATGCAGAGTATGGAGGAACTTTCCCGTGAGCGTGGAAACCGCGTGACCGTCAAGCAGCTTGCTAAGTCGAAAAAGGCTCTTGAAGCCAAACTTGAAAAGCTCAACGACCAATCCCGCAAGGATGACGTTGTGACCTTTGAGGAACTTGGTGTTGACCGCATTTTCATTGACGAAGCGCACTTCTACAAGAACCTTGCCGCCTACACCAAAATGAGGAACGTGGCGGGTATCTCGCAGACCGAAGCGCAGAAATCCTCCGACCTCTATATGAAATGCCGTTATCTTGACGAGCTGACGGGCGGTAAGGGTTGTGTGTTCGCCACGGGTACTCCTATCTCCAACACGATGGTGGAGCTTTACACGATGCAGAAATACCTGCAATACAGCGAACTCCGCTACCGTGACCTCTTGCACTTCGACTCTTGGGCATCGACCTTTGGCGAAACCGTCACGGCAATCGAGCTTGCCCCGGACGGCACGGGATACCGAGCAAAAACGCGCTTTGCAAAGTTCTTCAATATCCCCGAGCTGATGGCAATGTTCAAGCAGGTAGCAGACATTCAAACAGCGGATATGCTCAATCTTCCCACCCCCGAAGCACACTTCCACGTTGTAAAGGTGGAGGCGAGCGAGATACAAAAGGACTTGGTTCAATCCTTTGCGGAGAGAGCCGAGAAGATACACAAGCGCGAAGTCGCGTCTGACAAAGATAATATGCTTCTCGTCACCAATGACGGGCGCAAGGCGGCTCTTGACCAACGCTTGATAAACCCGATGCTTGAAGATTTTGAAGGCAGCAAGGTCAACGTATGCGTGGAAAATATCTACGATATTTGGGAGCGCAACGCCGACAAGAAATCGGCTCAGCTTGTGTTCTGTGACCTCTCCACACCGAAGAATGACGGCAATTTCAACGTGTACGACGATATACGAACCAAACTCATAGAGCGCGGCATACCGCCCGAAGAAATCGCATTTATCCATACGGCGGATACGGACACGAAGAAGAAAGAACTGTTCGGAAAGGTGCGCCGAGGTCAAGTCCGTATCCTTATCGGCTCGACCTTCAAAATGGGTGCGGGTACAAACGTGCAAGAGCGTTTGATAGCTCTGCACGACCTTGACGTGCCGTGGCGACCGAGCGACCTCGAGCAACGCGCGGGGCGTATCGTGCGACAAGGCAATACCAACCCCGAGGTTGACCTATACCGCTATGTTACCGAAGGCACTTTCGATGCCTATTCCTATCAGCTCTTGGAGTCCAAGCAGAAGTTTATCTCGCAGATTATGACCTCAAAATCTCCCGTGCGAAGCGCCGAGGACGTGGACGAAACGGCTCTTTCCTATGCGGAAATCAAGGCTTTGGCAAGCGGAAATCCCAAGATTATGGAGAAGATGCAACTTGATGCGGATGTGGCGAAGCTGAAGCTTCAAAAGGCTTCTCACCTTAGCCAACGCTATGCCCTTGAAGATGACCTTATCAAGAAGTTCCCAAGAGAAATTGCTTGGGTGGAGGAACATATTAAGGGGCTTGAAAGCGACATCAAGACCGCCGAGGAACACACCGTTCCAAACGAGGACGGCTTCTCTCCGATGGTGATTAAGGGCGTAACCTACACCGACAAAACCGAAGCCGAGCAAGCCATCACGGATATATGCAGCCGCATCAATAATCAAGAGCCGCGACCTCTCGGAGAGTACCGTGGCTTTAAGACCGAGATAGGCTTTGACGGTATGAACCGAGAGTTCTTCATCAACCTCAAAGGAGCGCTTACCCACAAGGTACTGCTCGGCAAAGAAATCGGACGTATCGTTCTCCGTATCGACAATCAGATCGAGAAGTTTGCGGAGCGCAAGGCGAACAACGAAACACAGCTCGCGGAGTACCACCGACAAGTGGAAAACGCCAAGATTGAGATTGCCAAACCCTTTGCCGACGAAGCAATCCTTGAAGAAAAAAGCAGAAGGCTCGACGAGCTGAACGCCGAGCTTAATATGGACAGAAAGGAGAATGAAATCGTGGACGGCGCAGAGGAAATCTCCGAGGACGGACAAGACAAAAAGCCTACCTCGCGTGATGACCGTGACGACCGATAACGCCCTCACAAGGCGTGGCGGCGGTGACAATCACCGTCGCTTTACATAGCCGGGAGAGCTGCACCACTCTCTCGGCTATTTCTATTTTGGGAAGGAGGAAGGTGATGATGAAATATGGCGTGGAAGTAGTTATTTTGCAGTACGGCTATGTGGAAATCGAAGCAGACTGCCCATCGGAAGCCGAGCATATTGCCGAGCAAAAAGCTCTTAACGGCGATATAGATTTTCACGAAAGCGAAGCGCACGAAATCAAAATCGTGTGCCACGTTTACGAGTAACGGGAGGTATCAATGAGAAGGCAAAACACGCAAGGATATGTGCCGCCCGAAGCCATTGAAAAAGCACGGAGCGTTGACCTCTTGACCTATCTGAAAACCTATGAGCCGTATGAGCTTGTGAGGTGCGGTAACAACGTGTACTGCACGAAGTCGCACGACTCATTGAAGATCTCAAACGGCAAATGGTTTTGGTGGTCGCGTGGGTTCGGCAGCTCTAACGCCCTGGACTATCTTGTGAAAGTCAAGGGCTTTGAACTGCCCGAAGCGGTACGGATATTGACGGACACGACGGTTGTAAGACCGTCTTTTTCTTTGCCCGAAGCAAAGGTCAAGCGGTACGACCGCCTTATGATGCCGCGTCACAATTTTGCGTGTAGAAAGGCTCGTCAGTACCTCGTAGCAAGAGGAATTTCCGAGAGGATCATCGACGATTGCATCGCAAAAAGAACCATAGCCGAGAGCGACCGTTACGGCTCTGTTTTCTTTATCGGATACGATGAAAAAGGCGAAATGAAGTATTGCTCTTGGAGAGCGACGGACGGCACAACCAACAGAAAGGACATAGCAGGCAGCGACAAGACCTACACCTTTCGTCTTATTGCGGAAGGTAAAAAAGACAGCGTTTTCGTCTTTGAAAGTGCTATTGACCTTTTATCTTATGCAACCATTTTGAACGCAAACGGAGGTGATTATAAACACGAAAACCTGCTTTCCGTGTCGGGCATTTATGCCCCGAAAGGAAGCTATGAAAACACGAAAGTACCCGTATCTCTTACGGATTTTCTATCGAAGAATCCGCAGGTGAAAAAGGTGTTCTTGTGTTACGACAATGACGATAAAGGACGGCGCGGTGCGGCTGCCCTTGGATATGTTCTTGGCGGTCGGTACGAGGTCAAATTCACCCCTCCACCCGA
>JAFVQC010000097.1 GCA_017504995.1 Clostridia bacterium
GCGGCAAGACTGTCTGCGGCAAGGGCAGAACCTGCATTAAACCCGAACCATCCAAGAATCAGAAACATACCGCCAATCAGCGTCATTGGAATATTATGCGGCGCAAAATTCTGCGCACCAAATCCAATCCGCTTTCCGATAACAAGTGCCAGGGCAAGCGCCGCAAAGCCGGAACTGATATGAACAACCGTTCCTCCGGCAAAATCAAGCGCGCCAAGCTGAGAAGCCCATCCTCCTCCCCATGCCCAGTGAGCAAGCGGAGCATACACAAGCGTCAGCCACAAAAGCCCGAACACAATATAGGACGAAAGCTTCACCCTTCCGACCAGACCGGACGTCAGAATCGCAAGGGCCAGACAGGCAAACATCATCTGGAAACAGACAAACAGGATATCTGGAATCCCATTCGTCACCCCGTCAAACGGAATACCGCTGAGTCCGAAAAACTCCAGTGAACCAATCAGCCCTGCAACATCGCCGCCAAACGCCAGCGTGTAACCGATAATAATCCACTGAACAATACCAAGAGCAAGGGCAACGAAAGAAAGCATCATCGTTGAGATAACATTCTTCCGTCTCACCATTCCTCCGTAGAAAAGGCCTACAGCGGGAACCATCAGCAATACCAATGCAGCTGAAATCAGAACCCAGGCCGTTGCACCAGTATCAAGAACCATAATCGTTCACCTGTACTGCACATGAAACAGAAAGAAAAACGAAAAACAGGAAAACCCCAAACGCGGAAAAACACCACGCCGAAACCAACCTGCCATCCGTTCTGTGGTGTTTGAATGTGCCGGAATATGATTTATCACAATTACATAATAATTTAACCCGCTGTCAAAAAATTACCCTATAAAAACACAATAAGCGGATAAAAAATAAATAGTAATAGTGAGTATATAGATGAAATGATATATGTTAGTGCATAACACAGAAATGATAAATCTCCCCCCTCCAAACACCCCGGAGATGTGTTATCCTTCACATATATCACAGCAGTTTTCAGAATTTAGAACAACAGAGGAAGTATTCTCTCCCCGTATTGCTGCCAAAGATACAGGCAGCAGAATGTCTCAATCAGGCAGCCGTACACAGAAGGGTTCTATTATGACGGCGAAAAACGAATTACTTTCTCAATTAGAGCGTTTACATATCACTGAGCAGGGAAGCGAAAGAATCAGAAGAAACCTGCAGCTGGAAACAGCCGATGTGATGTCATGGTGTAAAGACAGAATAAAAAATTCCGAAGGTGCTGTTACCAGAATCGGGAAAAACTGGTATGCAGAGTCGGAGGACTACGTGATAACGATTAATGCAAACAGCAAAACCATTATCACCGCTCACAAGAAGTTCGTCCCGTACTATCTACGGTAAACACACATTTTTTTCTTTTCGCAAACTTCTCCTGCAATCTCCAGAGGATACACCCCGGTCAGACATCCAAGACAGAGGGACTCTCTCGGCAGACCGGATGCTTCTATCAGACCGGACAGCGATACATGGGCAAGTGTTGACGCGCCGATGGTATCACGGACTTCATCAACCGTCTTTGCAGAAGAGATAAGCTCCTCTCTGGTCGGGAAATCCGTTCCCAGATAACAGGGGGCAATTACCGGAGGGGATGCTATCCGCAGATGAATCTCCGCTGCGCCAAAATCACGAACCAGAGACAAAATCCGTTTCGCAGTGGTGCCGCGGACAATACTGTCATCCACCAGAATCACCGAGCGGTTTTGTACGTGAGAGCGAATCGGATTCAGTTTCATGCGGACGCCAAGCTCACGCTTCTCCTGACTGGGGAGAATAAAGGTTCTGCCCGTATAGCGGTTTTTGATGAGGGCTTCCCGAAACGGGATGCCGCTTTGTTTTGCAAATCCAACCGCGGAAGCAGTCCCGGAATCCGGGACAGGGGATACCATTTCCGCATCGGCAGACGATTCCCGGGCGAGAATCTCCCCGGTCTTTCTGCGGACATCATATACTGATACCCCGTCGAGAATCGAATCGGGGCGGGCAAAATAGATGTACTCGAAGATACAGTGCGCAGGAGATTCCGCCTTCACCAACTGTGATGAGACGATGCCGTCTGTGCCGACTAAGACAAACTCTCCCGGACGCACATCCCGCAGAAGCTCCGCCCCGACAGCGTCAAGTGCGGCGCTTTCCGAGGCAAGGATGTATCCTCCTGTCTTTGTTTTTCCCATGCAGAACGGCTTTATGCCAAGCGGGTCGCGGAATCCGAAAAGCTGTCCGTCAAGCATGCAGATAACAGCATATGAGCCGGAGAGTTTCTGCAGTGCAAAGAGTACGGCATCCTCCGGACTTTTTCCCTTCACCAGCTCTCCGGCGAGAACCGTTCCGATAACCTCGGTGTCCGAGGTTGAGGAGAAGGTAACGCCATGGCCTGCATACTCATCCCGCAAAGCCTCAGTGTTTACCAGATTTCCGTTATGTACCACCGATAAAGAATGCCCGCGGAAGAGGAAATGAAACGGCTGGATATTTTCCGGTTTCGAGCC
>JAFVQC010000010.1 GCA_017504995.1 Clostridia bacterium
GAGGAGTTACTTTGCGTTAAAAACACCTCATCCGTCGGCTTCGCCGCCACCTTCCCCCGCTGGGGAAGGCTAATACGAAAATTCCCTTTGTTCAAATTGCTGAAACTCTGATTTCTTTTGGGACTTTTTCTACACGCTGAGGACAGAGAACGTAAAATTCTCTGTCCGTTTTTTAGTGTCTGATCTCCCATAATTCATCAATGTCTTTGAAATTGTTAGGGAGGAAGTAAATACATGTTTTTTCATAGCATTCGGCTTCTCCAATTTTCTTCCAATGAACGATTGAATAGGTAAGCGCTGTGGTTTTGGTCGTTCCACCGTCGTCATAATGTGAAACGTGAAAAGGAACGAATAAAATGGCGGCGAGCAATAGAATTCCAATTGCTAAGATGATCTTGCTTTTTCGTTTCATCGCCGTCCTTCCTTTCTTTTTGTTCATTAAGATATCAGTTCTTTTCCAAGTATCGCTTCGTGGTCGATCACCGTATCGTAAACGGTGCAGACCAGAAGGAATCCGTTGCCCGTGGAGACGCCCCCCGTTCCTGTTTGCCCGATGACCTCGCCTTTGGCAACCGCGTTGCCTGCCGTGACGTTGACCGTACTCAGGTGACCGTACCAGGTTCGCAGTCCGCCTCCGTGGTCGATCACCGCGTAATTGCCAAGCAAGGCGCAAGTTCCCGTTTGCAGAACCACGCCGTGATTGACGGCGCGGACGGGCGCGTCGGTGTCTTGACCCGTCACAAATTCCGTGCCCACGGCAACGTAAGGATTGTCATAAGAGTGCCCCCAGAATACTTTTCCGCCGTTATGATAGCTGATAGAAAATCCGTTCTCGGTGGGAGAAAGGAATTTGCCGCGGAAATAGATCGGCGTGGACGCGTTGCTTATCAAGGAGTGAAGCAGCGTGTTCCATTCTTCCTTTGCGGCATCGGAATGTCCTTCGTTATTGCGCAGATCCAGAGAAAAATCCGTGTAATTCTGCGGGGTTGAGGGGGAGATCGTCAGCGTGAAATTCTGAGTGGACGCGCCGTAGGTGACGCGGAAGGAAAGCGTTTCCCAATCGGTCGTAGCGGGAATGGGAAGCAGAGCGCAGAGCTTGTCCCCATAGGCGTGGAAGCTTGGCGCGGGGTATTCCTTGTCGGGTGTGAATAGGATCTTGGAAGGATCGGTAACGTTGGTGCAGGTCAGGATCGCAAAGCCGCCCTCCTTCACCGTGGCGGTATTGATACTAAAAACGGTTTGGTTTCGGATGCGGATACCGAATTGATAGGAAAGCTCACCGTAGGAAAGAGAGGATACCTTCGTGTCCCACGTTGCCGTCAAGCTTACGTTTAGTTCGCTTCCCACGTTTACGGTCAGGGCAGATAATCCGTCAAGAGAGCCATCGTAGATAGATACCCCTTCCTCGTAGATCTGTACCAAACAACGGTCAGGTTCTTTGTCAAAGCGGATATCGATTGCCTCCGCTACTTCATAGACCCGCATATCGCCGTTTACGGTGTTTCGTTGGGAAGGGAGGTATTCTCCGTCATAATTCTTGTAATACCATGATAAAGAAGAGGGAAGAATGACGTCGTTGTCGGTTGTAATCAGCGAGGGGGCGACGGCTTCCCTGTAAAAGGCTTCCGCATAGGGGGAGGAGAGGAAGTTCGTCGCGTCCGATGCCCTGACGGTGTAAATCTTTCCGGATTGATCGATACAATAGTTTGCCGTATCGACAAAAGAAAAGAAGCACTTCAGTTTAGATTTGACACCGTTCAGCTCAACGTCTGCCCATATAAAGGGGTCGCTTTCGGGATCTCCGGGCGCCTTGGAGACCTGTTTCATGTCCGTGGTAACGGAATGAAAGATTCGAACCAAGGAATTGACGTTAGCAAGCTCAGGGTCTCCGCTGTCGTGGGCGATTTCCCGATTTTCGGCATCGTATAAGGTAACGGTATAGGAGTCGGCTTGTATTACGTAATCCACGTAATAGGCGTAAATTCCTGCCAGAACGGTAGGGGTGATCAGAAGAAGAAGGGTCAGGACGAAAATCGCGATCTTTTTTGGCGTAAGCTTTTGACGCCACTCTGAAAACCGTTTTTTGATTTCTTGCATATCCTCACCCCCCTTTTTTTTATGTAAACAACTTTCTTATATATTATACATCAAAAGAAGCGTTCGGTCAAGGCTTTGGAGGATATTCTTTTTTAAATGATGGTATAGGACATTCCATAGCTTGCCGCGTACCGTTGCGCGAAGGAGTCGCCGTGACAGTAAATGGTAAATCCTTTGATGGAACTGGGGAAGGCGGAATAGCCGATGGAGCTGACGGAGGAGGGGAGAGTGACGGCAGTAAGCAGGGAGCAATCCGAGAAGGCAAACCAACCGATTTTCGTAATGCCGTTGGGAATGACAACCGATTGAAGGGTATCCGAGGAAAAGGCGCTGTCCGCAATGGCAGTCACAACGTAGCCGTCGATTACCGTGGGGATCGTGAGGTGGGTATCCGTTCCCGTATATCCCGTGATGGTTGCCTCGCCGTTTTCTACGGTGTAGAGGAAAAGGGCTTGGGCGGGAGGCTCGGTTGGGGTGGAGTCGGTTTCTTTATCGGTCATGTCGGTGACCGATTCCTTTAATTCGCTGAGCAGCGCCTGGAGTCGAAGCAGCTCCTCACGGCTTTCGGTATCGGATATGGACAGGGTCTGCTGAAGGGCAATGATGCGATTTTCCAGATCCTTTATTTTTTGTGATTCAGCAGAGGCGGCAGTGGTTTCTATGGGAGTGGCGTCATTTCCGAAGATGGGTTGATTGGCGTTGCAGGACGCGAACAGTCCCGCCGAGATCAGCAGGATGCTGAATAAGACAGCAAAGGTTTTTCTTTTCATAATCAATCTCCTTTATTTTCGTTTTTGCGTCTCCGAGGGGAGGCGGTATAGAAAGGATATCATGTCTCGGCGGAGAAATCAAGAAAATCCTGTCGAGCGAAAATAAAAATTTGTTGCGACATTTTTCCGCAAAAGCTCTTGACAAGAACGCCGTCGTAGGATATAATAATAAGGTCATACTTGGGGCCATTAGCTCAGTTGGTCAGAGCAACCGGCTCATAACCGGTCGGTCCAAGGTTCGAGCCCTTGATGGCCCACCAGAAAAAAGCACATCTGCAACGCAGATGTGCTTTTTTCAACGAAATTTGCCCTTTCGGGCAAGTGAAATCGCTTTGCGGTGAAATGTTTGCTTCGCAAACGTGGGCAAATTTCATTTCACATTGCGACAAAGGAGCAATATTTCACAATGACCATAGGTCATTATTTCACATTCGGCGCAAGCCGAATATTTCACCTGAGCAGTATATCACTTTACCCTTATTCCCAAGGAAATAAAAAACGGTATACTCCTTTCAAATAAGGCTTGAAAAATGGTGCGCCGTGTGATATAATACTATTGTAAAAGAAAAAGGAGGGTTGGCGCATGAAACTGTTGTTCAAGCAAAGAATGTTTTCGTGGTTTGACAGCTACGATATCTTTGACGAAGCAGGCAACACGCTCTATACCGTGAGAGGCGAGCTTGCATGGGGACATCTTCTTCGTATCTACGACGAGTGGGGAAACGAGGTCGGCTGTATCAAGGAACGGGTGTTCGCGTGGCTTCCCAAGTTTGAAATGTATCTCGGTGACCGTTATATCGGAAGCATCAACAAGGAATTTTCTTTCTTCAAGCCTAAATTCAATATCGATTATAACGGTTGGCATATAGATGGCGACTGGTGGGAATGGAACTATACCGTTATGAACGGAATGGGGGCTTCCGTCGCCTTCGTTTCCAAGGAGCTTTGGAATTGGACGGATACTTATGTGATTGATGTGCTCGATCGGAACGATGCGCTGTGCGTTTTGATGTTGGTTCTTGCCATCGACGCGGAAAAGTGTTCGAGAGATTAAGAGGTAAAAATGAAACTGTTTTGGAGCGCGTTGGCGAAGTTTTTGATGGGACTGCTACTCGTGGGAATTCTTCTTTTCCTTCCCGCGGGGAGCTTCCGATATCTGAACGGCTGGCTTTTTATCGGACTGCTGTTTCTGCCCATGCTTCTGTTGGGAACGGTGCTTTTGATCAAAGCGCCCGATCTTCTTGAAAAACGGCTCAACGCCAAGGAAGAAGAAGCGGCGCAAAAGGCGGTGGTCGCGCTTTCCGCGTTGCTGTTCGTGGGCGGCTTCGTCGTGGCGGGACTTGATTTTCGCTTCGATTGGTCACACGTTCCTCTGTGGGCGGTGATCCTCGCCTCGGTGTTCCTTCTTGCTTCCTATGCCCTTTACGGAGAGGTGATGCGGGAAAACGCCTATCTGTCCAGAACGGTTGAGGTGCAGGAAAATCAAAAGGTGGTGGATACGGGACTGTACGGTGTCGTTCGCCATCCGATGTACGCGGTGACGCTGTGGCTTTTTCTTGCCATTCCCGTGGTACTCGGCTCTTGGTGGTCGCTTCTTTGCTTTTTGCCCTACGTTGCCGTACTGGTCGTTCGGATCCGCAACGAGGAACGGGTGCTGGAAGAAGGACTGGAGGGCTATGCGGAATATAAAAAAAGAGTGAAGTATCGATTGCTTCCCTTTGTTTGGTGAAAAAAGGAGAACGTGTGATGAGTGATTTTTTACTTGCGGTTGGTCTGGGACTGTTGATCGTCGTCCTCGGAATCGTCAATATGTCAGGGAATATTTCCTCGCTTCATTGGTATCACAGAAAAAGAGTGCGGGAGGAAGACAAAAAGCCCTTTGGCAAGATGGTGGGGTTGGGAACGCTGATCATCGGTGTTGCCATGATCCAGTTCGGGGTGTTGTCCTTCGTTTCCAACAGAACCGAGAATTTGCTATACGGTATTGTTGGTACGGCGTTGCTGTTGTTCGGCTTCGTCGTGGGACTTTCGCTGAGCTTTTGGGCGATGATCAAATATAATAAAGGAATCTTTTAAAGGAGGACGCGCTTGAATCCTACATATTATATACCGATCCTTTTGTTGTTTCTTATTCTGTTTTGGCTGTGGAGAAACAATAGAATGGTCATTGCAAGGAAAACAATAAAAAAACGAAAATCGAAGGAGAAAAGGGAAATGATCGAGCTTGCAAAACGATTCGTGGGAAAAGAATGTCTGATCTATTCGTTTGATAGTAATCATCAGTTTACGGGAGTGATCAAGGAAGTGACCGATGGGGCGATCCTTGTGGAAAACGGAGAGACGTTGGAGGCGATCAATCTGGATTTCGTCATTCGGATCAGAGAATATCCCAAAAACAAAAAGGGAAAGAAAAAATCCGTTGTGTTGGATTGACGATCCAAAAGAGAAGAATTTGACAAAAGCACGCCCATTTTGGGCGCGCTTTTTGTTCGGAATGGAAAAAGTCGAAAAAATTCGGTTTTTCTCTTGACAAATTTGTCGGCATGTGGTAAAATATGCGAGTCGTCCAAACGGACGGCAACCACAAATTTTTCGGTCAATATTAAAAAAAGCAAAAAAACTTTTCAAAAAAGTATTGACAAAGGGAAAGTGATGTGGTATAATAGTCAAGCTGTCGCGCGGCGGGAGTTGCGAGATAGCGGAACGGTCATTGAAAATTGAACAACAAGAGAGAAGTACAAAGCAAAAAAATAAGCAAGTGCAGATCTCGTCAAAACGAGTGAATATATACTCAACAAAGTAAAAGAAGCTAAGAAAAAATAGCTCGAAGAATTGTAACCGA
>JAFVQC010000098.1 GCA_017504995.1 Clostridia bacterium
ATGCTACACCCTGATCCGTCCACGCTCTCGGTGCTTCCATGGCGTCCCGAGCATGGGCGTGTGGTTCGTATGTTCTGTACGATCACCTATCCCGACGGAAGAATTTTTGAATGCGACACAAGAAGCATTCTGATCCGTGCTATTGACGATGCTAAAAAATGCGGAATTGCCTTTGATTTCGGTCCCGAGCTTGAATTTTATCTATTTAAGCTGGACGAGCTTGGCAACAAAACCGATACGCCTTATGACGAGGCAGGTTATATGGATATTGCTCCCGAGGATAGGGGCGAAAACATTCGCCGAGAGATCTGCCTGATGCTGGAACAGATGGGCATCCGCCCCGAAAGCTCACATCACGAGGAGGGGCCGGGACAAAACGAGATCGATTTCCGCTATTCCGATGCCTTGACTGCCGCAGATAACGCGCAGACCTTTGAAACCGTTGTAAAAACCGTTTCGGGCAGAAACGGTCTGTGGGCTGATTTCACGCCAAAGCCCTTGAAGGACAAAGCGGGAAACGGCTTTCACATCAATATTTCAGCGAACAGCGAAAAAGGCGAGGTATCGCTTTCACACATCATCGCGGGAGTGCTGGAATTCATTCCCGAAATGACCGCCTTTTTGAATCCCTCCGAGGCTTCCTATGAAAGATTCGGTCAAAGCAAAGCACCTGCCTATATTTCCTGGTCGGCTGAAAACCGCTCTCAGCTTGTTCGCGTTCCCGCCGCCGTTTACGAGCAGAAGCGCGTTGAGCTTCGTTCTCCCGACCCAACGGCAAACCCTTATCTTGCCTTTGCGCTTCTCATATATGCGGGACTGTACGGTATTCAGAATAATCTGACCCCGCCTCCCGCCTCCGACATCAACCTCTTTAAGGCAGACGAAAAAACATTGAGTCAGTTTAAGAAGTTGCCGGCTTCTCTTGATGAAGCGATTACCGTTATGAAAGAAAGCACATTTATTCGCAAACATCTGCCGGAGCAGATCATAGAGCTTTACAGCAGAAAACTCATCTGATAACAATCAAATCTACAGTGGAAGGAGGGAGTAATGTGAGCTTACAGGAACAGATTTACAGCGTTTTGGTCGTTTCTGCGTCCGACGCTTTCAATTCAGCACTTATCCCATTACTACCCGACTCCAAATTTGACCCCGTCCGTTTTGAAACGAGCGTCAATGCCGCTAAACGCGCTTTGGCAGACTGTACCTATGATTTTATCGTCGTTAACTCTCCCCTTCCCGATGATGCAGGCGTTCGCTTTGCGATAGATCTTTCCGGGCTGAAAACTTCCGTAGCGCTGTTAATGGTTCGCTCGGACGTTTACACCACGACCTATAATCGAGTTGCAGAGTACGGTGTTTACGTTTTGCCCAAACCTACCGCCAAGCCCATCGTGTCTCAGGCAATCGACTGGATGATTGCAACGAGAGAACGGCTGAAAAAGTTTGAAAAGAAAACAATGTCAACTGAAGAAAAGATGCAGGAGATCCGCATCGTCAACCGCGCAAAATGGGTTCTGATCGACAGCTTGAAAATGACAGAAGCGGACGCACACAGATACATTGAAAAACAGGCAATGGACCGCTGTATTTCCAAACGTGAAATTGCCGAA
>JAFVQC010000099.1 GCA_017504995.1 Clostridia bacterium
ATCCGGCGCTGAGATCGTCGGTATCGATTACAGCCGCATCACGCAAAAGGCGGATCATAGCCAAAAGAGCTATCCTGTTGAGCTGAAACTCGGCGACGTTACTTTTAACGGTGAACTCGTCGGCGAAGTCGGGCTTACGATGGAAGAATTGAATGCCGTAATACGGCAGACGCTTGAAGAAAAAGATCTCACGCCGGAGCGCGTCGCGCTCGTTAAAAAAATCGCGGAGCGTGTACAGACCGACGCCAAGCTGTATTGGGGAGATCAGGTAGTTTCGGGACTGCTTTCATATCTGCCGATCCCCGGCACGATATTCAGCGTCGGCGATTACTATGAATACGTCGTGCACGATGATCTCGGTTCAGCGGCGTTTTCCGCAAAAAAAGAGGCGGCGCAGAATGCTGCCAAGAAAGGACTCGAGACCGCTTTAAAAGCAGGCGGACGGATCGGGCGCGTCGCAAAAGGCGCCAAAGGTCTCATAAGCGAGGTCCCTTTGCTCGGACAGCTCGCCAACACAGCTGTTGTGGCGGACAGCTGGCTTGACGGCAGCAAACGTTTCGACGCGTATCTGGAGCTTCTGGAGGAAAACCTTGCGATCATCAACGATTTCTATTCGGCGTGCAGCCGCCGTGCCGCAGATCTCGCCGAGAGCAAGGACATGGAAAACACATGGAAGATAAAGTTTGACAAAAACAAGAATTACCGCACTTATTACTGCACGTTCTGGGGCATTTCCGGCAACATGATGAGCTGCGAGCTCAGCGGAACGCTCCAAAACAGCAGCGGCGGTATGGAGGGCACGTACACCGGTACGCTTTGGCTCGATTTTGAGGCGGTCGATCTTTCACCGGTCGAAAAGAATCTTGAAAACACGCCGGGGCTTGCTGCAGTCAAAAGTCTCATTTACAGCAAGGGCGGATACCAAAAAACGTCCGATACAGGTGGTAAGACCGTTCTCAAATGCGAGTCGCAGGGGCAGCTTACCTTCTATGTAAGCGGAACGGAAGGTACGGTTAAGCCCAACGTTGTCGGAAGTCTTTCGGGTGATAAAGAAGTCAGATTTTCATTTGACCGCTATCTGGAATGGCACGACTATACGATGGCGGCGGTAGGGGCGCTGGGCGTCACCGAGGCGACCTTTA
Organism: Clostridia bacterium; assembly: GCA_017504995.1. GTDB lineage: Bacteria > Bacillota > Clostridia > Oscillospirales > CAG-272 > HGM12713. The sequence continues at coordinate 1,143 of JAFVQC010000099.1, forward strand.
CTTCCGACGATATCGCGTCGGTCACGATGGAATCTTCATCCCGTGTGACGCAGGACGGAGCGGTCAAAATACATCAGGATTCTACCGAGGTGTTTTCGCAGGATCCCGGGACGATTTTTGCGCCGCTCGAAAGTGATCCGGTTATAACGATCCATTTTTCTTAATAAGTAAGGAGGCAACTATGAAAAAACAATTATTTGGAATTCTTACATTGATCGTATCTATTACGCTCTTGATTTCGCTCGTGTCCTGCAGCAACAAGCCGAGCGGCAACGTTGACGACGATGCACCTCTCGTGCGTGACGACAGTACCGGCAGTACGTCAGCCCCCGAAAACAACGCGGGCAACGTTCCCGATTTTTCCGCGATCATGGCGGGAAACGGCGGGACCGACACG
>JAFVQC010000100.1 GCA_017504995.1 Clostridia bacterium
GACACCCTGCTTTTGAGAAACGAAGGTCATGAACTCGCAGAACGCCTCGGTGCTACCTTTACAGATTACGGCGTTGTTTCTGCCCGTAACCGCAGCTTATACGAGCCGATCCCACGAAACAATCCCATCATGGACGAAAAATTTGATTTAATCGAGGTGAACGGACAACAGGCTCTCTTCAGTAATGGAATGATAAAGCCCGAAAACATCCCCAAGGGGCTGTATAAATACGACCTTCGAGGCGGTGAAATCGGAGATTTCCTCACTATAGAGCCTATAGTCAGGGTTAACCGTTCGGGAACGATACTCGTAAAAGAGCCTTTCGAGTTCGACGGCAAAGACCATATACCCTTGACGGGGGAAACATCGCCTAACTTTTTATGCGAGGAAGTCACGCCGAGAGAATTTCTGAACGGCGACTATGAACAGGCAGAAGCAGAAGAAATGGATATAAAAATGGGAGGAATATAACATGACAGCATTATGGTTTTTTCTCGGGCTTTTGCTCGGAGGGTGCATCGGCGTAGTCGTTATGTGCCTTTTCCAAATCAACAAATGCAACTACTACGAGAGCGAAATCCGTAGGATCGAGGAACAAATTAAAACGAAAAAATAAGAATGACAAGGTATCAATCGCCCCGAAAAGACGGTTGATACCTTTTTTATTTCGGGGCGTGACATACCTTGCAAGAAAGCGAGGTGAATCAATGAAAACCCCTGTGTCACGAGTGGGAAACAAATCGTCCCTTCTCCATATCCTATACGCTGTTTTTCCTATGAAATACAGCAGATTTGTGGACGTATTCGGCGGCAGCGGAAGTGTTTTGCTCGGAAAGCCGGAGGTGCATCCCTTTGAGGTGTATAACGATTTTGACCGAAACCTCGTCAATCTCTTTCATTGCATGAAGAACAGAACGGCGGCGACCATCCGAGAGTTGGGCTTTTGCAACCTCAACTCGCGCGAGGATTTCAACGCATGGAAACGGTTTTTCAAGCATGAAACGTTTGATGACAGGTATCTGTCGGAAGAACTGAAGCTCACCGAGCTGACGTTCCCACCGCCCGAAGCGGCAGAGCTGATGGAAATGCGAACACGCATCACCGAGGATCACGACGTGCGACGTGCCGCTATGTTCTTAAAATTGCTCCGTTACAGCTACTCAAGCGGATGCAAATCCTTTGCCTGTCAGCCCTTCGATATCCGCAGGCTGTTCGGGCTAATCCAAGAGCTTGAAGATAGGATGGCTAACGTCGTAATCGAAAATCAGGACTTTGAAACCCTTATAAAGCATTACGACAGAAGCGACACCTTCTTCTATGCCGATCCGCCGTACTTTTCAAGCGAAGAAATGTACGCCGTAGGCTTTAATTGGAACGACCACGTGCGGCTCCGTGATACTCTGCAGGCAATCAAGGGCAAGTTCCTTCTTTCATATAACGATTGTCCCGAAATCCGTGAGCTTTACAAGGATTTTTCCATCTTTGACTTTTCCCGAACGCACTCGATGGTGCAACGCTACGAGGCAGGCAAGGAATTCAAAGAACTGCTCATCGGTAACTACGACCTTTACGAGCGAGAGAGGAACAGACCGCTACAGATGACCTTGTTCCAAGAGGAACATTTTGACTACGAAAAAATATTGAAGGAGTGTATCATACAATGCAAGATCAGAAACTGACAGGCAAATTCGTGCTGATGACCGTCCCCGTTGAAGCCATAGAGGAATCGGGCATTTTGAACGGCGGTCTCATTCAGATCACGGCAGAAGAAGGAC
>JAFVQC010000101.1 GCA_017504995.1 Clostridia bacterium
CCGTCGAGGACGCCGGTCCCTACGGGTTTTACATGAATTTTATTGTTCGTTGACTCGCCCTTTGTTTCAAAAGGACGGTGCTCGATCGTTTTTTTAATCTTGTAGGGACCGGCGTCCTCGACGGTCCATTTTTCATTCGTAAATTTTTTGTTTGCGGTTCGACTTCTGCCAAGGTGCCCTCCATGAAACGATGCCTTCTTGTTCGCCGATTGATTGTGGAAATTCGATTGTTTTACCGTAGGGCGGGGGCAGATAAAACCGTCCCTTCACGGAGATATCACAAAAGAGGGAGCTGTTTCCTTGCTTTCCGCTTGGTGGTGAAACCTCCATGGGAAATAAATGAAAAAATCCATATATATTCAAGAAAATATAGATCAATCTTGCTTGGGTGGGGAAATTTCCCTCAATTGCCGATAATTGAGGGTTGCTTTTCGTGACGGATTTCTGTATAATGGAGAAGGTCGGCAGGGGCGGAAGCCCGTTCCTGTCCGCCGAAAAAAATACAGGAGGTGAAAGGATTGACTCAAGGAAGAAAAAAAGGACTTTGCCGCATGGCTGTGCTGCTGCTTTCGTTGCTGTTGGCTTGCTCCTGCATGGTCGGCGCGGTGTCAGCCGCGGGGGGCGTTGCGTTTCCCTCGGGGGCGGCATCGGTGCGGATCACGCTGGACGGCAAGGAGATCCTCAAGGGTGACGCCGCCATTATCGATTCGGTTACATACGTTCCTCTGCGCAGCTTTTCCGAGCTGGCAGGCGCGGACTCGATCACGTGGAACGCAAAAACCTCGACGGCAACCGTCAAAAAAGGAAGCACCGTTCTGAGTGTGACCGACGGCGCGTACTACGTCGTGGCTTCGGGTCGGTACTTCTATACGGAACGGAAGGTGCTGAATATCGGCGACCGCCTGTTCGTGCCGATCCGCGCCCTTGCCAAGGCGTTTTGCATCGACGTGAGCTGGAACAACAGCACCCGAACCGTGGCGCTTTCCTCGACGGGGAAAACCCTCGTCAGCGGCGCTTCGTACTATTCGTCCAATGACGTGTATTGGCTGTCCCGTATCATTTCCGCCGAGGCGGGTGGCGAGAGCCTCTACGGACAGATCGCCGTGGGTAACGTGGTGCTCAACCGCGTGGCAAGCAAGCAGTATCCCAATACCATCTACGGCGTGATCTTCGATCGGAAGGGCGGCACTCAGTTCTCTCCCGTTTCTATGGGAACGATCTACCGTACACCCACCGCGTCCGCGGTGATCGCCGCCAAGATCTGTCTGGACGGCTATTCGATCTCCGATGAGATCCTCTTCTTTATGAACCCAAGGATCGCGACCAGCAATTGGATCTCTAAAAACCGCCCCTTCGCGTTCACCATCGGCAATCACGACTTTTATAAGTAACGAGAGGGAAGCGTTAGGGGAAACCTTCTTTCGAGAAGGTTTCCCCTCAGCGTGTAGAAAAAGTCCCAAAAGAAAACAGGGTTTCAGCAATTTGAACAAAAGGAATTCCCGTATTAGCCTTCCCCAGCGGGGAAGGTGGCGGCGAAGCCGA
>JAFVQC010000011.1 GCA_017504995.1 Clostridia bacterium
CTTTATGTTCTCACATCAAGATTGCGCCGACGCATAGGAAAAGCGCCACTCCGCTTCGCTTCGTGACGCTTTTCCTATGCATTTTCATAATTCTTTGTCTTTTAATCAGATTTTCTTCACCCCAACTATTGACAAAGAGCCCAAAATTCTTTGCTTTTTTCGTTTGCGCGATTTTGTTTGACATTCTTTTTGCGATATGTTATAATAAAAATGAAAAAACGACTGCTTGGCAAAAGGAGACGGATATGAAAATTGTAACGATGACTCTCAATCCCGCCTTCGATCTGCACTGTATGGCGGATAAATTCGTCACGGGACACGAAAATACGGCGAGGATACTGGATTACGGCGCGGGCGGAAAAGGTGTCAATATTTCCAAGGTGCTCAATCTTTGCGGTGTGGAAAACATCTGCTTTGCCGTTCTTGGGGAAGAAAATGAGAAAAAATTTGTGGAAATGCTTTCGGCGGAGGGGGTATCCTTGCGCGCGCTGACGGTGGCGGGAAGGATTCGGGAAAATATTACCGTTCATACGCTGACGGGAGAGGAAACGAGGCTGAGCTTTTCGGGCTTCTCCGCGCCACCCATGCTGATGAATCAGATCCGTACGGCTTGTGAAAAGGAAATTTCGGCAGGCGATGCCGTGACCTTGACGGGAAGCCTACCCGAGGGACTGGCAGTATCGGAGGTCAAGGAATTTTTGGTGGAATGCGCGTCGCGGGGCGCGAAGGTCGTGGTGGACTCCCGTTCCTTTTCCTTGGAGGATCTGATCGACCTGAAGCCGTGGCTCATTAAGCCGAACGAGGAGGAGATCTCTCACTATCTTGGACGAGAGGTGACCGATTTTTCGGATATTTTATGGGAGGCAAAGGAGCTGCATTACCGAGGGATCGCCAACGTCATGATCTCTCTTGGCGCAAGGGGCGCAATGCTTTCCTGTGACGACGGGGTGTTCGTGGCAACACCGCCGTCGGTGAAGGCGGTCTCCACCATTGGCGCGGGAGACAGTATGGTGGGCGGATTCCTTTCGGCAATCAAGCTGGGGAAGCCGTCAAAGGAGGCGCTTCGGTATGCGGTGGCTTGCGGAACGGCGGCGTGTCTGACCGAAGGAACGCGCCCACCCGTGCTCCGTGACGTGGAGACGATACGACAGCAGGTCCATGTCGATAAAATTTGACCATTTGTCTTGACAAAGCGCCAAGGACTTGCTATAATGATATCAATAAAAACCTTATAAAGGAGATCGACATGAGACTGATTCTGGATACCGCAAACCTGAAGGATATCGAATACTTCAATACCCATTATCCCATTGAGGGTGTGACGACCAACCCTACCATTCTGTCCAAGGAGGGCGGAGACGTGGTGGCGCTTTTGAAGAACATTCGCGCGATCATCGGCGAGGACAAGGAGCTTCACGTACAGGTGACGGAGACTCAATATGAGAAAATTTTGATGGAAGCAAGAGCCATCGTGGGTCTGCTTGGCAAAAATACCTTCGTGAAGATCCCCGCAACCGACGCGGGAATCCGCGCGACGAAAACCCTTGCCGCAGAGGGTATGGGCATTACCGTGACTGCGGTACTCAGCCCCGCGCAGGCAATGATCGCTTCTCTTGCGGGCGCGTCCTACGTAGCCCCCTACGTAAGTCGCTTGGAAAATTTGTGTGACGACGGCGTTGGTTGCGTTGCCGCCATTGCCGAGGTCTTTGCTTACGCGGGAACGAAAACGCAGATCCTCGCGGCAAGCTTCAAGACGGTCAAGGAAGTCTTGGACGTTGCGACGGTGGGCTGTCACGCGGCAACGGTGGGAAGCGACGTGATGAAAAAGATGCTGGCGCACTCCACTACCGATACGTCCATCGCGGGCTTCCGAAAGGACTGGGAGCGCGCGTTTGGAAGAAACACCTTGCTGGAATTGATTCAGGTAGACGCTCGTTGAACAAAAAAACAGACCGCAAAAACGGAGAAAGAACACTCTTTCTCCGTTTTTTGCAAAAAAATAAATTTTTTGTCAAAAAACGTGGTGCGCTTTTCGAAAAAAACTGTTTTATTTATAGTGAGGAAATCTATTTTTTGAAAAGGAGTATCGTATGAAACCAAAGCAAGGCTATCAAGAGGGTGGGCTTCTTGGGGACGAGAAGATCGTAGAGCTGTATTGGCAAAGAGAAGAACGCGCCATCGAGGCAACCGACCGAAAATACGGGAAATACTTATATACCATCGCGTATCACATCGTACACGATCGCTTGGATTCGGAGGAGTGTTTGAACGACACCTATCTCGGTACGTGGAACAGTATCCCTCCTGCCAAGCCAACGCTTTTGCAGGTGTTCGTCTCGAAGATCATGCGAAACGTGGCGGTGAATCGCTTCAAGAGCAACACGGCGCTCAAAAGAATTCCCTCGGAGCTGACCCGTTCTCTGGAGGAGCTGGACGAGTGCATGGCGTATTCTCCTACGCCCGAGGAGGAGCGCGTGGCGAGTGAGACGGGCAGGGTGATCAGCGAGTATTTGCGAGGCTTGCGGGATCGGGAAGCTTTTGCGTTTATTTGTCGGTACTATTATTCCGATACCGTGGTGGATATCGCGTCCATGCTGAACGTCAGCAGAAATACCGTGTTCCGCGATCTGGCGCAGATACGGAACGAATTGAAGGAACGCTTGGAAAAGGAGGGACTGTGGCATGAATGAGAAGGATCAATTCAAGTTGGACGCCATGTCCAAGCTGGACGACGACGTAGTCGATAAAACCACGGAGCTGAGAGGGCGGCTGTGGCGCAAAATGATGGAACGGAGAAAGAAGAAAAAGACGCTTGTGGCGATCCTTTCCTCTGCGGCAAGCTTGTTTCTCATGTTCGGCGTAGTTCTCGTTTTCCTGCTTTTGATGAAGCAAGTGCCCGTCTATACGGGAATGACGGTGTCAAACGAATTTCCCACCGTTTCGGAGGAGGTGGCGAGAGCCAATCCAGAGGACTACGTGATGATCCGCGCGGGCGGCACGTCCTTGCGGGTGACACCCATGACCGCGCTCAATCAGGAAAGCCTTGCGGAGCAAACCACGGGAGAGGAAACCACGGAAGCCGAAACCGCGCCAAACGTCTATGCGGAGGAGACGGTCTACTATGCCCGCGCAAACGAGGATATTTACATCACCGTTCACGTGGACAATCCCGATAATTTCGTGATCCTGCAGTTTACTCTGAACGGAAAGGTCTACAACTCCTATATGTTTGAGGACGGCTCGGATATGGAGAATCTGATCCTCAAATACAACGTGGGAGCGTTGGTCGGACTGAGTGAGTATACCCTTGACAATATCAAGTACATCGACGACGGCGAGTATAAGGACGTTCGTCTGGAGGGCGATACCACCGTATGGGTGGCAATTGCGCCGAAAGAAGAAGATATGCCCACCGTAGCCTTCAATTACAGATCGGTCGGCGCAAAGTCTTTACGGGTGGAGACGAGCGTGAAAGATCCTTTTGGTTTATTGGAGCTGGTTGATGCCGAGGTGTACGGCGTGGTATATAAAAATAATATAAGATCAGAACAGAATATTATCTACAAGCAAAAGCTTGCCGTCGGGCAGAACGTTGTTTCCTATAAACAATTGGATTCTCAATCTCTGTATGGTTTTTACATAGTTATAGAGATAAAAGACGATCTTCCCGTCTATTTTTCGAAGGAGGCGTTAGGGGAAAACTGGAATGTGTTCGGAGGCTTTGCTTTCAAGACGGAATCGCTCTTTTCGATGGACATGACAGAGGTGAACGGTTCTACGGTTTCTTTCAAATTCGAAGCAGATAAAAGCGCAATTAAGGAAATTCAAAAAATAGAATTGATCGATGGCAAGAAAACAGTGGTTGCAGCCTTGGAGAACGTGGCAGTTCCCAACGGATTGTCAGAAAAGATGAGTTTTACCAACGTTCCTATGGGACGGTACGTTTTCCGATTCGTGTATTCTTATGAAGAGGACGGTGTAACCAAAACAGGGGAGGAGATTTTGGAATCGGTCGTTACCGTGTTGCCGCGCAATCAGTCGTTGATGACCAAGGGTACGGTGATTTTGGAATATTCGGGAGAAGAACCGGTCTTTCATGCATATACAGAGGATTATCGAGCTCACAAAGGTGTAGATATCGTTCTCGGCTCGGATAAAACGGTGTATTCGGCAGTAAGCGGCGAGGTGGTTCGGATAAATGAAACGTCGAGGGGTACGGTCATAGATATCATCGTGGTTGACAATCTAAAAAAAGAGACGTTGTTTACTCTTCGTTACTTTGGTGTGGATCAGTGCTTGGTTCAGAAAGGGGATATGGTCAATGCGGGTACTGCATTGGGTGTGATCACCGAAGGCGCAAAGGAAGGCGCGGCAGAGCCGCATTTGCATCTGGAGATGAAGGTGGGTTCGGAAAGCTACAATCCATTGGACGGATATTTCTATATCCCACAATAAAAGTTTTTAATGAAAACCGCCTCGGAGGCATTTGCTTCCGAGGCGGTTTGTTTTTTGGCGGCAGGTCCCCGTGGAGGAAGGCTTGCGGAAAGTGACGCCTCTATTACTTGCAGTTTGATTTTAGAATTTTGGCTATTTGTCATGGACCGTCGAGGACGCCGGTCCCTACAAAGCATGAGAGAATTCCATTATTTTTATCGTGGCCGCAATGCTTTTGAAAATCATATGGCGAGAGTATGCGGAAACGACTTTTTGTAACCTGTAGGGACCGACGTCCTCGGCGGTCCTAATCGTTTGCAAAGATTCTATGCTTTTCATGAACGATAAGACATTGTTCATGCGGGATTGTTGGCTTTTGATCGTTTTTGCGGCTATTCCTTCTCAAACGCGATCTCTCCGTTCCGAAGGATCCCCACCACCCGTTGTTCTGCTTGAATCTCCTTGCGAAGGAGGGCGGTGGAGAGGGGGTCCTCCACCAGATGGGTCACGGCGCGTCGCAAGGGTCTTGCGCCGTATGCGGAACTGAAGCTTTTTTCGGCAAGATGGGGGGCGACGGAATCGTCAAACCGAAGCGTGATACCGATTTCCTTTGCCCGCTGGCAGATCTCCTCTAACATTCTCTCGCCGATCTTGGTCAGATCCTCCTTCGTCAGGGGATTGAAGCAAACGATATCGTCTACCCGATTGAGAAATTCGGGGCGAAATTCCCGCTTCAGCGCCGAGAGCATTTCGGTCTCTCTCGCCTTTTGCTCGTAGGCGTTCCCTCCGTCCGAAAAGCCCAGAATCCGCCCCTCTGACCGACCGCGCGAGCCGAGATTGGAGGTCATGATGATGACCGTATTGGAGCAGTCGATCCGTCTGCCGCGGGAATCGGTGAGCATTCCGTCCTCTAACATTTGCAACAGCAGATTGAACACGTCGGGATGGGCTTTTTCGATTTCGTCCAAAAGCACCACGGCGTAAGGCCGCCGACGAAGCCGTTCGGTGAGCTGTCCCCCTTCCTCGTAGCCCACGTACCCCGGCGGCGAGCCGATGAGACGGGAAACGCTGTGTTTTTCCATATATTCCGACATATCCAGACGGATCATGGCGCGCTCACTGCCAAACATACAGGCGGCAAGGGCGCGGCAAAGCTCGGTCTTTCCCACTCCCGTCTGACCGAGGAAAATAAAAGAGCCGATGGGGCGCCGTGGGTCTTTGAGTCCCATTCGCCCCCGACGAATGGCGGTGGTGACCGTACGGACCGCGTGATCCTGACCGATCACCGTTTGCCTGAGGGTCTCTTCCAAGGCAAGCAGGCGATGGCTCTCGTCCTCTAACAGCTCGCTGACGGGAATTCCCGTCCAAGCTTTGACCACGTGAGCGATATCGGTCTTGGTGACCGCGGGACGGCAAGCGGTTTCCCGTTCCTCATGGGAGCGACGGTAGTCCTCTAAACGGTCACGGGCGTTTCGTTCCCGATCCCGCAGAAGCGCGGCTTGCTCAAAGTTCTGGGAGGTGATCGCGGTTTCCTTTTCCGAGGCAAGCCGCCGCAGCTCCGCTTCGGCTTCCTTCACGGCAGGGGGCGTGGCGTGGACGGCAATGCGGATCTTGGATGCCGCCTCGTCCACAAGATCAATGGCTTTGTCCGGGAGAAAACGGTCGGGAATATAGCGGGTGGAAAGACGGACTGCCGCCTCAATGGCGTCGTCCCCGATTCGCACGCCGTGATGTGTCTCGTACCGTTCCTTCAAGCCCTTGAGGATCGCCACCGTTTCCTCGACGTTCGGCTCGCCCACCGTCACCGATTGAAACCGACGCTCCAGCGCCGCGTCCTTTTCGATGCGGGCACGGTATTCCGCAATGGTAGTTGCTCCGATGATCTGCAGCTCTCCCCTTGCCAGCGCGGGCTTGATGATATTGGCGGCGTCCACCGCCCCCTCGGCAGCCCCCGCGCCGATGATGACGTGGATCTCGTCGATAAAGAGGATCACGTCGGGGTTCTTGCCCACCTCCTCCATCACGTTTTTCATGCGCTCCTCGAATTCGCCCCGATATTTTGCTCCCGCGATCATAGACGCGATGTCCAGAGTGACGATCCGTTTGCCGCAAAGGGAATCGGGTACGCTTCCGTCAGCGATCCTTTGGGCAAGTCCTTCCACCACGGCGGTCTTTCCCACACCCGGCTCACCGATCAGACAAGGATTGTTTTTGGTTCGTCTGGAAAGGATCTGAATGACCCGTTCGGTTTCCAGGTCTCGGCCGATGATGGGATCGATCCGTCCTTCCTTCGCGTTCTCGGTCAGATCTCTGCCGTAGGAGCTGAGGGTGGGCGCGCCCTTGATACGGAGCTTTTCCTCTGTTGCCGCCTTTGGCTCGATTCGTTTGCCTCGATCGGTTGAGGAGAGAAAGGAGTCTAAATCGTTTTTCAGATCGGACAGACGAATTCCCTCCGCTTCCAGCAGGCGAACTGCCACGCAGTCCTTTTCGCACAGCAGGGCATACAGAAGATGCTCGGTTCCGATATAATGATTTCCTCCTCGCGCCGATTCGGCGGCAGAGGTCTCAATGATCTTTTTTGCGCGAGGCGTCATGTCCGAGGGGGAGACCTGACTGGGCGAGCCGGAGCCTGCCATCTCGACGATGCTTTCTCGCAGACGAGACGTATCCACGCCCCGTTTGAGCAGCAGACGGGAGGCGATGCTGTCCTTCTCGGAGATCAGACCCAAAAGGATATGCTCCGAGCCGATATAGGTATGACCCAATTCGCGGGCGGCGCTCAGCGCGCGGTTGAGGGTGTTTTGCGCCTTTTGCGTAAATTTATTTGACATAATGCTCTTTTCAAACCTTCTCTATCCTCTGAATTTTGCTTTGGTGGGATTATTGCCCCGTTTGGTGGGATTTATAATCCTTCCGCAAATACTTTTCCATATTTTATTGTACGCAGCTCCTTGCGTAAAAATTATGAAAAATCCGCAGATGCCTCAAGTGGCGTATTGATTGTATTCCTCGGAGAGTCGGTTCCAGGTGTTTCGGTTGACCCGTCCGCTTTGGGGCAACCCGTGAATTCGTTGAAATTCGGTGACGGCATCGGCGGTGGCACCGTCGTAGCTTCCCGTGACGGGAAGAAGGGAAAGGGTGTCGTAATGGGCGGTCAGCTCGTTGAGCATGAATTGCAGAAGGGAAATAAACGCGCCCGTTTCTCCCAAGGTGGTTTGATAATCGGGGGGGACACGGGGAAAAAGATCGGGAGAGCGCCGCAGATCCTCCTTCCGAAGCAGACGCTCGTATTCCCCAAAGAGCGCGTCCCACGTCACTTTATCCGCCCGTCCCGTGACGGGAACCCCCATCATTCGTTGAAACTCGGACAGCGCTTCCTCGGTACGGCTGTCGAAAATGCCGTCGATGGGAATCGGCAAGATCCCGTTTTCTTCATAGGACAGGCGGCGAAGATACCGTTGCAGGTTCGATACCGCCTGCCGATTGGTGATATGTTGTTGCATATTTGCTCCTTTTTATGCTCCCACCTCGTAGCCGGGGTATTGCCCCTCGTTGAGCCGCGAGCCGTTGTAAAGATCGCTGTACAGATCGGTAATGGCGTTCCAGGTCACACTGGCGACCGTTCCCGTGGCCGGAATCCCCGAAAAGCGTTGAAACGCAAGGACGGCTTGCTCGGTTTGATTCCCGAAATAACCCGTTGGATTGACCGAGGGGATCTCGCCGTAAACACCGGAAATGAAGTTCAGATATTCTTGTAGCACGCGAACCGAATCGTTGCTTGCTCCCAATCGCAACGGCACACCCGGGTAGGGCAGAATATTGCCCTCGATATATTGGAAGGGAATGGTTGACAAAAAGCCAAGATAGGTTTGGTACAGTACGTCCCAGGTGTCAAAATCCACCGTTCCCGTCACGGGAAGGTCAAAGGTCCTCTGAAAGGCGGTGACGGCGGCGATGGTAGCGGGACCGTACACGCCGTCGATGGCAACGGGGGGGACGGTGCTGTAAAATTCAGCCAGATAGGAGAGCAGATATTGCACGTTGCTGACCTCCGTTCCCGTATCGCCCTGTGACAATTCCGAGGTGTACTGTTGCGTGACCTCGGACAGTTGAATTCCTTCGGAATCCAGCTCGTTGAGGCGTTTGACCGCGTTGTAAATAAACTGAATGGCGTACCAAGTGGATTTCCCTACGATCCCGTCGGCAGGCAGGGAAAACACCTCTTGAAACCGTCTGACCGCATCCTCCGTGTCGAAGGAAAACACCCCGTCGGGAATGGCGATCTTGGGAATGGAGGGGTAGTTGTCGGAGATCCGATTCAGACGGATCTGAATCTGTCGCACGTCGTCTCCCGCCGTGCCAAGGCGCAGCAGACGGTCGGGAAGGCTTGCGGTAACGTCTGCCACGGGCGCGTCGTTTACGATGTTGATGTTATCGCCGTAGTAATATTGCAAAATCTCGTAGGGCGTGTAGCCTTGATTGGCAAGCTCTACCGTCCCCCACTGGGAGAGTCCGTCGCAGGTGACGGTGGTGCCGTTGCAGTATTGGGCAAACAGCGGCTCTACGCTCCCCTGACGGACGATGTAGCTGTCAAACAGCTCACCTACCAGCTGTACGATATTCTCGAACAGATCTCGATCCTTCACAAAATACTGATCGTAGGCGGTTGAGTTGGTAATGTCAAAATCGTATCCCCGCGTGCGGTAATACTCGGTATAGACCCGATTGAGGGCAAAGGAAATTTGGGCGTAGATATTGGCGCGAATGGCGTTTTCGGGCCACGTAGGATAAATTTCGCTGGAGGCGACGTTGGCGATATACTCCACGAAGGGAAGGGTCACGTTTTGCGCGTTTTGGTTGGGGGGACCGAGATGGACCGTAATGGTGGAAGGGATCACGGGCAGATTGGCGTTCACGATTCTCCTCCTTCCCTCAACGAGGTGCTTTCGTCCTCGGGCAGGATCGTCGTGGGAGCGACGTAGACCGTATTCGTTCCGTAGGATTCGGGGAGGGGAACCATGACGGCAGGCTGGATCGAAACGATGGCAGGGAAAACGGGGACGTTTTGGAAGGAAAGGGGAACGTATCCGTCCCGAAATACGTCAATGTTGTAGTTGGCGTAGGGAATGACCCCCGAGGGCGTTTGTGAGGCGGATCTCGGTGGTGTGGGTAGGGAAATCTTTTCGGTCTGTCCGTCGCGGTTGGTGCGCATGGCGTAAAGAATCCCCGAGTTATCAGGGTCTCCGCCCCGAATACTGACGGACGCTCCCTCTAAGGGAATTGCCCCTCGGGCGGTGGTCACCTTGACGATCAGATAGCCGACGGATTCGGCGCTTTGCGGTGTTGCGTTCATAAAACATACCGTCCTTTCCGTAAATCTTCGGTTTCTCCATCAATATATGCCGATCTTAGCAAATCGGTGTTTTATAATACGCCCAGATGTTCTACTGCCCTCTCCGCGCAGATCACTCTGCCGTACTCGCAAAGAAATTCCTTGGTTGCCTCGGCGTTTTCCGCCGTGCCGTATTCCAAAATAAACGCGTAGGGATCGGTAGGGGAACTTTGTACGCCTCTTTCCAAAAACAGATAATATCGGCGGGTATCTCCTATGTAGGCTTGGCTTGCCTTGCCGTATCCCACCGTCATCAGGCGGCGGCAGACCGCCAGCATACCGTCTAACGTCTCAAAGCCGAATGCGCAGAGCTTCGTTGCTTCATCTTCGACGGGGGATTCTTCGTCAAAGAAATCCTCGTCCTCGCCGTCGCCAAAGATCGAGGTCACCTTGGTGACGAACAGCTCACAGCCTCCCGTTCGCGACGGATAGAGCTGTACCAGTACCCGATAACCGTCTGTATCGAAGCCCACGGTGTGCTTGGCTCGGTTCAAGAGATCCCAAAGCATTCGTTTGGTTTCGGTGTTGCAGTAATCCAGCTCGTCGGCGCAAAGATCGAATTCTCCCAGATCCTCCTTGGTCATCATAATTTTCAGTTTGCTTTCGTTGATCATCAATAGCTCCATGTCGGACCTCCTTCGTTGCTATAGTACAATTATAATCCGAAGGCGGGAAAAATGGTACCCCTAAAAATATGGAAATTGCGCCGAATCGGAAAAGGATATTGACGAACGGCGCGGTTTAATGGTATAATATAAAGGATAAAGAAAAAAGCGGCAGATATTTGCCGTGAAAGAAAAAAGGAGGAGCTTGTCATGCGGTACAATACGGATACCTGTTCTCTTGAGCTATCGGTGCGGCTCCTTTGCGAGTCGGCGTGGCGCGGCGGAGATCTTGGCGGATACGGCTTTTCTGCCACCGATCTCGGGGCGATGGCGGACGGCGCGGCAATTCACCGCAAGCTGCAGGCAGAGGCGGGGGGATATTACCATCCCGAGGTTTCTCTGCAAAACACCACGCTGTTTCACGGACTGTATTATACCGTCAGCGGCAGAGCCGACGGCGTGATCCGAGGGGCGGACGGAAGTCTTACGGTAGATGAGATCAAATGTGTTCGCGGACGGGCGTTTTACGCGCCGCCGCAGGAGGTCTTTCTCTCCCAGCTCAAATGCTACGCCTACTTTTTGGCAGTGAGGGAGGAGCTTTCCGAGATCGGCGGACGCCTGACCTATTATCATATCGAAACGAAAAAGCTGAAATACTTTACCTACCGTTTTTCCACGGACTCCCTTCGCGCCGATTATTTGCGCCTTCTTGGGAGGATCGAGGATCGGGCGCGGTGGACGGTGGAGCGCGTGACCGATCGACTGCCTTCTGCCGCATCGGCGCGATTCCCTTACGAGGAGCTTCGGGAAGGGCAGGAGATCATGATCCGAGAGTGTCACGCCGCCATTCGCCGTAGAAAGCGATTGTTTGTGGAAGCGCCCACGGGAACGGGAAAGACGGTGTCTGCCCTTTACGGCGCGATCCGCGCGATGGGCGAGGGACACGTGGATAAGATCTTTTATCTGACCGCCAAGGCAAGCACGGCGCGGGAAGCCTATCGGGCAATGGGCAAGCTTTTGGAGGGGGGAGCGAAGCTTCGTACCGTGATGATCACCGCCAAGGAGCAGGCTTGCGTTTGTCTTGCTGCCAAGACGTCGTCTTGCGGAAGGAATTTCTGTAATGCCGTGGATTGCGAACGGGCGCGCGGCTATTACGACCGTGTGGAGGGAGCGATCAAGACCCTGCTTGAGGGAGGCTACGGGTATCCCCGTCAGCGGATCGCCGAGGTGGCGAAGCAGTACGGCGTTTGCCCCTATGAGCTTTCCCTTGATCTGTCGGAATATTGCGACGTGGTGGTTTGCGACTATAACTACGCTTTTGATCCGATGGTGTATTTTCGCCGTTATTTCTCGCCCGCGGGGAAGGGAGAGCGGTATGCGTTTCTGGTTGACGAGGCGCACAATCTTGCCGACCGCGCCAGAGAGATGTACTCCGTAGAGCTTCGACGCTCCGCCTTCCTTTCCTTCCGAGAGGTAATTGCGGCGGCAGACGAGGACTTGACGGTTGCCGCAGACGGTGCGTTGATGGCAATGAACCGTCTGAGGAAGCTCTGTCGGGAAAATACGGTAAAGGATGCCGACGGAAACGAGCAGGGCTTTTATATCAGCCGATCTCCCTTGAACGAATGGAATGGGGAGGTAGAGCTTCTCCGTAAGAAGTCCGACGAGTGGCTTAAAAAGAACCGAGAGCATCCGCTTTCGGGGCAGGTGTCGGCGTTTGTTTCTCAACTGCGGCGGTATCTGGCGATCAACGAATATTTTGACGTGGGCTTCCGTTGCTACGTAGAATTGTATGGGGGAGAGCTGACTGTTAAAACCTATTGCCTCGATCCTTCGCCTACCATGAACGGACTGTTGAATCGGGCATCGTCGGCAATTTTGTTTTCGGCGACCCTTACCCCACCCGAATATTTTTGCGACGTGCTGGGTGGCGCGGGACGGGCGACGAGCGTATCTCTGCCCTCGCCCTTTGAGCCCGATCACCTTTGCGTGGCGGTGGCAGACTATCTCAGCGCAAGATACGAGGACAGAAAAAAGAATTACGCGCGCTTTGCCACGGCGATTGCCGCCACGGTCAGCGCAAGGGCGGGCAATTATATCGCGTATTTTCCTTCCTACGAGTGTCTGGAGGGCGCGCGGCGCGCCTTTTGCCGCAAGTATCCCAAGGTGGAAACGGTGGTGCAGAGCAGAGGCATGGGTGTGAAGGACAAAGAGGAGTTTCTCGCCGCCTTTCGGGAGGACACGGGTCGGCTGCGGGTCGGCTTCTGCGTGCTGGGGGGCGCGTTTGGAGAGGGCGTGGATCTGCCCGGAAACCAACTCATCGGCGTGATCGTATTCGGTGTGGGCTTGCCCGGGCTTTCCAACGAGAGGAACATCATTCAGGAATATTTTGATCAGTCCATGGGTCAGGGCTACGATTACGCCTACACCTATCCCGGCATGAACCACGTTTTGCAGGCAGTCGGTCGGGTGATTCGGCGGGACGAGGATCGCGGCGTTGCGGTTCTTGTGGACGACCGTTATGCCACGCCCAAATACCGCGCGCTGTTCCCCAAGCATTGGGAAGGGGTTCAATATGCAGGAAATGCGCAATCACTTGCAGAAATCACGCGCAGATTTTGGGAAAACAGGGAATAAACCCGATAAATTGTGAACATTTTGCAAAATCGAAAAATAATTCTTGCTTTTTTGAGAAAACTGTGATACAATATACAAGATCGACAAGTTGACCCTTTCAGAAGGGATTTTCGGAGGTTTTTATGAATTATTTTGAGATGACAAAAGAAGCGCTTCAGGCGGAAAAAATCCGTATGGAGCGAGAGTATAACGAGATTTTAGCCAAGGGACTTTCCTTAGATTTGTCTCGCGGCAAGCCCTCGCGGGCGCAGGTGGATCTGGTGAGCGATATGCTGACCTGCATGAGAACGTCGGAGGATTGCTTTACCGAGAGTGGTTTCGACTGTCGGAACTACGGCGTGCTTGACGGCATTCCCGAGGCAAAGAGACTGTTTTCCGAACTGCTTGGCATCGAGGAAAATCGGATCATCGTGGGTGGCAACTCTTCCCTGAATCTGATGTACGACTCGGTGGCGCGCGCCATGCTGTACGGCGTGGTGGGAAGCAAAGCCCCTTGGGGAAAGCAGGAAACGATCCGTTTCCTTTGTCCCGCGCCCGGTTATGACCGCCATTTCGGTATTTGTGAGTCTCTTGGAATTGAGATGATCCCCGTTGCCATCGGTGAGAACGGCCCCGACATGGACCGCGTGGAAGCCTTGGT
This sequence comes from Clostridia bacterium, assembly GCA_017504995.1. Lineage (GTDB taxonomy): Bacteria > Bacillota > Clostridia > Oscillospirales > CAG-272 > HGM12713. The sequence goes on from JAFVQC010000011.1 coordinate 13,709, forward strand.
AGCGGCAGACGAGTCGATCAAGGGAATTTGGTGCTGTCCCAAGTATTCCAATCCCGACGGCTATACCTATTCCGACGAGACCGTTCGTCGTTTGGCAACCATGAAGACCGCCGCCGCGGATTTCCGTATCTTCTGGGATAACGCCTACGCCGTACACGAGCTGTACGCAGAGGGTGGTTCGGTGCTTGCCGATATCTTCGCGGAATGTGATAAGGCAGGAAACACAGACAGAGTGTTCTATTTCGCCTCTACCTCGAAGATCTCCTTCCCCGGCGCGGGTGTGGCGATCTTGGCGGCGTCGGAGAATAACCTTGCGCAGATCAAGAAGATCATGGGCGCGCAGACCATCGGTCACGACAAGCTCAACCAGCTCCGTCACGTAAAATATTTCGGCAATGCGGAAAATATCCGTAAGCATATGGCGGCGCAGGCAGAGATCCTTCGCCCCAAGTTTGAGATCGTAGACAAGACCCTGACCGAGTCGCTGACTCCCGTGGGCGTGGGACGGTGGACGAAGCCCAAGGGCGGATATTTCGTCAGCCTCTATACCCCCAAGGGCTGCGCGAAGCGCACCTACGAGCTTTGCCGCAACGCGGGCGTGGTGTTGACCAACGTGGGCGCTACCTATCCTTACGGCAACGACCCCGACGACAGCAACATTCGCATTTCTCCCAGCTTCCCCTCCAACGAGGATCTGCAGAGTGCCATGGACGTGCTGGTAACCTGCGTTCGCCTTGCAACGCTGGAAAAGCTGCTTTGCGAGTAATGGGTCTATTCCAAAAGAAAAACGCATAATATATACCAAAAAAAGCGGAATCTCCAAAAAAGGGATTCCGCTTTCTGAGGTGAGATATGGCGTTGTTTTTGCAGGTGTTTATTTTGATTCTGATCGCGGAAATGGGGGATAAGACCCAATTTCTGATGGTCGCCATGGCGTCCCGTTATCGGATACGGGATATCGTGATGGGTGTGCTTCCCGCCGTGCTTCTCTTGAACGGCGCGGCGATCGGACTCGGGGCGTTGCTCGGCGGCGTGTTACCTACGGCGTGGATCGGAACGGTGGCAGGGCTTGCCTTTTTGTGGTTCGCTTACGATTCTCTCGCGGAGGAAGAAACGGGCTGTCCCGACGACCGTCCTGCGAGGGGCTCGGCGTGGACGGTGTTCGGCACGTTTTTTCTGGCGGAATTGGGAGACAAAACGCAGCTGACGGCGCTGACTGTTGCGGCAACCGAGGAAGGGCTGACTGTGGCAAGCGCCTTGGCGGTGTTTTTTGGCGCGACGGCGGGGCTTTTGCTGGCGGACGGTATCGGACTTCTTGTGGGGTGCTTGCTTGGCAAGGCGCTTCCCGACCGTGTGTTTGCGGGGATCTCCTTCTTGATCTTCGCGGCGTTCGGTATCGTCAAGCTGCTTTGCGGCTTGGAAGCCATGGCTGTGGATTGGAAAAACGGAAAGCTTTTTGCGATTTTGGGAACGACCGTCGTCGGTATCGCCTTTGCGGCGCTCGCCTATCGGCGCGTAAGAAACAAAGGAAAAGGAACACATGAAGAAACAAGGCAATCAAAGAACCGAAAATCCCTTTCGGTTTACGGACAGTAACAAGAGATATTATACCTACGACTATTATCTGCGCAAGACCTTTGGGGGAAAGTGCGCCAAGATCCCTCTTGACGGCGGCTTTACCTGTCCGAATATTGACGGACGGCGGGGCGTGGGCGGCTGTATCTATTGCTCGGGCAGAGGAAGCGGTGATTTCGCCCAAAGCGCGACCCTCGGCATTGCGGAGCAGTATCGTCTGACGAGAGAAACGCTCTCCTCAAAATGGTCAACCGAACGGTGTATTCCGTATTTTCAAGCGCATACCAATACCTACGCGCCCGTGGAACGATTGAAGTCTCTATACGAGGAAGCGCTCAGGCAAGAGGGGGCGGTGGGACTGAATATCGCCACGCGGGCGGATTGTCTTGGCGAGGACGTATGCGCGTATCTTGCCGAGCTTGCCGAGCGAACGGTGCTGACGGTAGAGCTGGGACTTCAGACGGCGCACGACGACACGGCGCGACGGATCAATCGGGGGCACACCTTTGCGGAATTTCAAGAAGGCTTTCTCCGATTGCGGCAGGCGTCGCCAAGGATCGGGATCTGTGTCCATCTGATCTTCGGCTTGCCCGATGAGGATCGGCAGAAGATGATGGAGACGGTAGACCGCGTGGCGGAGCTGCACCCCGATCAGGTCAAGCTTCATTTGCTTCACGTTCTGCGGGGCACGCCCCTTGCCGAGGACTATCTGGCAGGTCGGTATCAGCCTATGGAGAAGGGGGAGTACGTGGAGACTGTGGTAGACGCCATCGAACGCCTGCCCGAGGATATCGTCATTGCCCGTCTGACGGGCGACGGCATGGCGGAGGATCTGCTCGCCCCTGAGTGGAGCAGAAAAAAGGTCTCGGTGATCAATGAGATCGATAAGCTTCTCTATGCTCGCAATTCGTGGCAAGGAAAAAAGGCTTCCCTTCGCGGTTGAAGGGAAGCCTTTTGGCTTTATTGATGATCGGTTTTTTTCTTCTTTTTCGGTTCGATCTCATTCCAAAGGGTAAAGCCGAGAATGAGTGCCGCGCCGAGCCATTGGAGGGGCGACATGGATTCCTTCAGCACGAACACCGAAAGGAGAATGGCAACCAGAGGGTCGATGTAGCTGAGGATCGCCGCCTTCTGTCCCGAAATTCGGTTGAGTGAAGAAAAATACATACAGTAGGTCACGCCCGTGTGGACGAGACCCACGGTCAAAAGACAGAGCCAGCCGATCCGATCGAGGCTGCCCAAATGAACACCGCCGCCAAAGCAGACGTAGGGAATCAGGATCAGGATCGCCGCGATGAATTGCAGAAAGGTGCGGTGAATGCCGCCCACGGTTTGAATCCGCTTGTTCAGCAGAATGACCGTGGCGTAAAAGACCGCCGCGCCCAAGCCGAACAGAATACCGATAAGGTCTTTGCCGCCCTCTCCCACCGTGCCGATCTCCGTAATGAGAACGATGCCAAGGGTGGCAAAAAGGAAACATACGATCTGCTTTGCGCTCATTTTTTCCCGAAAGAGCAGGGGACAGACCGCCGTGACGAGGACGGGGGCGAAATAATAGCTCAGGGTTGCCACCGAAACGGTGGTATATTCGTACGCCTCAAACAGCAAGATCCAGTTGATGCCCATTGCCATGCCCGAGATCAAAAGCAAGGGAAGCTCCTTTTTGATTTGACGGAAGGGGATCTTTTGCCGTGTGATCAAAAGAAACAGTCCGATCAGCAGGGTGGCAAGCACGGCGCGCCAAAGGGCAAGCTCGCCCGAGGGAATGGGAATGTGGCGGACGAACGGACCAAGGGTGCCGAAGATCGCCATGGAAAGGGCAAGTAACAAACGGGAACGGTAGGAATCTTTCATGGTAAGCTCTCTTTTCTCAGGAATAGCACCATTATACACAAAATTTCCGATTGTGTCAAGAACACTTGCAAAAAAGATCGAGTTATGCTATAATGAAATTGAATAATTTTGCGACGGAGGCTATGATGAAAAAATATATTCTCGCATTAGACGAAGGAACGACCAGCGCGCGGGCGATCTTGTTTGACAAGGAATCCCGCATCGTTGCGGTGGCGCAGCATGAATTCCCCCAGTTTTATCCCCACGCGGGCTGGGTGGAGCAAGACCCGATGGATATTTACGCCAACCAATACGCGGCGCTGACCGAATGTATCGCCAAGAGTGGCGTGAGTGCGGAAGAGATCGCCGCGGTGGGGATCACCAATCAAAGAGAAACCGTCATCGCGTGGGAGAGGAGTACGGGACGTCCCATTTGCCGCGCCATCGTTTGGCAGTGCAGAAGAACGGCGGCAATTTGCGAGGAGCTGGAGCGCGCGGGACACGGTGAATATATCCGTGAGAGGACGGGGCTTCGGATCGATCCCTATTTCAGCGGCACGAAGATCAAATGGATCCTCGACAATGTCGAAGGCGCGGCGGCCTTGGCGGCGTCGGGCGAGCTGATGGTGGGAACGGTAGATACTTGGCTCATTTGGAAGCTGACCGACGGTAAGGTGTTCGTCACCGATTGCACCAACGCATCACGGACCATGCTTTGCAACATTCATACGGGAGAATGGGACGACGGACTTCTGTCGATCCTCGGCATTCCGCGCTCGATCCTTCCCGAGATCCGAAGCAGCAGCGAGGTATACGGCACGTTTGAATGTATGGGCGCGAACATTCCCATCGCGGGGATCGCGGGCGACCAGCAGGCGGCGCTGTTCGGACAGTGCTGCTTTGAGGCGGGAGACGCGAAAAATACCTACGGAACGGGCTGCTTCCTTTTGACTCACACGGGAGAGCGCGCCGCCCTCAGCGATCACGGCTTGCTCACCACCGTCGCGGCGACAGAGGCAGGCAGACCCATGGAGTACGTGCTGGAAGGCAGTGTGTTCGTCGGGGGCGCGGTGATCCGTTGGCTTCGCGACGAATGGAAGATGATCCACGAGGCGAAGGACAGCGAGTATTTTGCCAACAAGGTATTGGATACGGGAGGTGTGTATCTCGTTCCTGCCTTTTCGGGACTGGGCGCGCCCATATGGGATATGCACGCCAGAGGAACCATCGTGGGTCTTACCGCAGGCTCGAATAAAAATCATATCATTCGGGCGGCGTTGGAAGCCATCGCCTACCAGACCGAGGATATGCTTTGTGCCATGAACGCCGATCTGCGCGGCATTTACGAGGGCGAGGACAAAACGGTTTCCTGTCTGAGGGTGGACGGTGGCGCGTCGGCAAACGATCTCCTGCTTCAGATGCAGAGCGATTTTTCGGGCGTTACGGTGAAGCGATCCGCCAATTCCGAAGCCACGGCGGCGGGCGCGGCGTATCTTGCCGGACTTGCCGTGGGCTTTTGGCGCGACCGTGAGGAATTGAAGTCCCTCGCGGGAGAAGGTGAGAGCTTCCTGCCCCAGATCAGTAAGCTGACCCGCGCAGAAAAATTGAAGGGCTGGCATCGCGCCGTTCGCGCCTGCCGCACCTTTGCGGAGGAATAAAAAGATGGAAAAGAGAGAATTTCTCGTTCCTTCCTGCGATGGAATACATACTCTGTCGGGCGTGATCTATCTGCCCGAGGGAAAACCCAAAGGATATTTTCAAGTGGCGCACGGCATGACCGAGCATATCGCCCGATACGACACCTTCCTTTCCGAGCTGGCAAGAAATGGTTGGATCGCCTTTGGCTACGATCACGTGGGACACGGCAAGACCGCCCGCGGCGAGAGCGAGCTTGGTTATATCGCCAAGAAGGACGGTTGGAAGCTGTTGGCGAGAGACGTCAAAGCATTTTCGGACGCGGTTCGGCGCGAGATCGGCGCGGATATGCCTTATTGTCTTATGGGACACAGCATGGGCTCTTTCGTGGCGCGTGTTGCCACCGAACGGTACGTTCAGCCCGACCGTTTGATCCTCATGGGAACGGGTGGCCCGAACCCCGCCGCAGGCGCGGGATTGGCATTGACCGCCTTGGTCAAAGCCTTTTGCGGAGAGAAGCATATTTCTCCTTTGGTGGAATCCCTTGCCTTCGGAAGCTATAATAAACGCTTTGGCGGCGGAAGCGAGGACGATCCCAAGCCGTGGCTGACGAGAGACGAAGTGGTGCGCGCGCGGTATTATGCCGATCCCTACTGTAGCTTCCACTTTACCGTCAGCGCCATGGGTGACCTGATCCGACTGACGAAGGAAGCCAACCGAGGCGCATGGTATCGCAAGCTGCCAAAAGAGCTGCCGATCCTACTCATATCGGGTGCGGAAGACCCCGTGGGCGCATACGGAAAGGGAATCCGACAGGTGGAAAAGAAGCTGAAACGAAAGGGAATCTCCACCGAAGTGATTTTGTACGAGGGAGCGAGACACGAGATTCTTAACGATACCACCCACGAGCAAACCACGAAGGATATCCTGAATTGGTTGGGGTGAGACAAAATAATATAGGGCGTTAAGAAATTACCGCAGTGGTAATGTTCAGATAATGATTGATAAAAGGATTAAAAATGACAAATCAAGAATTAAAAGACGCTATTTCGCATTATATAGCTCTAAAGGAAATCTTCACCGACGAGGAACTTAAGGAATTTCTGGCTTTTATTCAATCAGAATTGAAAGAAATTCCTACAGAAGAATATCAAGTGTTCGAATCCACATTTGATAAGGATTTGAGAAGGCTGTGTACCGAAGAACCTGAATTTTTGGATGCGATATTAAAAAAACTATAGATTTTAAATTGTACTGACGCAAGTATTTCAAGGTGAACTATTTATAAATTTTGTTACGGACAGTCGAGGACGCCTGTCCCTACAAGGTTTGAGAAATTTTTCGCTTTTATTGTTGCCGTGAATTGGGAAAATTGCTTTTTTGCGGCGAAAGATAGAAAAACGATTTTTATCCTACTTGTAGGGACAGGCGTCCTCGACTGTCCGTTTTCTGTTTCAATTTTCTTATTCCTTACCCATCGTTCCGATCAAAGCGTTTGATTGCTTTGATGGCGGTTCCGTTTTCGTAGTCCCGTACCTCGCCCAAGGCGAAAAAGATGCCGTCGGCGGAGCAGAGCCGCACCCGTTCTCCTATGGCAAAGGCGGTGTGGATCTTCTTTTGATAGATCTCACAGCCGTTTCGGCACAGATTCTCAAAGAATTCGGGCAGACAAACGCGGGGCAGGGTATCAAAGAGTTGCTCGGTTGGAATCAGACACGCCAGCCGTTCGTCCTCGGTCATGCTTTCCAGCTTCGAGACGGTGTGGGCGTCCTCGATTCGAAATCCACCCGCTTGCCGTCGCTCCAGCGTTGCCATCACGCCGCCGCAACCGAGCGCGTTGCCGATATCGGCGCAAAGCGTGCGGATATACGTGCCCGAGGAGCACTCTACCAAAAGTTGATAGTCACAAGAATACTCCGTCGGCTCGCAAACAAGCCGATGGATCGTGACGGGGCGGGGCTTTCGCTCTACCGTCACGCCCTTTCGCGCAAGGTCGCACAGCTTCCGTCCGTCCACCTTCAAGGCGCTGTACATGGGCGGAATCTGTTGAATCTCGCCTTCAAAGTCACGGCAGACCGCCTCAACCCGATCTTTCTCGGGCAGGGAATCGGCGCGGGAAAGTACCGTTCCCGTGATATCCTCGGTGTCGGTAACGAGTCCAAGGCGCAGCGTGGCAAGATATTCCTTGCGGTCAGCGACCACATACTCCGCCGCCTTTGCCGCCTGTCCCACCAGCACCACCAGCACGCCCGATGCCAAAGGATCAAGCGTTCCCGTGTGTCCTACGCGGCGCGTGCCGTATAGCCTGCGCACCTTGCCCACGATGTCGTGAGAGGTCACGCCCGTATGCTTATGAATGATCAAAATACCGTTTGGTTCGGTCATACAATCAGCTCCTCCAAGGGACGCTTGGGAACGAAATGCGTATTGTTTTCGTCGCGGTAATACTTGACCTCGCCGTCCTTTGCCTCGGTCAGTACCACTCTTTCGTCAGGAACACCCAAGCCGAGGATCAACACGGGTGTCACCGTCTCGGGGAGCTTCAGGAGAGAGGAAACTTCTTCCGCCTTTGCCGACCCGATGATACAACCGCCAAATCCGCGCTCGCACGCGCCCAGCATGATGGTCTGCGCCGCAATGCCCACGTCAATGGAAAAAATCGGTTTTTGCGATGCGATGGCAGTGTCATGACAGATCACAATAAAGCCCGTCGGCTCGTGCCCCTCGGGGGGGAGCTTTTGGGAGAGCGCCGCCGCCCAACGGGTCAGCGCCAGCAGAGCGCTCCGTTCTTTCTCGTCGGTGACGAGACGGTATTTTAAGGGCTGAAGATTCATGGCGGCAGGACAGCTTCTCGTCAGCTCCACAAGCTCCAGCAACGTCTCGCGGGGAATGATCGCTCCCGCCTTGAAGCTTCGGTAGCTTCTGCTTTTTTGTACCAGCTCGTTTAACATAGAAAATTCTCCTTCGCTTTTTGAAAACAAAATTAAGAAAATTTTTGGTTTGGTTTTCTTTTGCTTACTTTTCTTTTTTAAAAGAAAAGTAAGCGCGTCCTCATTTTATCTCGGTAACCTTACCCACGCCGAGCAGATGGAAAAGCCCTTTTCGGAGAAATTCTTTTCATACTCGGTCATGACGTTTCCTTCGTTTTTCTCGGAATGGTGAAGATCACGGGTCATCCAGAGAATTTCTGCGCCATATGCTTCAAATTCTTCCAAGCTGAAGTCGAACAGACCGACGTTGTCGGTTTTGAAGCGCAGGATTCCGTCCTCCTTGAGAAGCAGACGGTAGATATCCAAAAACGAGCGATGGGTCAGTCGGCGCTTGGCGTGTCCCGCCTTGGGCCAAGGATCGCTGAAATTCAGATAGATACAGTCAAGGGAGTGGGGAAGCACGTTTTCCGCGAGCAGCTTGGCGTCTCCGATGAGAAACCGAAGGTTGTCCCGCGCACGTTCGTCTTTTGCCGCCATTGCCTTTTCCAGCGCAATGCAACAAACGTCCGCCACGCGCTCCATTGCCACGAAGTTCACGTCGGGATGCTGCTTTGCCATGCCTACGGCAAAGTTACCCTTGCCGCATCCGATCTCCAGATGAACGGGACGGGTGTTGTCGCCAAACACGTCCGCGAAGCCGTCCTTCAGAGAGCCGATATCCTTGATGAGAAGCTCGGAGCAAGCCTCAATGCGCTCTGCTCCGTGCTTTTTCTTTCGCATTCTCATGGGAACTCCTTATACGTTGAAGCGGAACAGCACCACGTCGCCGTCCTTCATGACGTAATCCTTTCCTTCGGAACGGTACAGACCCGCCTCACGCACCGCGTTCATGCTGCCGAGACGTTCCAGATCCTCAAAGGCAACGATCTCCGCGCGAATAAAGCCGCGCTCGAAATCGCTGTGGATCTTTCCTGCCGCACCCGGGGCTTTCGTTCCTCTTGTAATGGTCCAAGCCCGCACCTCCTGCGGACCGCCCGTCAGATAGCTGATCAGTCCGAGAAGGGAATAGCTTGCCTTGATCAGACGGTCAAGACCGCTTTCCGCAATGCCCAGATCCTCCAGGAACATTGCCTTTTCTTCGCCATCCAGCTCGGCGATCTCCGCTTCCAGCTGGGCGCAAACGGCGATGATCTGGGAATGCTCTCGCTCTGCCTGCTCTTTCAGCGCCGCATAGTTGCGGTTGTTCACAGGCTCGCTTTCGATCTCGTCCTCGCTGACGTTGGCTACGTAGATCACGGGCTTCATGGACAGCAGGGGCGTGTCGTGAAGATACTCTCGCTCGGTTTCGTCCATTTCCACCTCTCTCGCACTCTTTCCGTCGCTGAGCGCCGCATGGAGACGCTCAAACAACGCAAGCTCGGAGGCGAGAGTCTTGTCGCCCTTCATTGCCTTCTTCACACGGTCGATCCGTCGCTCCACCATTTCAATGTCCGAGAAGATCAGCTCCAGATTGATGGTTTCCAGATCGCGGATCGAATTGACGTTGCCGTCTACGTGAATGATGTTGTCGTCCTCAAAGCAACGCACCACGTGAACGATGGCGTCCACCTCGCGAATATGGGACAAGAACTTATTGCCAAGACCCTCACCCTGAGACGCGCCCTTTACAAGCCCCGCGATATCCACGAATTCGATCACGGCAGGGGTGTACTTTTCGGGGGAATACATCTTTGCCAAAAAGTCCAGACGGCTGTCGGGAACGGCAACTACGCCCACGTTGGGTTCAATGGTGCAGAAGGGGTAGTTGGCGGATTCCGCGCCGCCACCCGTCAGCGCATTGAACAGCGTGCTTTTTCCTACGTTGGGAAGTCCTACGATACCTAATTTCATTTTATTTAATTCTCCTTTATTTTACAAGGTTTTTTCGCCTCGAAAACGCGTTACTGTACCGTTTCACATCATTTCAAGGGAGTGACTAAATTCATCTTTTAATTATATCATACTGTAAGGAAATTTTCAACCATTAATTAAAGATTTTTTATATATCATAAATTTTAAAATAATATGCAAATAGGGCATACAAACCGTTTTCGATCTGTATGCCCTGTTTTTTGAGTGCTTAAAGATACTTTTTCATTCGTTCCACGGAATCTTCCATAAAGCGAACGGTCTGTCTTGCCAGCTCCAGCGATTTTTCCGAGCAGTTCTTGTTTTCGTATTCTCGGATCAGCTTGGTGTTTTCGGTGACGCCCATGGTCGCTCCCTCGATCATCATCTGCGCGATGTGAGAGGCGGTGGAATCCATCATGGTGTTCATTGCCATGCCCATCTTCGAGCCGAGCTTGGTCAGCACGTTTTCTTCCTTGGGGGTCACACCGTGGCTTTTCAGCTCGTCGCCGATCTGCTTGGCGAAGTCCTCGTAACGGTTCAGCTCGGCGGTCATTTCATCGCGGAGCGCGCCGTCCTGTACCTTGGGCATCAGATTGATGATGGAATCCGCGCCCATTTTTACGTTTTTATATAAGTCGCAGAGCAACTGCTCCGAGCAGCTTTTTTGTGTTTCAGTATTCATTTTTATAGATCCTTTCTTTCGGGTTTTTCTATATTTTTCACCGATACTTGTGGATTTATACTTGAAAATCCTTTGAAAATATGATACAATAAAAAAGCAATTTCAAATTTAAAATGAGAGGGAACTATGAACGAAAAAGAGATCGCCGAGCTTCGTCGGCGTTACCGCAAGGATAAAAGCAACATCAGCCGCATTTGCGGTTGCTTTGTCAATGAAAAAAAGGAGATCATCGCCGAGTTTGATCACAGTCTCGGACTGATGCCCGAGGAAGAGGCGGAGCAGGTGCTATCCGTCATGAAGAAAACCCTGTCGGGTACGATGGGACGGAATCTTTGGGAGATCGAATTCTCCACCGCGCAGGTCATGGAGAGTGAGGAGCACCGTCTCTTGACCCAACTGAGAAGCACCGAGCTGAAGGACACGGAAGCGGTTCGGAGTCTTTACGAAAAGATCATTTCGTCCTTGGAGACAGAAGGGAACTTTGTCATTCTGTTGGCGCACGACCGATACGACGTGCCGTCCTTTTCCGCGGACGGAGAAAAGCGCGAGTCGTCCGAGACTTTTTCTTACGTGAATTGTTGCGTTTGCCCCGTGAAATCGGGCAGACCCATGCTGAGCTACTACGTACCGGGGAACTGCTTCCGTTCGGTTTGCGCGGATACGGCGCTGTCCGCCCCCGAGCTTGGCTTTACTTTCCCCGCCTTTGAGGACGGCGGCGCGAATCTGTATAAGGCAACGTACTACACGAAGGATCTGACGGACAGTCACGAGACGGTGGTGGACGCTCTGTTTGGCGCAATCCTTCCCATGCCTGCGGCGATTCAAAAGGAGACCTTTGACGGGATTCTGGAGCAAGCTATGGAGGAGGATTGCAGTCTGCGCGTCGTTCGTTCGGTTCACGCGCAGGCGCGGGGGATGCTGGAAGCGCAAAAGGAAGAAAAGGAAGCAGAGCCGCTTTTGCTGACCAAGGAGACGGCGGGAGACATGCTTCGCTACTGCGGCGTGCCCGAGGAGAGGGTAGCGGCGTTTGAGGAAAGGTATGAGGAAGCCTTCGGCAAGGACGGTGAGATCCACCCCAAGAACGTGGCGGCATCGGGGCAGATGCAAATCAAGACCCCCGAGGTCACCGTTAAGGTCAGCGAGGGCTGTGGCGACGTGCTGGAGACCCGTGTGATCGACGGCGTGCGCTATATTCTCATTCGCGCCGACGGGGAGGTAACGGTCAACGGCGTGAACGTACATATTGACTAAATAACAACGAACGAGGGAACGCTTTCCAAAGGAAGCGTTCCCTCGTTCGTTATTCGTCCCGTTGCAAAAGCTTTCGGATCCGTTCTGCCTGCTCGGCTTTGCTTTTCTCGATCAACTCGTACTGCTTCTGTTCCGCCTCGGTTGCAAAAACAGGGGTGGGTTCTTCTTGTTCTTCCTCCATCTCGACGGGCTTTCGCCGACGGCGGAAGGGATTCATATTCGCCACCGTTTCTATGGGGGCAAAAGCCGCAACGAGGGCAATTTCCGCAAGGAAGAGTCCAAATCCGATCCAGACCGGTTCGAGGAAGGTCAGATTCAGGATCACCGTGTAATGCAGAATATTTTCATAGCAGAGAAGAAGGATTCGCGGAAACAGCAGGGGGAGAAGCGTCAGCGCCCGATAGAGACAGACGACGATTCGATTTGGAAACATCGTTCGGAAGAGTATCCGATCGGTTCCGCTTTTCTCGGGATCGGAAAAATGCCGAAACGCGCCTACGGTGACCCAGACCGTTGCAACTATTCCCACAAGGAACAGAAGCCAGAGGAGGATCAAGGTCACAAGGACGGTTTGAGAAAAGGCAACGTTGGCTTCGTGTTGCTCCGCGGTGGCAAACAGATAGGTGCGAACCTGTGTCCATGCGTTTGACGTCAGCGTTGCCACCGAGATCGCCTCTCCCGTACCCGTATCGGCGGTGGTAAAACGCAGACAAGGGATCAAGAGGGTTGCCGCGGTCAGCAGGACCGCGAAAATAGGGAAGAGATAGCGGAAGCGGATCCAGCCGCTTCTCTGCCGTTGTTTACGAGTTTTGTTGTTCATGAAGGATTCTCCGTTTCAAAAGAGGGATGGGAAATGCGAAATCGGTAGGGAAGAAGCGCGCCGAGGGTGGTGACGGTGGGGTCACCATTGCCGTTTGCAAGAATGACGGGAAAGTCCTCCTCGCAAAATTCCGAAAGCACCTGTCGGCAAACACCGCAGGGCGGGCAGGGAGTAAGCGCGTCGCCGTTCTTGCCGCCTACGACGGCAATGGCGCAAAGGTCCTGCCGTCCCTCGCTGATCGCCTTGAAGATGGCGACCCGCTCGGCGCAACAGGTTGGACTGAAGGAGGCGTTTTCCACGTTGCAGCCCGTATAAACCGTTCCGTCACGGCAAAGCAGAGCCGCGCCGACGGTAAAGCCCGAATAGGGGGCGTAGGCGTTTTTTCTTGCCGTCTCGGCTTGCTTGAGCAGAGCGTTTTGATCGATCATAGCGACTCCTTTCAACAATCTTGTAGGGGAAGCGACTCGCCGTCGCAGGGAAAGCAGATTCCAAAAAGCGAGGTGACGGTTGCGGCAACGGTGGAAAAGGAGCGCCGCGTGCCGAGATTATCGGGTGTGAGTTGCTTTCCATGGATCAGCAGAGGCACGTATTCGCGGGTGTGGTCGGTGGTTTTTCGGAAAGAGGGATCACAGCCGTGATCGGCGGTGATCATCAAAACGTCGCCTTCCTTCAACAAAGGAAGGAAATCTCCAAGCCATGCGTCAAAGGCGGAAAGCCCCTCGGCGTAGCCGATGGCATCGCGGCGGTGCCCCCACAGGGTGTCGAAATCTACCAGATTGACAAAGCAAAGACCGCGGAAGTCCTCACGGGCAAGGGTGGCGGTGATCGCCATGCCTTCCTCGTTGGAATGAGTGCGGAAGGCGCGAGTGAATCCGCGTCCCGCAAAAATGTCGTGGATCTTGCCCACGGCGATCGAATCCAGTCCTTTTTCTTTGATCGCATCGGGGAGCAGAGCGATGGGCGGTGTCAGAGAAAAGTCCCGTCTGTCCGCCGTTCGAACGAAATCGGGAGCCGTTCCCGTGAAGGGTCTGGCAATGACCCGACCCACGCCCAGCTTATCCGTGAGCATCTCTCTTGCTTTTTGGCAAATGGCGTAAAGCTCGTCCAAGGGGACGACGTCGGTATGCGCCGCTACCTGAAAGACGCTATCTGCCGAGGTGTAGACGATCAGTGATCCCGTCCGAAGATGTTCTTCTCCGAAGTCGCGGATCACAGCCGTTCCCGAGTAGGGGGCGTTACAAAGAATACCACGACCTACGGCGGCGGAAAAACGATTCAAAAATTCTTGGGGAAAGCCCTTTGGAAAGGTGGGCAGCGGCGCGTCGGACACAAGTCCCGCCAGCTCCCAATGCCCGATGGTGGTGTCTTTTCCCCGAGAGAGTTCCATAAGACGCGCTACGGCGGCGGTGGGGGTATCGGTCCTTCCAAGGAAGGACAGTCCGTCGATGTTGCCGATCCCCATCTGACAAAGGTTGGGGATTTTCAGTCGTCCCGTTTGATGGAGACTTTGGAGGGTATGCGCCCCCTCGTCGCCGAAGTCTGCCGCGTCGGGGGCTGCCCCCGCGCCCAGACTGTCAAGGACGATAAGAAAAACTCGGTTTGTTTGCTTCATTTATTTGCCCCCTTGCTCTGCCGCAAGATCCAGCGCAAGCGTCATCATGTCGGTAAAGGAGGTCTGCCGTTCCTCGGCGGTGGTCGCCTCTCCCGTGACGAGAGAATCCGAAACGGTACAAATGGCAAGGGCGTTTTTGCCTGCCCGCATGGCGTTCAGATAAAGGGCGGCGGCTTCCATTTCCACGCCGAGAACTCCAAGCCTTGCCCAACGGAGCGTGGCTTCGCCGTCATCGTCATAAAAGGTATCGGAGGACAGCAGATTGCCTACGTGGAAGGGAAGCTTCTTTTCCGTCGCCAGCCGTACTGCGCCTTCCAGCAAAGAATAGGAGCAAACGGGTGCGACCGTTCCTCTCATGCCGAATTGCTCGCCGTAGGCGGAATTGGTGCAAGCGCCCATGCCGAGGATCAAGTCTCTGATGTGAACCTTTGGGGAGAGCGCGCCAGCCGAGCCGATGCGGAGGATATTTTCCACTCCGAAGGCAGAATATAGCTCGTAGCTGTAGATTCCGATTGAGGGCATACCCATACCGCTTGCCATTACCGATACGGGCACGCCGCGCCAGACTCCCGTATATCCTTGGACACCGCGGACGTTGTTGAACAGCAGCGCGCCTTCGAGAAAATTCTTTGCTACAAATTCCGCGCGAAGCGGATCACCCGGCATGAGGACGGTTTTGGCGATCTCGTCGGGCGTGGCGGAAATATGCGGCGTGGGGTAAGAAAGTGACATAAACACCTCCGAAATTAAAGTAATAGGGAATAGTGAATAGTGAATAGTGAAAAAGTAAGGTGGATTTTCGCTAAGGCGAAAATCTCAGCGTGTAGAAAAAGTCCCAAAAGAAATCAGAGTTTCAGCAATTTGAACAAAGGGAATTTTCGTATTAGCCTTCCCCAGCGGGGGAAGGTGGCGGCGAAGCCGACGGATGAGGTGTTTTTAACGCAAAGTAACTCCTC
>JAFVQC010000102.1 GCA_017504995.1 Clostridia bacterium
CCAAGCGGTGAGCGTGTAGCCGACCTTTTCAAAGGCAGGGCGCGTAGGATGCACGCCGGAAGGAAGAACAACGGTTTCCTTGCAAACGCCGTCCATAAAGAACTTGAAGGTTACCTCGTGGTTGTTTGCGCCTACCGTAAACGTGCCGTAATAGTTTCTGTCACCGAGCTTCTCCTTGATGAAATCGGTGGAAACTGTGGGGGCGTGTACGAGATGACCTTCCTCGTTGTACCACTGTGCAGGAGCTGCGCTGCCGAAGAAGTTGTATCCGTTTTCCTCGGTGGGCTGTTCGTTTCTCGGTATGTCCTCGCCGTATATTTCATCAAGCACAAGGCAACCCACGGTGTTTATATATGGGATGGCGTGCGTGTCATATAACCACGAGCCGCTATCATTTTGTATTTCGGAAATTTTTACGCCACAGGCGTTGTCACGTATTGAGCAAAACAGCAAATTAAGTTCAAACTGCTCATAAAATTCGGGATCATATGTAACGTAGGTTGCGTAAATCGCACCATAGGCGCTGTCGGCATAATTGTCTGCGATTTCGGTATTGCTGATAGTAATATCTTTCGCGCCGTCAATGTAAATTGCACCGCCGATGCCGTTACAGCTTCCCACGCCAAGATATTTATTTTTATGCGCTTCTTCCAACACGGAGACTGCGCTGTTTTCCGTAATCAAGCAGTCCTCGATGTCAGCGGTAATGGTTTGCAAAGCGATTGCACCGCCATAAGAAGCGGAGTTTTTCGTCAAAACGCAGTTTTTCATAGAAAGCTCGCCATCCCACGCAAGGATAGCACCGCCCTCAAGAGTATCGTCGTAGAGAATAAAGTTGCCGCCCATTTCGGGAACGTAGCCAAAATCAAAGAAGCGGTCGCCGCCGTAAAAGTGGTTAGCGATGTTGTCCTTGAATTCGCAGTTATTAAATTCGGATTTGCAATCGTGAAGAGCAACCGCGCCGCCGCCCGTGGCTTGGTCGTTGAAGCCCGAACGGTTATCCGTGAAAGTGCAATCAACGGCAGAGAGTTGGATATTACTCTTTGCTCGGAGATAAATCGCACCGCCGGAATTGAGCGCCGAATTGCTCTCAAAGCTGCATCCGTCAAGCGTAAGGTTTAAGGCGCAATGCGAATTGTCGCCGTCGAGATACCATGCGTAGATTGCGCCACCCTCGACCGACATATAATTCTTGAATTCACAATCGGAGAAATTTGCATTGATATTACCGATACAATTAATTGCGCGTTGACACTTTATCGGCGTGCTTGAAATCAACGAGCCGTCGCCACTATAAGAAAGCTCCCAATCGGTATGCGTGATCTCATCGGCATTCAAGCCCTCGTCAAAGGTGATTCCGACAAAACGGAACTCCGACGTCTTGCCTGCAACGTTTGTTCCGTTCAAGAGAAAGCTTGCACCCGTAAAGACGGCTTTTCCGTCCGTCTTGCCGTTTTTTATCGTTATGTTCTTTGTGATGGTAATTCTCTCTGCTTCGTTTACTGCACCTTCTCCCTGCAAATTAAAGTCGATATCTCCAACGAGAAGCGTGTCACCATCCTTTGCGGCGTTCAAGGCTTTTTCAAATTCGTTTCTCGTCGTAATCAGCTCTCCCTCACGGGTGCTTGCCGCCGCACCGACCACCGCGCTCGTCGCAAAAATCAAGCACAAAAGCAGTAAAAACGAAAAAATATGTATAAACTTATGTTTTATCCTCACCATAGTTTTCCTCCACGTCCGATAAATCTATACCGTTTTTCTTGCACCAAATTATGAGCTTGCCGATGGCCCTCGCCTGCGGCTTGCGATTTTCACGCTCCCA
>JAFVQC010000012.1 GCA_017504995.1 Clostridia bacterium
CAGGCTGTCGAAAAACCTATATAACAAATAAAGTTGCACAAAAAAGCCTTCTCCTGTGGGAGAAGGGGGACCACGAAGTGGTGGATGAGGAGTTACTTTGCGTTAAAAACACCTCATCCGTCGGCTTCGCCGCCACCTTCCCCCGCTGGGGAAGGCTAATACGAAAATTCCCTTTGTTCAAATTGCTGAAACTCTGATTTCTTTTGGGACTTTTTCTACACGCTGGAGATTTCCCAAGGGAAATCCGAAAGCACGGTCACAAAAAATGCCGTTTTGTGAAATTCTTGATTCATAAGCCGTCAAATTAAGACAAAACCGTCTGCTTTTTATGAATGAAATGTAAATAATTTGAATTTTTTGCGGTTACGTCTTGCAAAAAAAGAGAAACGGTGGTATAATATTACAATCAAAAAACAGATCACCATGGAGGTGCAAGGCATGGCAAACGAATGGCAAAAAAACGAAGCCGAGATGGGACGGGTATTTGACGGCTGTCTTAAGGAGGCAAAAAAGGCAAACACAGTCCCCGCGGGGGCGTTTGAAAACTTCCGAGTGAAGCGCGGTTTGCGTGAAATGGACGGAACGGGCGTGATGGCAGGTGTGACCAACATCGGCAACGCCCACGGATATATGCTATACGAGGGCGAACGAATCGCCGACGCGGGAAAGCTGGAATACCGCGGCTTTGACATGACCGAGCTTGTGGACGGTGTCAGCGCGGAAAACCGTTACGGCTTTGAGGAGTGCGCGTATATTTTGCTGTTCGGCAAGCTCCCCTCAAAGGAAGAGCTGGACGGCTTCAAGGCGCTTTTGGCAAGCAAGCGGCATCTGCCCGAGCGCTTTACCGAGGACATTCTCATGAAAGCCCCCTCGCCGTCCATCATGAATAAAATGGCAATGGGCGTTTTGGCGCTCTACGCCTACGACGAGAACCCCGACGATACGAGCATGGAAAACATGCTTCGTCAGAGCATTGAAATCATCGCGAGACTGCCCTCCATCGCGGCGCACGCCTACGCGGTCTATCGCAGTCACTATCTCAAGAAGGGTCTGAACCTTCACATTCCCAAGGATGAGCTTGGTACGGCGCAGAACTTCTTGCGTATGCTCCGTTCCAACAAGCAGTACACCGAGGAGGAGGCAAGACTCCTTGATCTTTGCATGATCATTCAGGCAGAGCACGGGGGCGGAAACAACTCCACCTTTACCTGCCGCGTTCTGTCCTCCTCGGGAACAGATACCTATTCCGCCATCAGCGGCGCCATCGGCTCGCTGAAGGGACCTCTCCACGGCGGCGCGAACATCAAGGTTCAGGAAATGTTCGACTGCTTCAAGGACAACATCCGCGACGTGCACGACGACGAGGAGGTTGCCGCCTTTATTCAACGGATACTGAACAAGGAAGCCTACGACGGCAAGGGTCTGATCTACGGTATGGGACACGCCATTTACACCAAATCCGACCCCCGCGCGGTGATCCTGAAGAAATACGCCGAGGATCTGGCGGTCAAGAAGGGCTACGGCGACGACTTCCACCTGCTGGAGACCATCGAGCGTCTGACGCCCGAGCTGTTCAATCGGCACAAGGGGCTGAACAAGCCCATGTGCGCCAACGTGGACCTGTATTCGGGTCTGGTCTATCGGATGCTGGAGATCCCCGTGGAGATGTATACGCCTCTGTTTGCCATGGCGCGCGTGACAGGCTGGTGCGCTCACAGGATCGAGGAGTTCGAAACGGCAAAGCGGATCATTCGTCCTGCGTACAAGTGCATTTCCAAGCCTCACGTCTACACGGCGCTTGATCAAAGAGAATAAGAATAAAGAGAAGGCGTTGACGCCGTGTATCCCACGCGTCAACGCCTCAGTCTGTCGAAAAAGTCCCAAAAGAAGTCAGTGTTTCAGCAATTTGAATAAAGGGATTCCCGTATTAGCCTTCCCCCGCTGGGGAAGGCTTAAATTAACACGCAAACCGTAGGGGCGTTCTGCGAACGCCCGCGGGCGAACACAGTTCGCCCCTACCGAGTTTCCTATAATTTTAAGGGTTTATGTCTTTAATTAAGACAAACGAAGCACTGCTTTTGTGTCCACAAAAGCAAAGCCCCGCGTGAGGCGGGGCGAGGGTTATTCGCATAATAGTTGTTCGATTTCTTTTAGTTCTACACCAGTAGTTTCAAAAACTTTTGCCTTAAAGTATTTTGTTTCAACAAAATCATCAGAAAATGCATTCATGATTTTTTGCGCGATTACAAATTGGGAGCGGGCTTTTTCGGTTTCTCCAATTTCTTTTAGATACTTACCAATAATGATAAGCATATCAACCAAATCACGTGCAGAAATGTTTTTCTGCTTTTGTGCTGCTTCGTACATTTCCTCGCCCTCAAGGAGTTGCGCAGCTATGCCCAATTTTGTAAAATAGATTTCGGGGATATGCTCAATAGCGTCTTTGGCCAGTTGATATTCTCCTTTCGCCTTGTACGCTTCTGCCATTGAACGGTATGCATCAAACCGCAGATCATCATGTTTTGTGCTTTCCGTGAGAGATTTTCCAATCGTGATCACCTCGTCGTTTCGCCCCAACTCGTAAAGAACATCTGTTAAGCAATCAAGCAAGATGTCGTTTCCCGGATACTTTTTAAGTCCCTCTCGAAGAATCTGCTCACATTTATGCTTATCTTTATACCAATATTTACGGTATTCATCTACAATTGCTTCAACATTCTTTTCAATCTCATAAAGATTAAAATCAAACAGCTCATCTGTGGAAACACCGAAAAATGAAGCAATCGCTGGGATCATAGTCATGTCAGGCATGGTGTTTCCGTTTTCCCATTTTGAAACGGCTTGAAAGGACACACCAAGATAGTTAGCAAAAACCTCTTGGGATATGTTTTTCTGCTTTCTTAGTGATTTTATCTTTTCTCCAAGTTTCATCATTGTTGTTCCTCCAAAATGTTTTGGATCAGCGCTTATCCTACTACTATTATAGCACATTCCTTAGTAAAAACAATAACTCATTCGTAGAGAATTTTTCTAATATCAGTTGAATTTTAATATAAAAACGGTATAGTCGTATTTTTACAACTATACCGTTTTCTGCTTTATCGCAGGTACGCCAAGGCGTGCATTTTTTACGGTTACGCTAATTTTTTGAAATAAAAATTTTTTCAAGTTCTTGAAGGGGATTTTAAGGGGGAACTTCTCGAAAGAAGTTCCCCCTTAACGCATCCTTATCGTCCTTAATTATCTAACTTTTTCTCATCGATCTGAGCCTTGGCGAGGGCAATGAAGTCCTCGGCGGGCATTGCGCCCATGTCGCCCGTTTTACGGGAACGGGGAGCGACCGTGCCGTCGTTCATTTCCTTTTCGCCCACGATCAGCATATAGGGTACCTTTTCCAATTGCGCCGCGCGGATCTTATAGCCGATCTTCTCGTTGCGCTCGTCAACGGTAACGCGCATACCGAGGTCGGTCATCTTGTCGGCGAGATCGCGGCAGTACGCCACCTGCTCGTCGCCGATGGGCAGGAAGCGGACCTGCTCGGGCGCCATCCACATGGGAAGCGCGCCTGCGTATTTTTCCAGCAGAAGCGCCAAGGTGCGCTCGTAGCAGCCAAGGGACGTACGGTGAATGATATAGGGCGTTTTCAAGGTGTTATCGGAATCCACGTACTCCATGCCGAACTTCTTGGCGAGAAGCATGTCGATCTGAATGGTAACCAGCGTGTCCTCCTTGCCGTGGACGTTCCGCATCTGGATATCCAGCTTCGGTCCGTAGAACGCCGCCTCGTCGATACCAATGGTGTAGTTGCCCTTGCCGAGATACTCGTCCAGAAGCTCGCCCATGACCGACTGCGCCTCCTCCCACTGCTCGGGCGTTCCCTCGTACTTATCGGTGCGCTTGGGATCCCACTGGGAGAAGCGGAAGTAGCAATCCTCCCACAGACCGACGGCGCTGAGGCAATGCTTCGCGAGAGCGAGACAGCCCTTGAATTCCTCGGCAAGCTGCTCGGGACGAAGCACCAGATGTCCCTCGGAAATGGTGAATTGGCGCACGCGGATCAGACCGTGCATCTCGCCGCTGTCCTCGTTGCGGAACAGGGTCGAGGTCTCGCCAAGGCGCATGGGCAGATCGCGGTAGGACCGCTTTTTGTTCAAAAAGACCTGATACTGGAAGGGGCAGGTCATGGGACGGAGGGCAAAGCATTCCTTGGTCTCGTCATAAGGATCGCCCAGAACGAACATACCGTCCAGATAATGATCCCAGTGACCCGAGATCTTGTAAAGCTCTCTCTTTGCCATCAAGGGGGTTTTCGTCAGCAGATAGCCGCGCTTTTGCTCCTCGTCCTCGACCCAACGCTGGAGCAGCTGAATGGTCCGCGCGCCCTTGGGAAGCATGATGGGAAGTCCCTGACCGATGGAGTCCACGGTGGTGAAGTATTCCAGATCTCTGCCCACCTTGTTGTGGTCGCGCTTCTTTGCTTCCTCGATGCGCTCCAGATGCGCCTTCAGCTCGTCCTTCGTGGGGAACGCCGTACCGTATACTCTCTGGAGCATCTTGTTGTTCTGATCGCCCTTCCAATACGCGCCCGTACACTGGGTCAGCTTCAGCGCCTTGATCGCTCCCGTGGAAAAGAGGTGGGGGCCGGCGCAGAGGTCGGTGAACTCACCCTGACGGTAGAAGCTGATCTCCGCGCCCTCGGGCAGCTCCTCGATGAGCTGTACCTTGTATGGCTCGTCCAGCTCCTTCATGAGAGCAATCGCTTCCTCGCGAGGCAGGGTGAAGCGTTCGATCCTGTGGTTTTCGCGGACGATCTTCTTCATTTCGTCCTCCAACGCCTTCAGCACCTCGGGGGTGAAGGGGATCTCGCTGTCAAAGTCGTAGTAGAAGCCGCCGTCGATGGCAGGACCGATGGTCAGCTTGGTGGCGGGATACAGCCGCTTGACGGCTTGCGCCAGCACGTGAGACGCGGAGTGGCGGAACACGTGCGCGCCCTCCTCGTCGGCAAAGGTCAGAAGCGTGACCTCGGCGTCGTCACACAAGGGGGTAGTCAGGGCGCAGACCTCGCCGTCTACCTTGGCGGCGATCACCGCGCGGCTGACAAGACCCGCTTCCTGCGCCGCCTCGTAAACGGTCAGCGCCTCATTTTTTTCGAGAACGACGTCTCCGAATTTGATTTTCATAATAGATTCCTCCTATTTGGGCGAATTAGTGTTTGTCGTTTTTTGCCGTGGTATGGTTTGAATAGGTAGACCATGTTGGTTCGTAATCATCGGTTGCTTGATTGCCCCACATATCCCAACCTTCCCGATTTCCGCGAGCAAATAACTCCAAGAAGGGGGCGGAAGAACAACTTTCTATTAACGGAATGAATTCATCCGGTTTTCTGGAGTGTTCTCTCTTAACGGAGCGAATTAAATTAACTTGAGAACGTCCTGCATCTAAAGTTCGATTCTTATCTCCCTTGATTCCGAACAATAAGATTTCCGTTACGTTTCGAAAGTAAAATCCAACGCCTCTGCCATCAGGAAAACCATCCTTTCGAATTTTTTCCCATATAATATTTGTTTTGTATTCAAATCCCCATGCCTTCATAACCTCTAAGCCTTCAGGCAAAAGTGCATTTGGGACCCATAAATACAAATGACATTTTTCATCAGCCACATCGGATACAGGTAACTGTTTGATTTCATTCAACGTCATTGTTCCATATCGATTCAGGCGCTTGTGTTCGGGAGCAACTTTCCCCGTTCTGTTTTGAAATTGCCAAGGTGGATCTGCGTAAATTGTTTTATATTTTTTATTTGCGGTAAACTCTTTAAAGTCCCGTATTGTTAAATCCAATTCTGTTTTACTCATTTTCGTACCCCTCGACACAAGATTTTTTAATGCCGATGGCTAAAATTGGACAGCCACCATTCCTTCTGGATTTTAGTCTGTATTCCAATTTACCCATCCACGTGGTGCTTGCACCATATTTTGACATCAAAGGTTTTCCATCATTATCCTTGACGGCTTTAAAGATATCGTTTAAATCTTCTGCTCTGGTTACAATGATTCCGACCTCAACCAATCCACAATCAAAATAGGTTCGCATTGCTAACAAATCTCGATCAAAAGTTTGATCCTTACTGTTCCATTCTAAATCGAATGCAACTTTATTTTTGATAAAATCAATATTGTGACCATCAATGTATCCTTCAATTAACTTTTCATCAAAAGGGTCATTAGAAAAACGACCTCGTTGATTGGATCTTCGTGGGTACATCTTAACAAGCAGATCGCCGGTAATTCGAATTTCTCTCCATTCTAACGGATATAAAACATCATCGAATTTTTTAGGAATGGCAGTTTCGTTTCCGCCTGCAGCTTTTAAATCTTCAATAGAAATGGACAAGTTCTCTAACGCATCTTGTATGTCATTCCATTCCGACGCAAAGGCTTCGTTTAAAATTTCCAATGCGTGACCATAATTTTGAAATTCGAATTTTTTTTGCAAATTTTCTCTTATATAGTTTGTTTTCATATTTCTACCCCCTTGATTTTGTGACAAAAGAATTAAAATGGATAGTTTTTTAGGTCAGCTCGATCCACGCGCAGACGGGATAGTGGTCGGAAATATACACGCCGTCTGTCGGCTCGTCTTTGACAGCGTAGGCATCAAGCGGTTCGCCGTCGGTATAGATATAGTCAATCTTGGAAAATGGCTCTCGCTTGCCGTAGGCGTGGAAGGTGAAGGGAACTGCCGCGGTGGCATCCGTGATCTTTCGCTCCTTCACAGCGAGGGGAAGCTTTGCGCAGTCGGAATCGGGGGGAACGTTCATATCTCCCGTGAGGACAAACTGCCCCGAAAGCTCGGAGATCCGTTGCAGGATCTGGGTCATGCCCATGAGCCGAGCGACCGTTCCCTTATGGTCCAGATGGGTGTTGATGAAGTGAATGGGGTGATCCATTTCCTTGTGGATCAGCTCCGCGTGAGCAAAGGTACGGGGGCAATGGCTCTGGTCGCTTCCTCCGTAGGTGCTTCCCGCCACGAAGGGCGCGGTGGAAAGAAAACGGGTCTCGAAGCGGATCAGATCAAAGACGTCCTTTCGAAAGGCGATCAAACAGGCTTCTCCGCCGTAATTTTGGTTCCTACCGCAGCCGACGACGGTGTATTCGTCGCTCAGATTGGTTTTTAAAAAGGCTCGAATGTAATCAGTCACCTCCTGAAAGCCGATCAGATCGGGGGCTTCCTCCCGAATGGCTTCCAGCACGCGGTGCTGACGGTTGGGGAAATAGTTGATTCCGTCTCCCTTCACGTCACATCGGACGTTGAAGGTCATTACTTTCAGTTTCATATAAGCTCCTTTCCATCAAGAGCCGTCGTCTCTAAAAAGGGGTGGGTATAGGAGTGAGGGCAACCTCGTGGGCGCCGTTTTTCATTGCCGTTCCCAACAACAAAAACCCCGAACGGCAAAAGCCGTTCGGGGTGCAAGGATTCTTTGCACGGTTCCACCCGAATTTTTTACTCAAGGACTCATTCAATTGCTCCTGCGGCGCAAAAAGCGGTATCCGCGCGGTGTCTGGCGCAAGGATCTTTCAGCCACTGACAAGCAGGGATCCTCTCTCTGGGGCGCGACGGCTCGCGGGACGTGTTTTTTTGCGGCTCTCCGCAGATAATTTATTTCTTTTTGTGCTTCGACTGATTGTAGGGCGAATGGGGATTGAAGATCTCACGCCAATCCAAGTCGCCCCGATCCAGCGCCGTGATGATGACCTCGGCGGTGGCAATGTTCGTCGCCACGGGTATGTTATACTGATCGCAAACGCGCAACAGCTCCAGCTCCGCGGGCTTGACCTGCGAGGTAGCGCGGGTATCGCGGAAGTACAGCAGTACGTCGATCTCGTTATAGGCGATGCGGGAAGCCACCTGCTCCTCGCCGCCCTGACTGCCCGACATCAGGCGGTCAATATTCAAACCGGTTGCTTCGGAGATATATTTTGCGGTGATCGCGGTGGCGCAAAGCTTATGCTTACTGAGAATACCGCAATACGCAATACAAAACTGCGCCATCAATTCTTTTTTTAAGTCGTGTGCTATAATTGCAATTTCCATCCAACGCCCTCCGATCATAAATAATAAGTATGTAAAAAGGTCTTATGCTTTATTATACCACTTTTTTCGTCGGTTTGTCAATGATATTCCAAAAAAATTGCAAGAAAATTGAAAAAAATTACGAAACTTTAAATTCTTTGCGTTTCCCCTTGTAATTTTCCGCGCTTTCCTTTATAATATAGGATAACGATGAAAAATCGATCGAAAAAAATTGGAGGAAGAAAAAATGAGTGCTATGATTGAAAAAATGATTGCTACTGTAGGCGCGGTGGATCGCGAGATTGCCGACGCCATCACGGCGGAGTTTAACCGTCAGCAGGACGGACTTGAGCTGATCGCCTCGGAGAACGTGGTTTCCGAAGCGGTGATGTGCGCCATGGGCTCGGTGCTGACCAACAAATACGCCGAGGGCTACCCCGGTAAGCGCTACTACGGCGGCTGCTCCTGCGTGGACGTTGCCGAGACCATCGCCATCGAGCGCGCAAAGTCGCTGTTTGGCGCAAAATTTGCCAACGTACAGCCCCACAGCGGCGCGCAGGCAAATACGGCGGTCTACTTCGCCCTGCTTCAGCCCGGTGACACGGTCATGGGCATGAGCCTTGCTCACGGCGGACATCTGACCCACGGAAGCCCCGTCAACATTTCGGGTATGTATTACAACTTCGTGCCCTACGAGCTGGATCCCGTTACCGAGTATATCGACATGGAGGCCTACGAGAGACTGGCAAAGGAGCATAAGCCGAAGCTGATCGTCGCGGGCGCGTCCGCATATCCCAGAACCATTGACTTTGAGAAGATGGCAGCCATCGCCCACGAGGTTGGCGCGTACTTTATGGTGGATATGGCGCACATCGCGGGTCTGGTCGCCGCAGGCGAGCATCCTTCTCCCGTACCCTTCGCGGATATCGTCACCACCACCACCCACAAGACCCTTCGCGGTCCGCGCGGCGGTCTGATCCTGACCAACGACGAGGAGCTGGCAAAGAAGATCAACAAGGCGATCTTCCCCGGTACGCAGGGCGGTCCTCTGATGCACACCATCGCCGCCAAGGCAGTCTGCTTCGGTGAAGCGTTGACTCCCGCGTTCAAGGCGTATCAGCATCAGATCGTGGAAAACGCCCGCACTCTTGCCGAGGGTCTGCTTGCCGAGGGCTTCGATCTGGTTTCGGGCGGTACGGATAACCACCTGATGCTGGTTGACCTTCGCCCCATGAAGATCACGGGCAAGGAATTTGAGGCGAGATTGGACGCGGTACACATCACCGTCAACAAGAACGCCATTCCCAACGACCCCGAAAAGCCCTTCGTGACCTCGGGTGTCCGCGTGGGAACGCCTGCCGTTACCTCCAGAGGACTTGTGGCAGAGGATATGAAGACCGTCGCCCGTCTGTTCGGTATGGTAGCGAAGGACTTCGAGAATACCGCCGATCAGGTTCGCGCCGAGGTAGCAGCGATCTGCAAGAAGTATCCGTTGTATTGATTTCGATCACAAAAACAAGCGTAGCAGTGATCTCTCACTGCTACGCTTCAGGCTGTCGAAAAACCTATATAACAAATAAAGTTGCACAAAAAAGCCTTCCCCAGCGGGGAAGGGGGACCGCTTGCGGTGGATGAGGAGAACGTGAGCGCAATACACAAACGGCAGTCTCCTCATCCGTCGGCTTCGC
>JAFVQC010000013.1 GCA_017504995.1 Clostridia bacterium
GCGTTAGGGGACGCGCCAAAGGAAACTTTCTTTCGAGAAAGTTTCCTCTGGACTCCTTCAAAGAACTTGAAACAAGTTCTTTGGGTTCGTATTTCTCACTTCTATTCTTTGTGACGAAAACGGGAGGAGCAAGCCCCTCCCCTACCAAGATTGAGGGAATCCATCGCATATCGTACTTTTGAGAGAACGATTACTTAAAATCATTGCGCCCACCGAAGAACAATATTTTTTAGGTGACGGTAGGGGAGGGGCTTGCTTCTCCCGCAAAAAACAGTCAAATTTCCGAAAACAATATTAAGAAAAATAAAACCCATGCTTTGTTTTCTTTTTGCTTACTTTTTCTTTTTTAAAAGAAAAAGTAAGACGCATCCTCCTGCTTTGCTTTCTTTTGCTTACTTTTCTTTCGCGAAAGAAAAGTAAGCGCGTCCCCATAAATTTTGAAAGGAAGAATGATTATGACTTACGTAGTATCCGATTTACACGGATGTTTGGAAAAGTTTCAGAAATTACTCAAGGAGATCCGTTTTAGTGACAACGACGTGATGTACGTGCTTGGCGACGTAGTGGATCACGGTGACGCGCCCATGGAGCTGCTTTGTGATCTGAGCATGCGCTTCAACGTGATTCCGATCTTAGGCGACTGCGACTATCGCGCGCTCCGTCTGCTCACCGAGCTGGATCGGATGTGGAAGGGGGGCGACCCCGATCCCGCGATCCTTGGGGAGATGACCGAGTGGATCACCGACGGCGGTCAGCAGACCATGGAGGGCTTTAAGGCGTTGGACGACGACATGAAGGAAGGAATTCTGGAATATCTTGCCGACTTTTCGCTGTACGAGGAAGTCACCGTAAAGGGCAGAAAGTATCTTCTGCTCCACGCGGGCATTGCCGATTTCGATCCCGCAACGCCCTTGGAGGACTATATGCCAGAGGACTTTATCCACGAGCCGCTTGACGTAAACCGTCCTTATTTCGACGACGTAACGGTGATTGCGGGTCACGTTCCTACCTACACCCTGCCCGAGGCGGAAAAGGGAATGATCTTTTACGGCGAGGGCTGTATCCTGATGGACTGCGGCGCGGCGTACGACGAGCCGCTTGGCTGTCTGTGTCTGGAAACGGGCAAGGAAATTTACGTCTCATGAACAAAAACGAGAGCATTACCCTCGCCGTCACCGATCTGAACAACCTCGGTTGCGGCGTGGGGAGAATCGCGGGAGACGGACGGGTGGTATTCGTCCGCGGCGCGGTGACGGGAGATGTGATCCGCGCAAAGATCATCAAGGTCACCAAAAGCTTCTGCGTGGCAAAGCTTCAGGAGATCCTTACCCCCTCACCCTACCGCGCTCAAACCGACCCCTGCCAAGCGCCTCTCGCCTGCGGCGGCTGCGTATACCGACACGTGACCTACGAGCACGAGCTGGATCGCAAAAGAGAATACGTCGCCCACGCCTTTCGCAAGGCGGGGCTTTCCGAAGTTACGGTTCTCCCCGTAAAGACCACGGGACGGGTAGGCGGTTATCGGAACAAAGGACAGTATCCCGTGACGAAAACCAAGGACGGCAAGATCCGCGCGGGCTTTTTCGCGTCCAAGTCTCACGACGTGATCCCCGCGGACACCTGCGCCATTCAACACCCCTCCTTTGCGCCCATCGTGGCTCTGATCTGTGACTTTGCGGAGAAACACGGCTGGAGCGTATACGACGAGACAAGTGGGGTTGGACTTTTGCGACATATTTATCTTCGCGTTGGCGAGAAAACGGGACAGATCATGGTTTGTCTTGTGATCAACGGCGAGACGCTTCCTTGTTCCGATGAATTTTCCTACACGATTCGTGTAGGACTCCCGTCTGTTGTGGGCATTCTGCTGAATATCAACCGCGAAAACACCAACGTGGTGTTGGGAAAGAAATATATCACCCTTTGGGGGAACGATTTTATTGAGGACGAGCTGTGCGGACTTTCCTTCCGCATTTCCCCCGACTCCTTTTATCAGGTCAACCGCGACGGCGCGGAGCTGTTGTACGGTCTTGCGGCGGATCGCGCCGGACTTTCGGGGAAGGAGATCCTGATGGATCTTTACTGCGGAACGGGCACCATCGGACTTTCCATGGCAAGCAAGGCAAAGAAGCTCTGCGGAGTGGAGATCGTCTCCGCCGCCGTGGATTGCGCGAGGGAAAACGCCCGTCGGAACGGCATTACCAACGCGGAATTTTTCTGCGCCGACGCGGGCAATCGGGAGAATATTCTCCGCGCCGCGGGTGGCATGCGCCCCGACGTAGTGGTGATCGATCCCCCCAGAAAGGGTTCGACCCGAGAGCTTGTCGCCTGCCTTGCGGGGCTGGAAATTCCACGGATCGTGTACGTCTCCTGCGACCCCGATACCCTCGCAAGAGATTGCGTGTGGTTTGCAGAGGAAGGATACGAGATCGGTGAGGTGCAGCCTGTTGATTTGTTTCCGAGGACAGGGCATGTTGAATCTGTCGTTTGTCTCAAACGACAGATTCAACAATGAATTGCGCGAGCGCATGAATTGAGTGCGTGGCACTCATGAATTGGCTTCGCCATGAATTGCGCCTGCGGGCGCATAAGGAAGGACGCGCAATTCAATTCATGGAGCGAAGCGAGAAATCATGATGCGATAGCATCAATTCATGACGGCAACGCCGTCAATTCATTAAAAATAACGCAAAGCGTAAAATCGTTAATAAATGAGGACTTGTGATGAAAGAGAACTTTTTAGTTGATTTATCAAAACAATTTGCCGTAGATATCGTCAATCTTTGCACCGATATCAAAGAAAACCGCAAAAGCAATGTTTTGCTAAACCAAATATTACGAAGTGGCACAAGTATTGGCGCAAATATCCACGAAGCCAACTACGCTGCAAGTAAGGCGGATTTTATAAACAAATTCCAAATAGCATTGAAAGAATGCTATGAAACAGACTATTGGCTCGGTCTGTTCAAAGATACGCACATGATAACCGAGGAAGAATATAAGGATATGTTCGCAAAATGCAGTAAGATACGAAAATTACTTATCGCTTCCATCACCACCGCAAAGGGAAATGGTTGAGGACAAAAGTGCGTTTTGAGCAAGATTCGAAAGTCCGTTTTACAGCAGTACGGTATAACATATCGAAAGGAGCAGCGCTTTGAAAGAAGAAAAGAACATTATAGAAGCAATATCTGAAACCATTGCAAATGCTGGCGGTGATGAAGATTTTACTCTGCCGCTTGCAGCTTGGCAAACAAGTAATTCACAATCTGGCGAAATCAATGCTGCTTATATTGAGGAAATCAAGGCGTATCAAGCTTCGCCTACTGCGCCTTGCAATAAGACTACCGCACTCAAGCTCTTAAAGCGTTTTGCACGAAAGGATTTTCGAGAGTTTTGGACTACGCCTGTTCTTGAATACCTTCCTGCCGTCAGCGAGGGTACGATGAAGTTATGCGAAACTGTTTATCCGCACGATGAGGCGATATGCTATGCAAAAAAGTTAATTGCAACACTTTCGGTTAAAGAATTGGCAAAAGATTTTCTCTACGGTGTCGCACATAATGCGCCCGAATACAGAACAGCACTTGCTTGTTACTACTATATTAAAAACTTACCCGATCATGAATTTGAGAAAAAATACGTCGGATCGGTAGTCGGCAAGGACGGTGAATTTGAGGACAGATACAACGAAAATCGTTGCGAAATATGCCAATATCAGCATACTGTCAGCCAAGAGCCAAAGATGCAGTTTTGGTATATCAACGTTGATATGGTGCATTTCTATTTTAAAGCGTTAATTCCATTCAAATTTGATCTTAACACGGCAATTATATTTTTAGAAGAATACAAAACACTTCCGCACCCCATTCATTCCTTTGCGGATTACGAGCATTTCAAAAAAATTATGGAGGTCATAGAAAATTCACCTCAAAACACAACATCAGGAAAACTACGCCGAGAATTGAAGCAATCCGGGCTTTTGACGATGACTATGGAGCAGATCGAAGCGTTTATTGATATGCTGGGGTATCTTAATATTTTACATTCAAACGACTCGTTTGGCGTTACTGCTGGACACATTTGTGAAAAAGATATGCTGTTACCGTTAAGCGACAGGGGGTATGCGGCTTATCCCGTTAACCGTTGGACGAGAAAATTCGGAATTGACTATGATAGCATCTCAATGCTTTTCGACGGGATTTACGAGTAAAAAATATACCTTTTGTACTTACAACCCCCGTTTTTAGCACAAAAATATACCTTTTGGTCTTATGACCCACGTCGAAAGTGTCGTTTGTCTCGAACGACGACTCGACAACTAAGTTCGCCCTTATGGGCGCGTCCTTAAGCCTTCCCTTGTCAGGGAAGGGGGACCGCGATAGCGGTGGATGAGTAGTCCATATATACGAGGTAACAAATGAAAGCATATAACAAAGATTTGGTCAGCAATGCACAGGCTCTGCGAAAAAATATGACGCCCGAAGAAAAGCACCTTTGGTATGATTTTCTTAAGCGGTTACCAATGAAGGCGCACAGACAATATAACATTGGAAACTATATCGTTGATTTTTATATTCCCAAAAAACAACTTGTTATAGAAATTGACGGCATACAGCATCTAACGGAAGAACATAAAGAAAAAGACCTTGCAAGAGATAAATTTCTTGAAGAACAAGGACTGGTGGTATTAAGATTTCCAAACGATAGTATCCGTAAAAATTTTGCCGATGTATGCCAAGTCATACTAAATCACATTGAAGTTGAATTTGAGGAATTAAAAAAAAGTTAGTTTTAGCGAGAAACTACTCATCCGTCACGGCTTCGCCGTGCCACCTTCCCTGACAAGGGAAGGCTTGGGTGCGGACTTGCCTTTGCGCACCGTCAATTTTCGAGCAAAACTCAAAAGTTTATTTTACAGCAGTTTAGTATAACATATCGACAAAAGGAGATCGAAATGAAAAACAAATCCATTTCTATTCCAATGGGCATGGTAACAAAAAAGTTTTATTGCCACAAATGCGGAGCACGGTTAGATAAACACTCCAAAACAAGAACCGTAAGTCCAGGGGACCCTGATTATAGAAAGCACAACAGAATCAATCATAGAACCCATATGATTGGAGATGTTGAAGTGACGGAATATGATTTTCAGTGTCCTTCTTGTGGAAATATTGTCGAATATGATGAACAACGTGTTATTAAAAAAATTCAAATGCAATTACATAAAAACACGCTTTCTGAGGAAGAGATTCTCAACAACAAAGGAAAAGCGGAAGAGACGATGGATAGAAACGCTAAAGTATTTAAGGTAATTTTTGTCACAATTGCCTTGGCGGTCATTGGATTTATTTTTTACAGCAAAATCAAATCGGGAGATTTTTCATTTACGTTTTATTTCTAAAATATACCTTTTGCTCTCTTGCCCCACGTCAAGAGTGTCGTTTATCCGATAACGTCAGGTAAAGCACGTGATATAACGCCTTACGGCGCAAAATAAAAATTATTTTATCATTTTTAACACGGAGGATAAATAATATGAAATTTAAAATTGATCACGATTACCACATTCACTCCTTGCTTTCTTCCTGTTCCAGAGATCCCGAGCAATCAACGGAACGAATTTTACAGTATGCAAAAGAAAACGGGTTGTCCCGAATTTGCTTGACTGACCACTATTGGGACAGTGCCGTAAAGGGCGCCTCAAATTGGTATATGCCGCAAAATTTTGATCATATCAGTCAAGCAATGCCCCTGCCTCAGGCTGATTCCGTGGAATTTTTATTTGGTTGTGAGACCGATATGGATCAATATATGGCCGTTGGTATACCCCCCGAACGGTTTGACGATTTCGGGTTTATCATCATTCCGACTACGCATTTGCATATGAAGGGCTTCACGATAGACATCGACGGGGTAGAAAGCAAGGAAAAGCGAGCGCGGCTGTGGGTCGATCGGTTAGACGCTCTGATGGGGCAGGATCTGCCTTTTGAAAAGATCGGCATCGCGCACCTCGCCTGTAAACTGATCAACCGAAATACGCGGGAAGATTACTTGGAAACCCTGAATTTGATCCCGAGTGAGGATATGGAACGCCTGTTCGCAAAAGCGGCGCTTCTCGGCTGCGGAATTGAGCTGAATCAATACGATATGTCTTTTTCCGATGAAGAAATCGATACCGTTCTCAGACCGTTCCGCATTGCAAAAAGCTGCGGCTGTAAATTCTATCTGGGCAGCGACGCGCACCACCCCG
This sequence comes from Clostridia bacterium, assembly GCA_017504995.1. Classification (GTDB taxonomy): domain Bacteria; phylum Bacillota; class Clostridia; order Oscillospirales; family CAG-272; genus HGM12713. The sequence goes on from JAFVQC010000013.1 coordinate 6,254, forward strand.
CTTCCTTTGAGCAAACCAAAGAAATTTTTGAGAGAGCCGTTACGCTTCTTGATCTCAGTGAAAACGATAAATTCCATATCGCGGTAAACTAAATACAAATAGAGATAACAAAAGGAGTTTTTTATGAAAGTTTGTGTCATTCAACCCCGTTATTCCTTTGACGAAAAGGATCTTGACTCTTGCTTTGGGAGCTTGCTCGATCTGTTGGAGCAATGTGACGAGAGCCTTGATCTGATCGTTCTGCCCGAATACGGCGACGCTCTTGCCGACGTACGGGGCAAGGACGGATTTTATGGAGCAGTGAATCAATACAATGCCATTCTGCTGCAAAAAGCAAGCGAGACGGCCAAGCGGTGTCACGCGCTGGTTTTTGTCAATGCGGGATACGAAACCCAAAACGGGCTTCGCAACACCACCCACGCCTTTGACCGCGAGGGCAACCTCGTCGGTCGGTATTTCAAGTCGCATCCCGCCCCCAGTGAGGTCAAAACCGATGCCGAGGGCGGTCACGAGCTTGACGTGGCGTACAGCTACGAGGGCGCTTCTCCCTATATTTTGGAATTGGAAGGGCTTCGCTTTGCCTTTCTGACCTGCTATGATTTTTATTTCTACGAGCGCTTCGCCATGCTCGCTCGGGAAAAGGTCGATATCATCATCGGCTGCTCTCTGCAGCGGACCGACACCCACGAGGCGCTTTCCATCATCAATTCCTTCCTTTGCTATCAAACCAACGCCTATCTCGTCCGCGCGTCGGTCTCCTTGGGTGAGACGTCCGAGGTGTGCGGCTGCAGCGCGGTGTTCTCCCCCAAGGGAGAGCAGCTGCTGAATATGAAAAACCGCGTGGGACTTGGGATCTGTGAGATCGATCCTACGGCAAAATATTACAAGCCCGCGGGACATATGGGCAAGTGCAAGGCGCATTACGAATACATAGAGGAAGGGCGCAGACCGTGGCTTTACCGCAACGGCGGCGCGTCGGTCGTTCCCTTTGACGGCGTCATGCCCTACCCCCGTCTTTGCGCCCATCGAGGCTTCAATACGGTTGCTCCCGAAAACAGCATGCCCGCCTTTGGCGCGGCAGTGGCGCTTGGAGCAGAGGAAATTGAATTTGATCTGTGGTCCACCAAGGACGGCGTACTGGTTTCCTGCCACGACAGCACCCTTGACCGCGTCAGCAACGGAAGCGGAAAAATCTACGAGCACACCTACGAGGAGCTGTTGGCGTTGGATTTCGGCGCGAAGCACGGAGAAAAGTTCAAGGGCTTGAAGATCCCCACCTTTGAGGAGATCCTGCAAAAATTCGCGGGACGGGCCATTATGAATATCCACGTGAAAATTTGGGATAAAAACTTCGAGAATCCCATGATCGAGGAGATCGTCGCGCTGATTCGAAAATACGACTGCGAGCAGCATATTTACTTTATGACCTCCTCTGACACCATGATCCAAAGGGTCATGGCATACGCCCCCGATCTGAGGGTCTGCGTGGGCTGGGATAGAAACAAGGATCCCCTGTCCATGGTTCGGCGCGCCATTGCGCTGGGCGCGTACAAGATCCAGCTGTTCAAGCCCTATTTCAATCAGGAAACCGTTGAAATGGCGCACGCGCACGGCATTCTTTGCAACGTATTCTACGCGGACGATCCCGAGGAAGCGAAGCAATACTTCGCGATGGGAATCGACACGGTTCTGACCAACGATTATCTGACCGTATACAACGCGGTAAAGGACGAGTATCTCAACGAAAAATGGAAAGGAACTAAAATGAGGCACTTAAACGCCTGTATTCACACGCTTCTCGCAGCCAATCCCCTTGGCATGAAGGAACCCGCTTTTTGCCTTAGCAACGCAGAACCCACAGAAAAGGAGATCTTATGAAACCGATCATAGGAATTACAACCAGCATTGAAGAAGATAAAGCGGTCAAAATATTTGGCACGTACGTCACCGCCATTGAGCAGTCGGGAGGGATACCCTTACTGATCCCATATCTGAAAGATCGCGAAAATCTTGAACGGATCGTTGACGTCTGCCATGGATTTTTATTTACGGGAGGCAAGGATATTGACCCGTCGTATTACGGAGAGGAGAAAAAAGACACCTGCGTTATAACGCAACCCCTTCGCGATGAAGTGGAGCTTCGCCTTTTTGAGTCGGTATATCAGTCAAACAAGCCCATTCTTGCCATTTGCCGCGGTATTCAGCTCGTGAACATCGCCTTGGGAGGAACGCTTTATCAGGATATCCCCACCGATTATCAAACGAATATCCGTCATAGGCAGGAAGAGCATAAAGATCAACCCTCTCACCCGATTTTGGTCGAAAAGGGAACGCCTCTGTACGCCATGCAGAAAAAGGACGTGATGACGGGCAACAGCTTTCACCACCAAGCCATCAAGTCCCTCGGCAAAGGGCTTGCGGTGATGGCAAGGGCAGAGGATGGAATCATAGAGAGCGTTTTCTCTACGGAAAGACGGTATCTTCGCGCCTATCAATGGCACCCCGAACGGCTTTACGGCTACGACGATAATAAACTGCTGTTCGACGATTTTATCAAGGCTTGTAAATAGGAGGATATGATGAAAAATTACTTAAACACTTGTATTCAAACACTTCTCGCAAACGAAACGGCGCGAAATATCATCGTTCGGGTCGGGCAGGGAGACACGATTCTCTGCGACGTAAAAGCGACCTCGGAGGACCGCGTGCTGACCGACCACACACTGTTTGACATGGCGTCGGTCACCAAGATCGTCGTCACCACCTCTCTTGCCCTTCTGGCATTCGACAGAGGTCTGCTGTCGCCATCCGATCCCGTCAGTAAATTTTTCCCCGTTCCCGAGGACAAAAAGCAATTGACCATACAGCATCTGATGACCCACACCATGGGAATCGGTCACAAGTCTCTGCTGGGAAGCGACGGTTCTTACGAGGGGATCGAGCAGTACATTCTGAATATCCCTTCCGATTTTTCCATCGGCTCCGACGTGCGATACAGTTGTCCCGCATTTATCTTACTGGGGCGGATTCTGGAACAGATTTTTGGAGATCGGTTGGATCGGGCGTTTGACACCCACGTTGCCAAGCCCCTTGGCATGAAGGAGACCTGCTTTTTACCCGACCGTACGCTCGATATCGTAAACGCCAATCCTACCGACGGAGAAGAGGGCTTGGTTCACGACCCCAACTGCCGCTATCTCGGCGGCGTTTGCGGAAACGCGGGACTGTTTTCCAATCTTTCTGATATGACGGTGTACGCCAAGACGTTGGCGGCAGGCGGCGCGCCGCTGTTTTCCAAAGAAATCTTCGCTTTGGCAACGCAAAACCACACCGAGGGAATGGCGGAATCCCGCGGACTCGGATATCTTTACGTGGACGACCGTTATACGCAAGCTGGCGGACTGTTTTCCGCGGGAAGTATCGGTCATTGCGGACACACGGGACAGTCGGTCTTTGTGGATCGGAAAAGCGGATTGTACGTTATTATTTTATCGGACGCTACCAGACACGCGATCCTGAAATACGAAAAGAAAAAATACTACAAAGTCGTCAAGCAAATGCGAAGCGATCTTCACGGCGCAATCAAGCTCGATTTAGGACTGTAAAAATATAATAAACAGATAGGAGCAATACTTATGGAAACACGTACTTTTGAAACCTTAGAGTATCTGGTCAATTATCCCGCAGGCTACGAGGAGGGCAAGCGCTATCCCGTGGTTCTGTTCCTGCACGGCGCGGGAACTCGCGGGGAGGATATCTCCCGTTTGGCGGGAAATGGATTTATGAGTCTGACCCAGCGGTATGAGGAATTTTCCTTTATCACCGTTGCGCCCCATTGCAAGTGCGGCACGTGGTTTGATTATTTTGAGACCCTCAAGCGGTTTGCCGCATTCGTTGCCGCCGCGGACTACACCGACCCTGCCCGCCTGTATCTGATCGGCAATAGCATGGGCGGATACGGTACCTGGCAGCTTGCCATGAGCATGCCCGAGACCTTTGCCGCCATTCTGCCCATTTGCGGCGGCGGAATGTACTGGAACGCGGGTCGGCTGGTCAATGTTCCCGTTTGGGCGTTCCACGGCGAGCTGGACCCCACGGTGTCGGTAGACGAGTCCAAAAGAATGGTGCAGTCGATCAACAAAAGGGGCGGCTCCGCAAAGCTCACCATTTACCCCGATGCCAAGCACAACAGCTGGACGCCCACCATGGAAAACAAAGAGGTGTTCGAGTGGCTGTTTTCCAATCGGAATCAGAACGTAAAAGAGCTGACCGATGAGTATTCGGATCAGAAGATTTACGGATAACGAAGAAATGATGAGAAAAGGCAACATGAAACGAATCTACTTATTTGATTTTGACGGCACGCTGGTGGACTCCATGCCCACCTTTGGCGCGATGATGCTCCAGATCCTTCGGGACTACGGTGTAAGCGCCGGTGATGATCTCATCAAGGCGATCACGCCTTTGGGATACAACGGCGCGGCGGACTATTGCCGAACCGTTCTGAGCATCGACGCCACCACCGAGGAAATAGCGACGCGCATGAAGGCGGATATGCAAGAAGCCTATGAAAAACGAATTGAAGAAAAGGCGGGCGTTACCGAGACCCTGCGCGCGCTGAAGGCAGAGGGCGCGTCACTGAACGTTCTGACCGCCAGCCCTCACGTCACCCTTGACTGTTGCTTGAAGCGACTTGGGCTTTGGGAGCTGTTCGATCACGTTTGGTCCTGCGAGGATTTCCACACCACCAAATCCGATCCTGCGATCTACCGCGCAGCCGCCAAGGAGCTGGGCTGTCCCGTATCCTCGGTGATCTTCGTGGACGACAATTTGGGCGCGGTCAGCACCGCGAAAGAGGCAGGCGCGATCGCCTACGGCATCTACGATCCTTCCTCCGAGGATATGAAGGAAGAGATCCGAGCCGTCTGCAACCGCTATCTTGAAAATTTTTCCGAACTGTTAGCCGAAATTTAAGGAAAATACCCATGAAAAAACAAGCCTTTTTCTTCATCATTGCCGCGGGAATCCTCTGGGGAACGTCGGGTATTTTCGTTCATCTGCTCGCTCCCTACGGGTATACCTCTCTGCAAATGACTGCCCTGCGTGGCACGGTCTCCTTCCTTTGTCTCTTTTTGGGGGCATTGATTCGGAATCGAAGCGCCTTTCGCGTCAAGCTCCCCGAGCTTCTTCTGTTTGCGGGAATAGGACTTGCGCTGTTCGGAACGGGAAGCTGTTATTTTGCGTCTATGCAATTGACCTCGATCTCCACCGCGGTGGTACTGATGTATATGTCTCCCGTTTACGTTACGGTGTTTTCGGCTCTCTTTTTCGGAGAAAAATTATCAAGACTGAAGCTGGTTGCCGTTGTAGGTATGTTGGTGGGCTGCTGTCTGGTTTCAGGCATTTTCGGCGGACTGACCGTCAATCTTGGGGGTATTCTTCTGGGTCTGCTTTCGGGCATCAGCTACGCCGCTTATAATATTCTGACGAAGATCTCCATGAGACGGGGAAGCAGTCCGATCTCCACCACCCTTTACAGCTTTTTCTTTCTGTCCGTGATCGCTCTTGCGGTTGCCGACCCCATCTCGATAGTAGAGCATACCGCAAAGAAGCCCACCCTTCTTCTGCCGCTGACTGTGGCTTTGGGTGTGGTGACCTTCGTATTGCCCTATCTGTTTTTCACTCTGGGTATGCGGGCGCTTCCCGCGGGAACGGCGTCTGCACTCAGCGTGGTTGAGCCGATGGCGGCAACGGTATTCGGGGTTCTTTTGCTCCGCGAGCCGATCGAGCCTCTTGCTCTCGTCGGAATTTTTGTCATTCTCTTGTCGGTCGTCCTGTTGAGTCGGGCAGAGGGAGATGCCTTGCCGCACAAAAAGAAAAAATGATTTGTTATTTTGGGGGAACTTCTCGAAAGAAGTTCCCCTCATCGCATTTTTTCATTTTGTTATTTTCCTCAATACGTCCCGTTATCCAGCATCCACACGCCGTCCTGCAGGATCATGGAAAGGCGGACGGTCAGGCGGTTTTCGGGAGCGCTGGGAAGATAGGATTCCACTTCAATGTTCACGTATTTTCCGTTGCTGGGGCGAACCATTTTGGCGGTGGAAAAATCATACATGCGCGTCTCGGTGATCAGAGGCTCGTAGGTATTGGACTTCATCAGCGTGATGGTTCCGTCCTCCGCGTCGGCGTATTCGATATAACGGGCGCTCCGTCCGCTGACGTGTCCGTCAACTGCCGCCGTTCCCACGAACAGGGTTTCGTAGAGCGCCTCCAGATACTCCGCAGAGTAGACCTTTTCCGCCGCTTCCTTGATCTCCTCCACCGAACGGTAGATCTCGTCAAACCGAACGATATCGTAATCGGCCGGATCGTCCTCGTCATAGAAGGATTCATAGGTTGGCTCTACGTAGTCGGTCAGCAGGTAATAATACCGACCCTTTGCGTCGTTCTGATAATACGCCGCCTCGGCTCTGGGCGCGTCCTCCGCCTCAACGTAGGCGTAATCGTCCTTTTGATAGTCGTAGCCCTCAAGAAGATAGCCGTACCGCCCCTTCTCGGTATTCTGATAATACGCCGTCTCGCCCGCCTTTGGCTCACTCAGCATTTGCAGGCAGAGCTTCTCCCCACCGTCGGCAGAGTTGATCACAAGAATCGTTCCGTAGGCATCGTCCAGCGCCTCGTAGTAAAAATATTTCTTCGTGCCTTCCTCGTAGACCTTGGTGGTATACGCCTGACGGAAGGCAATCACCTCGCCCAGCGTATTGTCCTCAATGATATAGTAATGGTACTGCGCGCCCGTTTTGGGATCGGTGAAATATTTGGTACTGGATCGGGGGTCGATCACACGCTCGTAGGTGGCAAGACCCGTACCGAACAGCACCCGATTGATCTCGGCAGACGCCTCTACCAGCTCACGAAACCGCCCTTCGATCTCCACGTATTCAGGCGCTCTGGAGCAGGACGCCAGCGCGGGGAACAAAAAAAGAACGCATAAAATCAAACAAATAATTTTTTTCATATAAAATCCTTTCTTGTAGGATGCGCTTACTTTTCTTTCGCGAAAGAAAAGTAAGCAAAAGAAAGCAAAGCATGGGTTTTATTTTTCTTAATATTGTTTTCGGAAATTTGATTGTTTTTTGCGGGAGGAGCAAGCCCCTCCCCTACCAAGATTGAAGAGAACTCATCGAACATCGTCCTTTTGAAACAATGGTCAAATGAAAATCATCTTGGCTACCGAAGAACAATATTTTTTAGGAAACGGTAGGGGAGGGGCTTGCTCCTCCCGTTTTCGTCACAAAGAAAAGAAGTGAGAAATACGAACCCAAAGAACTTGTCAGCAAGTTCTTGGAAGGGTTTTAGGGAAACCTTCTCGAAAGAAGGTTTCCCTAACGCATCCTAATCATTATTCTTCCACTACTTCTTCGATCTCCTCTTCGGGGTCTTCGTGGGCGACGGCGGTGAAGTTCACCAGCGTTTGACCTTCGCCGAGGCGCATGAGGATCACGCCGCCTGCGGTTCTGGAGTAGCTGGGGATATCGACCACGGGGGTACGGACGATGGTTCCGCTATCGGTGATCATCATCAGGTCGTCCTCGTCGCTGACGGTACGGATTCCGCAGAGTCTGCCCGTCTTATCGCTCAGGTGATGGCAGGTCACGCCATAGCCGCCGCGATTCTTCATGACGCGGAAATCGTCAAAGGACGTACGCTTACCGAATCCCTTTTCGGTAACGGTAATGAGGCTCTTTCCATCTTCCACGATGGCAACGCCCGTAACGTAGTCGCCCTCGCGCAGACTGATACCCTTCACGCCGCGGGCGGTTCTGCCCATGGGTCGAACGTTTGCCTCGGTATAGCGAACGGCGCAGCCGTCCTTGGTGGCAAGCACGATATCGCACTCGCCGTGGGTGTGCATGACGAACACCAGCTCGTCGTCCTCGTCCAGATGAAGCGCGATCTTACCGCCCTTGCGCTGGTACTCGTACTCGGTCAGAAGGGTACGCTTGATGATACCGTTCTTGGTAACCATGGTCAGATACTCGCCCTCGCCAAAGCCCTCTACGCTGATCATGGCGGTGATCTTCTCCTCGGGGAGCATCTCGATCACGTTGACGATATTCGTTCCCTTGGCGGTTCTGGACGCTTCGGGGATCTGGTACGCCTTACGGGTATGGACCTTACCCTTATTGGTAAACATCATCAGATAGGAATGGCTATGCAGCGCCATCACCTGCTCAATGAAGTCGTTTTCCTTGGTGGACATACCGATAATTCCCTTACCGCCTCGTCTTTGGGCGGAATAGGTATCGGCGGGAAGCCGCTTGATATAGCCCGCGTGGGTCATGGTAATGACGCAGTTGTGCTTTTCGATCAGATCCTCCAACTCAATATCGTCGGTAGCGGCAACGATCTCGGTTCTTCTGGGGTCGGAATATTTGCGCTTGATCTCGTTCATCTCGTCCTTGATGATCTGCATGATCTTGTTCTCGTCGGCAAGGATCCCTTCCAGCTCGATGATCAGCGCGTGCAATCTTGCCAGCTCTTCCTCGATCTTGTCTCGCTCCATGCCCGTCAGCTTACCGAGGGTCATTTCCACGATCGCCTGCGCTTGCGCTTCGGAGAGCTGACGAACGTTGCCAAGACCGCTTTCATAGCCGTCCTTATAGGAAACGGTAAAGAATTCCGCCATCAGGCGTTCCTTTGCCTCGGGAATGGACTTCGACGTTTTCATGATCTCCACGATGCGGTCGATGTTATCGATGGCGATATGGTAGCCCTCGAAGATGTGTGCTCTTGCCTTTGCCTTTTCCAGCTCGTATCTCACGCGGCGGTAGATGACCGACTTCTGGTGGTCGATGTACACGTCAAGGATCTGAGGCAGGGAAAGGATCTTCGGCTCGTTGTTCACCAGCGCCAGCATGTTGATGGCGCAGGTGTCCTCCAGCTGAGAATATTTATAAAGCTGATTGAGAATGACCTGTCCGTTGGCGTCTCTGCGGTATTCGATGACGATCCGCATACCGTCTCTGCCGCTTTCGTCGCGAAGATCGGTAATGCCCTCCACCCGCTTTTCCTTCGCCAAGGAGGCGATGGACTCGCAAAGCAGGCTCTTATTGACCTGATAGGGGATCTCGGTGACGATGATACGGTGCTTGTCCTCCTCAATGGTCGCCTTGGCGCGGACCTTCAGGTGTCCCTTACCCGTGGTGTACGCCTGAATGATACCGTTGATGCCGTAAATGGTGGCATAGGTAGGGAAGTCGGGTCCCTTGACGTAATTCATCAGATCGAGAACCGTACAGTCGGGGTTATCCATGCGGTAAACGGTAGCGTCAATAACCTCACCCAGATTGTGAGGGGGAATATAGGTCGCCATACCCACGGCGATACCCACCGAGCCATTGACCAACAGGTTGGGAAAACGGGCAGGAAGCACCTTGGGCTCTTTGAGACGGTTATCGAAGTTGGGCTGGAAATCCACCACGTCCTTCTCGATATCGCTCATCAATTCATCGGCGATCTTGGACATTCTCGCCTCGGTATAACGGTAAGCAGCCGCGCCGTCTCCGTCCACCGAGCCGAAGTTTCCGTGACCCTCTACCAAGGGATAACGGAGAGAGAAGTCCTGCGCCATACGAACCATCGTACCGTATACGGCGGCGTCACCGTGGGGGTGATACCGACCCAGCACGTTACCGACTGTCGTCGCCGATTTGCGGAAGGGCTTGTCGTTGGTCAGGTGATCCTCGTACATGGCGTACATGATCCGTCGCTGACCCGGCTTCATTCCGTCTCTTACGTCGGGAAGGGCGCGGGCAGCGATGACCGACATGGAGTATTCAATGAAGGATTTTTTGACCTCCTTCTCCATCTCTACGTCTATGATCTTTTGGTCCTTAAATTCTATGTTTTCGTGTTCCAATGCTCTTTACCTGCCTGTTTGATTTATTTTTGGAATGTTGAATATTCGATGATCGCTTGCTCGGCAATCCGCTTGGCAAACGCCACGGATTCCTCCGATACGCCCTCGTCAAAATCGCGGAAGGTGTTCTCGGCAATGGGTCGCTTCGTCAGCGTGCCGTACCAGACAAGCCCCGCAATATACCGTCCGAGTCCGAGGGAAAGGTGGATCTCGTCGCGGTGCAGCAGCATATGCTCGGTCTTTTCCCTCATAGCAAGACAGATCGCCTCCCCCGAGGGAAGAATCCCATCGGCGCAAATCCTCTCTGCCGCCAGAAAATACGCTTTTTTCGCGCCCTCGAACATCTCAGCGTGGGTTGCTACCTTTAACTTCTCCAATCGGGGCGATCCTTCCCGATAACCCCACGTTTGGTGTATGAGCAGCTTTGCCTTGGGAGCATGCTTTCGCACGTAGGCGGCAATGCTGTCAAGATAGGGCTGATAGGTTTCGTAATTCGTGCTCAGGGGACTTGCCTGCTGATGGGTAACGAAGTCCCAATCGTCGGACAAAAGCGCGTCCTTGATGGAGAGTTTTACTCCCGTAGCGGTAATTCCGTTGATCTCAAAGTCATAGGCGGCAGCATCGCCCAGCATATTGCGGTAATGTCTTGCCAGACTGCAACCGCCTATAAACAGATTCACGACCTTCATGGCAACGCCGTCTGCCCGCGCGATTCCGTACACGTATCGCGTAGCATCGGTGGCGTAGCTATTTCCGATGGAAAGAATTTTGATCATAAGTTCCTCTTTTTGCGAGTGATTCTGACAAAGTTTGAATCGCTCCTACAAAGCTTGTAAATTTTTATCATTCGCCGATTGTCGGCGAAAATTTGTTTGTTTTTACGGACCGCCGAGGACGTCGGTCCCTACCGTGTTTCATTAAAATTTATTGTTCTCGGTTCGCCGTTTGGTTACAGAAATTTTGGTGTTTGGTGCGGGAGGAGACAAGCCCCTCCCCTACCGCGGTTTGTATAAATTCCATCTTTTTTCGCGTCCAAATCCGTTCGTACGTAGGGTCGAACGGATTTTTACCGCAGACACGAAACAAACAAATTCGGTTATCCACAAAAAATAAACCCGAGCAATACGAATCCAAAGAACTTGTCAGCAAGTTCTTTGAAGGAGTCCAGAGGAAACTTTCTCGAAAGAAAGTTTCCTTTGGCGCGTCCTTACGTCCTCATATATCCAAATTCTCTGCAAACTTCGCGTTTTCTTCGATAAAGGCGCGGCGAGGCTCGACCTTGTCACCCATAAGAAGGGAGAACATTTCGTCGCAAGCCACGGCGTCCTCGGTGGTGACCTTCAGAAGGGTACGGGTGGTGGGGTCCATGGTGGTTTCCCAGAGCTGCTCGGCATCCATTTCACCAAGACCCTTATAGCGGTCGGCTTCTACGTTGGTGCCGCCAAGCTCCGCAATATATTTATCTCTTTCCGCATCAGAAAAAGCGTAATACTCCTTGGACTTACCCGTTCTCTTATAGACACGGTAAAGAGGCGGTTGCGCCAGATATACGTGTCCCTCGTCGATGAGCTGTCTCATGTGACGGAAGAAGAAGGTCAGAAGCAGGATACGGATATGAGAACCGTCCACGTCCGCGTCCGCCATGATGATGATCTTACCGTAGCGAAGCTTGGAAATATCGAAATCCTCTCCGATGCCGCAGCCAAGCGCCTGAATGATCGGAATTAAGGAGGGGTTGCCGTAAACCTTATCGAGACGGCTCTTTTCCACGTTCAGCACCTTACCGCGAAGGGGAAGAATGGCTTGGAAACGGGAATTTCGTCCCTGGGTCGCCGAACCGCCTGCGGAGTCTCCCTCTACCAGATACAGCTCGGTCAGCTCGGCGTTTCTCTCGTTACAGTCGCGGAGCTTGCCGGGGAGAGAAGAGCCCTCCAAGAGACCCTTTCTTCTGGTCAGCTCTCTTGCCTTCCGCGCCGCTTCTCTCGCTCTGGACGCCGCAAGGGCTTTGTCCAGAATGGCGCGGGCGGTAGACGGATTTTCCTCAAAGTATTCCCCGAGCTTGGTCACCATGGTGTTTTCCACCAAGGTACGGATATCCGAGTTGCCCAGCTTTGCCTTGGTCTGGCTTTCAAACTGGGCGTTTTCCAGCTTGACGCTGACGATGGCGCAAAGACCCTCGCGCACGTCCTCGCCCGACAGATTTTTATCGCTGTCCTTGAGGATTCCCGCCTTACGGGCGTAATCGTTCAGAACCTTGGTCAGACCCGACTTGAAGCCCGTTTCGTGAGTACCGCCCTCAATGGTATTCATATTATTGGCAAAGGTCATCAGAAGCTCGTTGTAGCTGTCGTTATACTGCAAAGCAATTTCAGCTACGCTTGAACCCTTTTCCGCTTTCATGTAGATCACGTCACGGTGGATCAGCTCGCAGTGCTTATGCTCGTTGAGGTAGCTGACGAAGCTCTTGATACCTCCCTCGTAGTGATATTCGTTCTCCACTGGCTCTTCACCCCGCACGTCCCGCAGAACGATACGGATTCCGCCGTTGAGGAAGGCTTGCTCTCTCATACGGTTGGCAAGGATCTCGTATTCAAACACAGTCTCCTCGAAGATGGTGGGATCGGGCTTGAAGGTCACCTTCACGCCGTGAGGACGCTGGGGATATTCTCCTTCGTCGCGGAAGGGTCTTGCTACCCGTCCGCGCTCAAAGCGCTCGGTATACCGTCTGCCCTCGTAGCAGTCGTCCAGCTCGACCCATTCGGAAAGAGCGTTCACCACCGACGCGCCCACGCCGTGCAGACCGCCCGCGATCTTGTAGCCGCCGCCGCCGAATTTACCGCCCGCGTGAAGAATGGTATAGACCACCTCGGGGGTAGGGATTCCTTGCTTCGGGTGGATCGCCGCGGGAATACCGCGCCCGTTATCTTCTATGGTGACGCTGTTGTCGGGGTTGATGGTTACGGTAATTTTATCACAATACCCCGCCAGCGCCTCGTCGATGGAGTTGTCCACGATCTCATATACCAGATGATGAAGACCGCGGATCGAGGTCGTTCCGATATACATACCCGGACGCTTTCTTACGGCTTCCAAGCCCTCCAATACCTGTATTTGGTTTTCATCATATACCTGATGTGTGTTCGTTTCCATTCTTTTTTAACCCATGCCTTTCAAAATTTACGTGATTCATTCTTCCTCTGAGAGCAGAGGGAGAGAGTGGCGAGAAGCAGATCTTCGCGAGTCCGTTTTCCTCAAAGAGGACGAAGGATTTCGGAAGCTCTACCGCCGCGGTTTCTATCATCAATTGCTTTTGTTTTACATTCAGAAAGCTTCGCGTCACCGACGATACGGTGGTATTGTCCATATCGAAAATGCCGATCACGTCCCGCGTTCTGATGATTTTTCCGTTTCCTACGTGGAGGTACATTGTTTTCATGTTAGCCTGATGTCCACACTTTTTTGTTATTTCGTTTTTACGGACCGTCGAGGACGCCGGTCCCTACAAGATTCAAAAGAAAGATCGGACACCGTTCTTTTGAAGCAAAATTTCATTGAGATGAGTATGGCTACCGAAATCAAATATTTTTTAAGAGACTGTAGGGACCGACGTCCTCGACGGTCCATTATCGTCCATAAAATTTTTGATCAAATAGAAGAAAATAAAACCCTTGCTTTGCTTTCTTTTGCTTACTTTTCTTTCGCGAAAGAAAAGTAAGAGCCGTTCTTTACTACTATTCTTTGCACACCTTCGGTATCGGCGAGCAGGTTCGGTTCACAGCTTGTCATAATGACCTGCTTTCCCTTGATCTTATGGAGCAGATACTCCCGACGGGAGGCGTCCAGCTCCGAGAGAACGTCGTCAAAGAGAAAAACGGGATAATCGCCGAATTCTTCCTTGCAAATTTCTCCCTCGGCAAGCTTCATGGCAAGCGCCAAGGATCTCTGTTGCCCCTGAGAGCCGTAAATTCTTGCGCTCTTGCCGTTCAGGCAGATATCAAGGTCATCCTTATGGATTCCCCACAACGTCGCTCCTGCGGCGATTTCTCGGTCGTAAGAGGACGTCAAGAGGGAATAGTACTTCTTTTTCGTAGTCTCTCTGTCGGCGTATTCCTCTTCCTTTTGTCCCGACGAGCCGTGAAAGACCAGCGAGGGGATCTCCTTCTCTCCCATCATTTCCGCAAAGCAGGCGGCAACGTGGCGAGAAGCTCGCTTTGCAAATTGCAGGCGCATATCCGAAATGATCGCCGCCTCGTGGGCAAGCTTCTCGCTCCAAAGCTCAATGGTAGAATCGAACGCGCCTCTGTCCTGCCACGCCGATTTTAAGAGCGCGTTTCGCTGACGGAGCAGATGAGAATAGGTCTGCAGGGAATAGAGATAAGACGGATAGAGACTGCTGATAGCGATATCCATATAGCTCCGACGCTCCGATGGACCGTCCTTGATCATGGAAAGATGCTCGGGGCAGAACAGCACCGCGCGAAAAGAACCTACCAGCTCCGAAAGCTTGTCCAGTCGCAAGCCGTTTTTTTCGATCTGCCGCTGCTTATCCCGCGAGAGCCTGATATCAATGGTCTGATCTCTTTTTCTGTCCCGATATTCCATGTGAATATGGGCAGTCTTTTCTCCGAAGCGAATGATCTCGGGGGTGTGCGCGCCCCGAAAGCTTCTTCCCACCGAAGGATAAAAGATCGCTTCCAGCAGATTGGTCTTTCCTTGGGCGTTTTCTCCCGCGAGAATATTCACGCCCTCACAAAAGGAGATTTCTGCCTCCTCGATGTTCCGAAAATTCCGAACCGAAATTGCTTTACAATACATAAGTTAAAAAACTTAGTCCTTCATTCTGACGGGAAGAAGCATAAAGATCTCTTCCTCGCCCTCTTTTCTTTCCTCGGTAGGCTCAATGTTCATGCTGGTCAGGGGAGAGGACATGGAAAGAGTCAGCTTCTCCTCACTGCAAGCGCGAATGCTGTCGATGAGATAGCGGTTATTGAAGGCAATGAGAATATCGTCTCCCGTATGGTCGATGGAAAGCTCGTCGTAGGTGCTTCCCGCGGAGGACACGGCAGAGATCTTCAACAGATCGCCTACCGCTTCCAGCTTCACGTGAGAGCGAACGCTTCCCGCGATTCTTTCCTCGGTGACCAGCGCCGCGCGCTCCAAGGCGGAGATCAGCTCTCTCTTATCTGCCTTAACGGAGATGCGGTGAGAGTTCACGATGATGCGGTTAAAGTCGATATATTCGCCGTCCACGAGACGGGAGAAGAAGGTCAGCTCGCCGATGAGGAACACGATATGCTTTCTGGTGACGTAGATCTGCATGAGTGCCTCCTCGTCGTCGCTGATGAGGCGGTTCAGCTCGTTCACGGTTTTCACGGGAACGATGAACTTATATTCCAAGTGGGCGTTTCCGTTGGTATTTTTATTCACAAGCTCGGTCTTTTTCTTGACCTTTGCCAGCTTAAAGCTGTCGCAGGCGACCATCATAATGGAATCGTCCTCGATCTTCATAAACGTGCCGTTGAGAACGGTTCTCTGATCGTTGACGCCCATAGCGAAGGAGACCTGATTCATCATCTTTTTGACTACGGATTGTCCGATGATAAAGCTTCTGTCGCTGACGAGATCGGGAATATTGGGGAAATCCGTGCCCGCAAGGGCGCTCATTTTATGAGAGGATTTTCCGCTGAAGATGCAAGCCACCAATTTATTGTCTACGGTGAGAGTGACCTCGTCGCCTTCCATGACACGGAGGGTCTGATTGAATTTCTGCGCGTTGATGATATAGCTGCCTTCCTCGATGACCTTTGCCTCAACGGTGATCCTGACTCCTTTTTCCAGATCAAAGGTAGTCATCACGCAGGTATCGGGAAATTTTGCTTCAATGAGAATTCCTTCAATGGTAGTCAGGGTAGATTTTCCCGACACGGCGCACATCAGGGGAGCGACGGCAGCGCTGATCTCGGAACGGTTGAAAATCACTTTCATAATGAATCCTTTCTTGGGGGTGACCCCAAAGACGCAATCTTTTTTCTGCGTCGTTTATAAAAAATAAAATAAATGAAATACTAAAATAAATTTTAGAAGTAGTATTATTAGGGGGCATGGGAAGTGTGGAAAAGTTTGTTTGCCCTTATGTGGCAAGGGGTAGGGAATACGTGATCGTTTGAAAACTCGATGATGGGAAATTGGGAAAGCTATGAAGAGATTTATGGGGAACTTGTATGAGGCGGAGACGAAGGCGGGAAAAGAGAATGGATTGCATTTTTATCGTTTCCACAGGTGGGGTATGGAAAAAATTTTTTGTGGATCGGTTATGGAAAAGAGGAGTGAGTGTCGTAGTATGACACATTGGTTTTCCACAGCCGATGGAAAAGTTTTTTTGCAGATGGGAATTGAATTTTCAGGTGGTTTTCCATGGTGGAGTATGGAAAAGTATTCAACTTTTCGACCCATGGAAAAGAGATGGAAACGTCGTAGAAAAACACCGATCAGTCTTGTTTAAAAGTTTTTGCGTCGCTTTTTTCAAAAAGCGACCGCCCCTCCAAGGGCGCGAAGCCCTTGGTCGCCACCCGCAGGTGGCGAAACTCCCCCATCGCCCAAAGCGCCGGAAGGGGTAAATGGGCGTAAGCCCATAGGGGAAACCAGCAAGTAGGGTTTCCCCTGTCGATTGCTTCAGTAATTTTATCGTCCGTTCTTTTTCTTTTGACCGTATAGGCGCAAAAGAAAAAGAACCAAAAAGAAAACGCTATAAAAGAGAGTTTCGCCCGTTGCGACGGGCGACCTGAGGCTCTGCCTCAGGACTCCGCAAGCCTTTTTCAAAAGGCTTGACCGAAAACTTATTTGCGGGCGGTTGCCGCGAGAAAAGTTTAGCCGGTTACGTCCTTGATCAGCTCGTCGATCTCGATCTTGAACATCGAGTCCGAGGTATACCGCCGATCCATCTGCTCAAAGGACGCGTGGATCGTGGCGTAGTCCCGATCAAAAATTTTCGCAATGCTGGGATAAGACATGTCCGTGATCTCCCGAATCAGAAAGACCGCAATGTGCCTTGCCGTGGCAATCTCTTTGTTTCGCTTTTTACCGACAAGCTCTAACTTCGATACGTTGTATTTCGCTTGTACCGCGCCGAAGATCTTCTCTACCGTTACGTTAACGGGTTCAGCTCCCCCAAGAAGCTCCGAAAGACAGCCCTTGGCAAGCTCCATGGAAATGCTCTGTCCCGAAAGAAAGCTCAAAGCGCTCAGCTTCTTGATCGCGCCCTCGATCTGTCGAATGTTCGATCTCAGATTTTCCGCAAGGAAGGTCAGAACCTCGTCGGGTATCTCGATCGATACCTGTTCTGCCTTTTTCTTGATGATGGCGATCCGAAGCTCCAAGTCGGGAGGCTGAATGTCAGCAAGCAACCCCCACTCAAAGCGGGTCTTGAGCCGATCCTCTAAGGTGGGAATATCCTTGGGCGGACGGTCAGAGGTCAAAATGATCTGCTTGTGTTCTTCATATAACGTGTTGAAGGTGTGAAAGAATTCCTCTTGGGTGGAGTTCTTTCCCGCGATAAACTGTACGTCGTCGATCAGAAGAATGTCGCAATTTCTGTATCGGTCGTGGAATTTGTACATTTCCTGTTTCGCCAGACTTTCGATCATCTGGTTGGTAAATTCCTCGCCCTTGACGTAAAGCACTCTCGTGTCGGGCTTTTTCCGTTTGATCTCGTTGACCACGGCGTTCATCAGGTGAGTCTTGCCAAGACCGCTGGGACCGTAGATAAATAAAGGATTGTAATCCATGGCAGGACGGTCGGCAACGGCGCGACAAGCGGCGTGGGCAAATTTATTGGAATTTCCTACGATGAAATTTTCAAAGTTGTATTCGAATTGAAGATTTTGGTTAAACGGCACGGCAGACTGTTCCTTTTGGGACGGCCCTGCCTTTTTTTCCTCGTCTTCCTTTCCCGTGATCTGACCCATGATCTTTTCGGGAGAGGAGGGAACGCCACAAAAGATCAGCTTGACCTCCGCGTCAAAGCCCAGCAGCGCGCAAAAGCCCTCGCGGATCATATCCATGTATTTCTCGCTGACGATGGTATATTTGAATTCCGAAACGGTGGAAAGGGTAATAACGTCTTTTTCATAGGAGTGAACCTTCAAGTCGCCGAACCATAGGTCCATAATGGATTGGGCGTATCCGTTGGTTTCCTTGATGTGCGCCTTGACCGACTCCCAAATGGCGGAAAGATCATCCAGATAGGACATGAAAAAACTCCGTTCTTATCGATAGATTTTTGATAGAAAAACGCGAACATATTCTTACTCATATTATAACACAAAATCTCCTTTTTTGCAAGGATTTTCTTCAAATATTTATTATTATTTATATAATTATTTTTTCCTCGCGAAGGTTTTATTTTGACCGTCTTTTGATTGCGGTTGCCCTTTGTTTCTTAGACCGTCGAGGACGCCGGTCCCTACAAGATTCAAAAATACCTTTGGACACCGTTCTTTTGAAGCAATGGAAAATCGTGATTGTTTGGATTCCCGAAAACGATATTGAAAAAGAGACTGTAGGGACCGGCGTCCTCGACGGTCCAAAAATCAAACAACTTTTAGCAATCAACCGGTTAACCGATAACAAACGGCGAGGGCACAAAACTGCTTTCCTTACCGAAAATGGATATCGTATAAAAAATTTTCAAAAAATACTTGACAAACCAAAAAGGATTTGATAAAATGTATTCGTATATCATCAAAAAGCGTTTGAACGAAAACCAGTACTCGTTTTCCGCGCTTCAAGAGAGCCGTCGGTTGGTGTGAGACGGTAGCGCGAGGGCGACGAATTCCTTTCGTGAGCTGTGGGCTGAAGGTATGGACTTGTAGGCTTTACCGGTGACGACCGTTATTCGTTACGGTGTGAATACGCACCCGAGAAGGCTCTTTTCGCGAGAAAAGGGCGAAGCAGAGTGGTACCGCGGCGAGAGCCGTCCCTGTCTCTTTCTTTTGGAAGGAGATGGGCTTTTTCTTTTTCTCGACCGATTCACGGCAAAGCCGTGTAACGATAAAAAACTCAAAGAGGAGAAATTATTATGAAAAAATTAGCATCGATTCTTTTGGCGCTGACCCTGTGTCTTTGCGCGTGTGTGTCCTTTGCGGCATGCGGCAACAAGACCGACTACACCGTTGGTATCTGCCAGCTGATGGAGCACGATTCGCTGGACAAGGCGACCAAGGGCTTTCAGGACGCTCTGACCGAGGCGCTTGCCGCCGAGGGTAAGACGGTAACCTTTGACGTACAGGTTCCCGGTGAGGCAACCCTTTGCTCTACCGTGGTCAATACCTTCGTTTCCAAGAAGGTAGATCTGATCATGGCAAACGCGACCCCCGCCCTGACGGCTGCCGCGGAAGCTACCGACACCATTCCCGTTCTCGGTACGTCGGTCACCGATTACAAGGATACCTTTAAGAACGGAATCCCCGCAAACGTAACGGGTACCTCCGACGCCGTTCCCTTCGACGAGCAGGCGAAGATGATGATCGACACCCTCGGTCTGAAGGCAGGCGACAAGGTCGGCGTGATCTATTGCTCGGGAGAGACCAACTCCAAGGTTCAGTACGACGCGGTAAAGGCGTTGTTTGAGGCAAAGGGCATCGAGGCGAAGGCGTATACCTTCTCCGACGCGGCAACCGAGCTGCAGGCGATCACCAACTCCGCCGCAAGCGAGTGCCGCGCCATCTACGTTCCTTCCGACAACACCGTGGCGCAGAACGATTCCGTCGTAGGCACGGTTTGCTCCGAGAAGAACGTTCCCGTATTCACCAGCTATGCGTCCACCATCGGCTACGCAAGCCTTGCCATTGACTACTATCAGCTTGGCGTAGAGACGGGCAAGATGGCGGCAGAGATCCTTCTGGGTACGAAGCAGACGACTGATTTTGAGATCAAGACCCTGACGCCTACCACGGTTTACGACAAGGCGCTTTGCGAAAAGCTCAACGTGACCGTTCCCGAAAACTAATTGAAAAAAGAGACAATCATGGTTTTTTTGAATGCATTACCCGGCGCGGTTGCCGAGGGTCTCATTTGGGGACTGATGGCGATCGGCGTATACATTTCTTATAAAATTTTGGATATTGCCGACCTTTCGGTGGACGGCTCGATCTGCACAGGTATGTGTGTGTGCGCGGTACTGATCGCGGCGGGCGTGCCCGCTTGGGTCAGTATGATCGTCGCCTTTCTCGCGGGGGCACTTGCGGGAACGCTGACGGGACTGTTTCATTCCGCCCTGGGAATCCCCGCGATACTGGCGGGTATTCTGACTCAGCTGATCCTCTACTCGGTGAATCTGACCGTTCTTGGGGGAAAGCCCCTCGTTCAGATCAGCGCGAGAGAATATGATCTGTTGTTGAATATGAGCAACAACATTCACGCCATTATTATGGCGGCGATCCTGATTGCGGCGGTGATCGTGGTGCTTTGGCTCTTCTTTTACACCGAGGTGGGTCTGACCCTGAAATCCACGGGCGACAATCCCGATATGAGCCGCGCGCAGGGGGTCAACGTCAAGCTCAATAAGGTGGTAGGTCTTGCCCTTTCCAACGGC
Organism: Clostridia bacterium; assembly: GCA_017504995.1. GTDB lineage: Bacteria > Bacillota > Clostridia > Oscillospirales > CAG-272 > HGM12713. The sequence goes on from JAFVQC010000013.1 coordinate 26,770, forward strand.
GTGGTCGCCCTTTCGGGGGCACTCCTGGCGCAGTACAAGGGCTCTGCCAACATCAATGAGGGCAGAGGCGCCATCGTTATCGGTCTTGCGGCGATCTTTATCGGACTTTCGGTTTCCATGAAGATCAAGCCCAATTTTGTGGTGAGTCTGATCGGTGTCATTGGCGGCGGTATCGTATATTACGTGATCTACAACGTGGTGATCCTGCTGGGTCTGAAAACCGATTACCTGAAGATGTTCTCCGCGTTGATCGTGGCGCTGTTCCTTGCCGCGCCTTATCTCAAGACCACGTATTTTACCAAGCAAAAGTCACTGCACCCCGTGATACCTTCCGAGAAAAAAGAGGAAGGAGGACGGACGGATGCTTAAAATTACCGATCTGCAAAAGACCTTTAACCCCGGAACTGTCAACGCGAAAACCGCCCTCAGCGGCTTTGATCTGCATATTAAGGACGGGGATTTCGTTACCGTCATCGGCGGCAACGGCGCGGGTAAGAGTACGCTGCTCAACGCCATCGCGGGGGTTTGGAAGCCCGATTTCGGCTCCATCGAGATCGGCGGCGTGGACGTAACGAATATGCCCGAGCATAAGCGGGCAAAGTTCCTCGGACGGGTATTCCAAGACCCCATGAAGGGAACGTCTCCCGACATGGAGATCGCGGAGAATCTGTCCATTGCCGCAAGACGGGGAACCCATCGCAAGCTGATCTGGGGCTGTACCCGTAAGGAGAAGGAGAGCTATCGGGAGCTGCTTGCCCAGCTGGATCTGGGACTGGAGGACCGACTGTCCACCAAGGTGGGACTGCTTTCGGGCGGTCAGCGGCAGGCGGTGACGCTGTTGATGGCAACTCTGAAAAAGCCGAAGATCCTGCTTTTGGACGAGCATACCGCCGCCCTTGACCCAAAAACCGCGGCAAAGGTGCTGTCCCTGACCGACAAGCTGGTGAGGGAAAATAACCTGACCACGCTGATGATCACCCATAATATGCACGACGCTATCGCCTACGGCAACCGTCTCATTATGATGCACGAGGGTCGGGTCGCCGTGGACGTTTGTGGCGAGGAAAAGAAAAATCTCACCATCGAGCAGCTGCTCGGCTTGTTTGAAAAGGCAAGCGGCAGTCAGTTTTCCGATGATAAAGTGATGCTTTCTAAATAGGACGCGTTAAGGATGCGCTGAGGGGAACTTCTTTCGAGAAGTTCCCCTCAGCGTGTCGATAAAGCATCGACACGCTTTTTATATGTTTTACTAAATCACGCCCCGCCGACACACTTGCGTGTGTCGGGCGAAATAGACTTTTTCGACAGACTGTCAAGAACTTGTAACAAGTTCTTGGATTTCATATTGTTCCTGCTCGCCTATAGAAAACAAAGGGCAACCGTAAAGAAACGGCGAGCTAAGCAAGTTTGCCGTACGTTCCCTTGGCAAGATGTCCTCCATACGCCTACGGCATATTTGCAAAAATTTTTTAAATCTTATTGAAAAAAATCAAAAAGATGTTATAATAATGGCAAAGGACAAAATAAACGAAAAAGGAAGAGAAAGCATGGTCAATTATCACGCGCATACCTTTCGTTGCCGTCACGCAACGGGAGCTGAGGAAAAATATCTGGAACGGGCAATCGAAAACGGCGTAACGCATTTCGGCTTTTCCGATCACGCTCCCTTCGTGTTTCCCGACGGATACGAATCGACCTTTCGTGTGCCTATGAATCTGCGATTTGAATACATGGAAACGCTGGGCAAGCTTCGGGAGAAATTCAAGGAAAAGATCCACGTGTTTATCGGCTTTGAAATGGAATATCTGCCCGACTATTTTGACGAAATGCTGAAAACCGTCAATGAGGCGGGGGCGGAATATCTGATCCTCGGACAGCATTTTCTGGGGAACGAGCACCCCGAAATGTTCCGCGTTTCTCAGGGAAGCGACGATGAGAGCCTGCTTGCCGCCTATATCGATCAGGTCATTGAGGGCATGGAAACGGGCGTGTTTTCCTATCTGGCGCACCCCGATATGTTTCATTTTACGGGAGACGAGAAGCTCTTGGAATCCTACGATCGCAAGCTCTGTCGGGCGGCGGTTCGGCTGGGGTTGCCCTTGGAGATCAATCTGCTGGGTATTCGAAGTCAACGCTGTTATCCGAGAGAGAGCTTCTGGCGGATCGCCGCCGAGGAAGGCGTAGAGGTGGTCATCGGCTTTGACGCCCACGAAAGACGGGCGGCTTACGACGAAAAATCGATTGCCGTTGCCATGGAGCTGATCGAGCGCTACGGACTCAAATACAATCCCTATCCCACGCTGATCGATCCGCGGACGAAACAGCCACGGGATATGAAATACGACGGAATCGATTCGACAAAAAAGGCTTGATTTTTTGCGGGAAGTGTAGTATAATACTTCTGTGCTTTTGAAAAAACGGAAAGGAGAGAGCGTATGGCGGAAAAAAAACAGTCCTCGCGTACCGTCGCGCAAAATCGCAAGGCGTGGCACGACTATTTCGTGGACGAAAAATACGAAGCAGGGATCGCTCTGTTCGGAACCGAGGTCAAAAGTATACGAAACGGCGCGGTGAATCTGAAGGATTCCTATTGCTCCTTAAAAAACGGGGAATTATTCGTGATCGGTATGCATATCAGCCCCTATGAGAAGGGAAACATATTCAACCGAGAGCCCCTGCGGGATCGCAAGCTGCTGATGCATAAGCGAGAGATCATGAAGCTGGGGGGACTGATGACCCAAAAGGGATATACGCTCGTCCCCTTGTCCCTTTATTTTTCGGGGAAGAACGTGAAGGTGGAGATCGGTCTTTGCCGAGGCAAGAAGCTGTACGACAAGCGCGATGCCGCCGCCGAAAAGCAAGCGTCCCGCGAGATGGATCGCCGCCTGAGAGATCAATCAAAATACGATTGATCCTCATACCTTCTACTTCCTACTTTTTCACTCTTCACTATTACTTCTTACTTCAAACTATGGGCCCGTAAAGGTTTCGACGGGGATTTTGAGGTATAATAAGCGGGTAGAGCCGAGCAACCTCTGAAACTGCTCAAATTAAAATTAAACGCTAACGATAGAAACGTTGCAATGGCTGCCTGAGGCAGTGCCGCGGCATAAGCCGCCCGTTCCTCCGAGGAGTATCGCGGCCTCGGACTGAGCGTCAAATGAGCGATGCCCGTGCATCGGCGGTTCGCCATTGAACCGATCACGCAGAAAATGGCTACCGAAGCGTAAAGTCTGTCCGTTGACGGTACGACGAGGGAAGATCAAATAACGGAATGCACCCGGAGAAGGTTATATCAAGAGATTTTCGGACAGGGGTTCGACTCCCCTCGGGTCCACCAGCGGCAAGTTGCCGCCCCCAATTATCGGGGATGTGCAGCGATATGCCAAACCTCATACCGCGATGGCGGGGTTCGGATTTGAGTCCGAATGCTCCACCAAACGCTACTCAGACGAACACCTACTTCTTTAGCGGCGGCTTCGCCGTTAAGGTTTCGCTCTGATACGAACAGAAAAACGCCATCTTAAATGAAAGTCTAAGGTGGCGTTTTTTCGTGCCCGCAGATTTGTCAATATTCCTCACTTGTGGTATAATTATGTCACAAATCAAAGGAGGATGTTTTATGGACGCCAAGAAATATGAAATCGAAGTCGATGATTTTGAGCATAGAATGCTCGTACAAGCTTTGAGCGAGAAACGCAATGAGCTTATCGCGGAAGGTAAAAGCACCGCGGATATTGATGCCCTGCTGCTAAAAGCCGTTGATGCAAAACCCGCTAAGAAGAAAAAGCGAACTACATAGTAAAACGAAATAGCCGCTATCGCGGCGTGATAATCACGCTTTGATAGCGGCTTAAATTATGCAAGCATCAAAGAACTGAATTTTTTCTGTGTTTTTTCTTCAATAACACGTAAATAATGCTCCATAAAATCATAATCTGGATTGCCGTTAACATCCCTTGGTAATTTTACAGTATCTTTTTGTATAGATTTGTGAGATATAGAATCGCCCCAAGTGTAAATGCTACCTATACTTGCTTTTAATGCCGTTACTAAAAACAATTGTATGTGCTTTTGACGATATGCCCCTTCTTTAAGATAAAGTGCCAAATTGTGGCTATCATTAGAGTAAAAATCTTTTTCTTGATAGGTTATAGCCAATGTCTTTCCCCCTATCAATATACAATTACCTTCCTCTATTAGCTGCTCATCATACTTTATATGACTATAAACACCGTTGTTTTCATTGCTCGCAGTTATATAGGGGGTATCTCCGCTTTCCTCTCTAATATCACTTTTTAATATGCTATGCGTGTTTTTTATGTCAAACAAATCCGTAATTTTGAAATCTATCCATTCACTCGTATGAATAGAATCGAAAATTTTGGAGTTCTTCGCTGACCGCAGAGCAGTCAGCGAAGAGCTGACCGCAGAGCAGTCAGCGAAGAGCTGACCGCAGATTCCAGATTTCGCATATATGATTCCATATATGCGAAATCTGGGTTGCCTGTTTCATCAACAGGCAACATTATGGAATCCTTCTCCATTGTTTCTTTCTTCCATTTGTCAATAAAAGCATATTTTCTTCCCGCTGATTTCAGTAAGGGTATAATGAAAAGTGCCGTATATTGATTCATCTCAAATTTTGGATATAAAACATTTACATCGTCCGAAGCCCAAAATTCTTTATCTTGATAAAATGCTTCACCAACAGAACCGTTATAAGTGATAGTGATTGTATTTGCGGGATGTAATTTTTCCTTGTTGGCAATTTGAGCAGTAACACCGTTATTGATCGCACTTGCACCAATGAACCTAATTTCACCATCTCGCATATTTGCTTTTGTCAATCTCGTCCCCTTTACAACCGTAAATAATTTTTCTATGGCAAAAGGTTTCCATTGCGAAATATCAATCTTATTCATTATCGGATGCTCCTTTCAACGTAATAATTACATTGTTTTCAGCAGAAGAAACTGTACTGTTGTACATCACCTTTGTTACAAGTTTTTCACTAAACTCTTTAACATCTATTTGTTGTTGGAACATCAAATAGTCCATCATTGTTTTGGTGAAATCTTCTTCAAAAACCTCAAACTCTTTTTCCGGCATTTGATAACTCAAATGTTCAGAGGGCTTTATCCATTGAATTGTATCGTGTCCGGATTGTTTTCTAATGAGTTCAATCCATTCGTCCTCAATAGCCTGCCATCTGTCACGGATATCTTGTCTGCCTTGATTTTTCACAGTTTCAAGACCATCATCCTCAATATAACAAGCAAAAATATCTTTGGTTCCGTGCGGTACACCGGCTTGGAACACAAAAACGGATGTAGTAACACCTTCCGAAAATACCTTTTCGGGAAGTTTAACGATTTTCAGCAACGAGCTGTGATTTAACAATTTCTTTCCGCGAGAATCTTTTTCGAGCTTTTTATCAGGAAGAATAAAAGCACAAAGAGTATTACGAGGAACACTCTTCAATACATTATCAACGATTGTCAAGCAACCATATTTTGATTCAAATGGCGGATTCATCAGAACCTTAGTGATCGGATAACTTTGCAAAACATAGTTGCCGTCATCATCAACAATGAAATGCCCCTTTTTATCTGTTTTATAGCTTTTAGATTTGATCCAATCGCACGCTTCTTGGCTTCTTGAATCTAACTGCTCTAAATTAGTTTTTCCGTCTTTATGTATTAGCATATTCGCACAAGCAAGCGCGAATATTTCTCTATCAAATTCAATGCCGTAGAGTTGAGCATTCATAATAGACGTTGCTTTTTGAGATTTCAAGCCACCCGCCTCTTTAATCATATTACACATAGATTTTACAAGAAATGCACCCGAACCGCAGGCAGCATCTAAAACACGGTCATTTTGTGACACACCAATTAAGCGGTACATAAAAGAAGTTATATGATCGGGAGTAAAGACTTGTCCTGCATCGGATTTACCTTTGTAACGGTTAAATTCATTGAAGAAAATACCCATTACGTCCTCGCCGTTCCAATAATCCGAATTGACGCAAGCTGAAATTTCCGAAACCCATTGAATAAAATTGTCAATTGCATCTTGATTAGAGGAACTGTTCATTTTTATTTCGGCATATACCTCTATCAGCAAATCCAATTTCAGATTTTGCTTTCTGCTTTCTTCTAATGATTTTGATAGGGTGTTAAGGATCGAATTTTTCATCAATGTGAAATCCATTCCCTTTATAAGCATCGCGCCGTATCTTTTAGCAACCAATGCACACGCTGTAAAAATCATACGATGCTTCAAGTTGTTAATACCGAAATCAAAATGCAAGCAGTCATTGATTCTTTTTGTCAGACTATATATTTGTTGCTTATCAATGGTGTTTTGAGTGCATAATGCGAGATAATATCCCTTGTTTTGTAAAACATTTGAAACATCACCAAGTTCAGAATTGTTTTTGAACACACGTATTTCAATACCGTTATAAAGAATGCCAATAACATCTTTATATTTTTTCAAAACGATATTGCAGTTTTTAGTAAGCTCATCAACCCATTTTTGAAGAGAAATATCTTCTGCCTCGGATTTTGTTTCCAAAATGATTGCGGGTGAATTATGATCGTCGGGTAAATACCAACCATCAGGCTTATCATTTATACCCTTAAATCCTAATTGATTGAACGTGGTGATTTGTCCCGTTCCTTGCTTTACTTTCGATTCTATTTGATCAAAACCAAGAATTATTTTGGCACTATCGCGAATTTCATCCTCGGTTCTATAGGTGATTTTATTAGCCATCTTGTTTAACCTCCGAAATAAAGCTTTTTTATTTCACATATACTTTTTCGCTTCCGCGTCCCACAGCTTTAATCAAACCGTAATCTCGCATTTGCTTTGCGAGGGTGAACGCGCGGGTTTTCTTAAGTCCGAGCAGGTCTTGGATTTCTAAATCGGTGATTTTTCCGTTCTCGTCTATATAATCAAGAATTTTCTGCATTTGCGCCGTGATGCCCGAGCCGCTTTCTTTGACGGTTGCACGGTTCATATTGGGCAGAATAATTTTGAAGGTATTGGAAGTAACCTCAATTCTCGGTTGCTCGGAGCAGTTCGCATACAGATTATAAATCTTACGAATACCCGTGCCGTAGGACTCAATCAAATGCAGACGGTGGAAGATGTCAGCGAGATTTTTATTTCTCGGCTGAGAAATACCGCTACGAATATCGTCGGGGGAAAGACCGGGCAGAAGTCCGCCGATAGAAATAAACTCTATTTCCTTGTCGTTTACGTTGATAATAATACTGCCGCTAAAACTATAATCACGGTGTACGAGCGCATTAAGCAATGCCTCGCGCAAAGCTTCTTCGGGATAGTCAACCTTTTCGATGCGTTCAAGACCTTTGAACGTAGCGGTTGTTTTATTACAGAGGGCAAGATATGCGAAAGTGCTATCAAGCTGTTCAAAAATAGAACCACCGAACTCCTTGCTATCACGGAATTTTGTATTTGCTTCGTCCGCAAAAACAGCTACCTTGGTGGTATGAGAGCATTGATCGGAAATGACAAGCGCCAAATTGCTGTACATTTCTTCCGATTGAACGGTCACGCCCAATGCGCGATATTTATTAGGCGCGAACTCTACGTTGTAGCGGTCAAACGCTTTCTTTGCGCTATCAAACGTAAGCTCCTGCTCCATAGAACGCATACTCTCAAAATTGTCGCCGTCGGATTCCTTAATCATTGCTCTGATTTGTTCGGGCGATGCGGGAACAGAGGACGTGCCTTGACGAACGAATACGCCGCTCGGCTTCAATCCTTTGGATTTCAAATAGTAAGGCTTGAAAGAACCCTCGCTGACCTTAATGCGGATCGTGTGGTTTTCTTGAAGCGTATATTTTACAAACATTGTAACGTCGGGCAGAATAGCATCGCGGATACCGTTGGTGATACGGGTATATACCTCGTCCACGTTATCAAGCTCGGTTACGTTTCCTTCGTTATCAATTCCAATATAAATAGTACCGCCGTTGGTGTTGGCGAAAGCGATAACCTCCTTGTAAAGCTCATCCGTAACTTGCGCCTTAAATTCAATATTTTCGGTTTCGAATTTCATACCGTCGCCTCCATAATATGATTGCTATTATTATACACCGAAAATTCGCTTTTGTCAAGCGAATAGAGCGAATATTCAGCGAATTTTTGGAACAAAAAGCGAATTTACAACAATTTTTTTGAGTTGGCACACTTGTTTAACGCTTTTTGCAAAAAGAAAACGGCGAGATTGCTCCCGCCGCCGTGTGTTATTCGGTTAATGTTTCAACAGCAATCTTCATACCGAGTTTGAAAGCATACTCAAAGATAGCCGCCTCTGCCAAGCTCATATACTCGCTCCAACAGTCGTGGAACTTTTCAAAGGTTTCTTTCTGCTCATCAGAGAAGTTTTTCTCCAAGTCCTCGTGATGCCTTGACATATAGCCGAGAAGTTCTTTCATTTCCTTTGAGTTGGTTCGGCTGTCCTCTTGCGGTACGATATTTCCGTGCCAAAGCTCGTTGATAACTGATCTCATACGAATATCACCTCCCGCAAAACAATTTCTTCTGCGCTTGCCTTAATATTGTTCATCTCGGCACCCCAACGAAGCATATCGCGAGCTTTCAAATTCTCGTCAATCCCTCTTTCGGCAGCGAGGCGGGGTATGATTGTTTCAACCATCGTTTTCGCTTCAACGTCAATCTCATAGAGCCGTTGATTGAGTGTACCTTCCGAGAGAAGATTGGTGTAACGACCTTTGCGATGCTCTTTGAGATATTTGAGGTGCAATCTTCCGTACTTGCCGATCTCCTTTTGTTCGGGGAGTTCAAGCAAGGGGTAATATTGCTCGCCTCTGAGTTCGTAGGTAATTCCGTTTTGTTCAATGTACTTTTCCATATATTGCACCGTCCTTTCCTTTGGTGCTTTAAGTGTACTACAAAGACGAAAATACTGCAAATGTACCGATTAAAAAATACGAGAAACGTCCGAAAACGATCTCGTATTTTTTCTTTTAGATGTTTAATTTCACGCGGCTCACTCCGTTGCTTACCTCACGCGAAAGAATTTCTACAGGGATTTTGCTGAGCCACTTTTTGCTGAAATTCGTATTTCCGTAATAGCAATCGAAATTGGCAATCGGGAGGACAACCCAATCAGTGTCTGTCGGCTTATTCGCTTCGCAATAGGCAATCACGTCGCATACGACCTCAAGCGGGACACCACCGAGGTCAAGCGCGGCAATAGTGTTTTCTTTTTCGGATGGTAAAATATATTCCTCGGTACGCAATGCGCCAAGCTCCAAGGCATCGGCAAGTATATCGTCGAAGCGCAATGCCCACGCCGCTTTCGTATTGAGCGCAAAGATCGGCACTTGGAGCTGCCGCACCTTCTTTTTCCACTCGGTCTTGAAGCCTTTTGCAATCAGAACGACGGTCGTTTTCGCCTTTTCACTTACGGCATCGGGATTCTTTTTTACAAATTTTACGATATTCTGAACGTGACGGAAATACCAGCCCTCTCCCTTGGCGTTTACAAGCTCGAAAAAATCCGATGATAGCGCACCGAAATTGATAAACGGCTCATCCTCGTTTCTGTCGGGAATACTGCACCAAGCGCAGAGTGCGTTTCGCGCATATTCCACGCGCTCGTAAGGATTGTCCGCACGCAAGCTACCGTCTTGATTGTGGAACAAATATCCCCGTGCAATGACCGTAAGTATTCTTCCAAAGCCCTCAAAGTCGGTGATGGTTTTGAACGTGAATCTGCCGAGGTAGGAAAGGTCGTGCTTGCTTTCGGCTGAATAGCTCGGCTTCTTGATATATGCTTGAAATTCTAACCATTCATTCGTCATTTCCACCACCTCCATTTTCTCTTTTTCATCTCACTTGTCGGATCTCTGCGGTCGAGTGCAAGGTCATATACCGCTGATGGGAGAACCTCTAAAGCAAACTGCCGTTTACCGAGTGCGACCGCGCATTTTACAACGTCATCAAAATCAAGCGCGCCGCGCCTGCTCGGTGGGCAAATCACATTAATACAATTACGGATAATATGCTCTTTGTAATCGTCGGCGCGTTCTATACCCGAGAGCATTGTTTGCAAATCCTTACTATCACCTTTTTGCTTGGTGATATTTGTCTTTATGCCTTTATTTCGGTGCATATCGTCAAGGTCGCAAATAATATCGCCTACGATGCGATAACCGCCGCGGCTGAAATCGCAAAGAACGTCCAAATAGTCGGATAATCCCATAACACCCGTAAGTGCGTAAAGCAAATGCTGCCGTTCTTCCGGTGGAGCAAGATACCAACGAGAATCCTCCAAGCCGTGCCGCGCTTTGCGAACTTGTTGAGGTGACATATTCTCAAATAGTGAATATAGCTCATCGACCGAATAATCATTCTCCTGCCCGCGAGCGTAAAGAATACGGTAAATATCCCCTTTGCGCTTCATTTCGGACGGAATATGATTGATATAGCGGATACGCTGTAACGCAGTTTCATAGTCACGGATAATAGAAGCCACGCGTTCAAGCGTTGATTTATCAAGTCGTTCCTTCCAATTGGGGCTTTGCGCGAAGGCGAATAGATTTTCATCACAGACGGGAGAAACAATGACCTTTTCGGTCTTGTGCTCTAACATATACGCGAAATAAGGGAGCTTTTCAAGATTGGAGCTGACAGAGTTCCAATCCACGCTCTCAAAATACTTTTTGAGTCGCGCGTTTTTGGTCGGCTCGTACCACTTGTGCGCCTCGTCGCTTTCGGCAATCGTTTTGTAGCGCAAGAAGATGCTGCGCCGCGCTCTTTTACTTTCGATATACTCGGAGAGATCGGGCTTAATGCCACTTTTTGCAGAGTCGATTTCAAGTCCCGTGAGAATGGCGAGAGTTTCCACGTCTTGATTATAATGCACCTTGACCTCGCTCTTAGTATTTTCATCGTAGGCGAGAACACCGCGATTGAGCGCGGCGTTACTGATCTGACCGACGCGAGAGGAAAAGGTGTTCCTTATGGTGACAAATCGGGCATACCAATCGTTTGCATCCGAGATCAGCGGCTCTGCGGTAGGTATTTTCAAAAGAGGCAGATCGGTACTGCTACGAATCACGCATTGGTTGATAAGCGGATCGGCAATGGTTTTGACCATATCGCCATCAAAGTCCGCGCCGCCAAGCCGTTCGGGGATGAGCGAACGGGAGTCAACCATTATCACGTAGCCGAGGTGGGAGAAGTATTTCTCGCGCAATGCTCCTACTTTTATCGGTTTTACAAGTGCTTCTTCGTTTCTTGCAATATGTGGGCTACGAAGCGCGGTGTAAAATTCACTTTCGGCATAACTCGGAAGCGGAGCGTATATCTCGTTTCCACTTATAAATTCTTCTTGCAGGCGGCGGTATATATCGTCGCCTTTTTCTTTTATCGAATCTTTTACGATAAATGCGATCAAGCGCAATAGGTCATCGGACAGATAGCGGTTATCTCCCGTGACCAAGAGCTTTCCTACCGCGTACTTGGATAGGATATTCTCGGCGCGGTCGGATAGCTCTTTTGCAAATATCGGCTCGTCAATAAACATTCCGTTTTTTGCAATCAGCTCCGCGCGGTACTGTCTGCGTTCGGTTGATATCTCTACGTCCTCTAAATCGTCAAGGAAGTATTTGCGGCGTGCGCCGTTGTCGGCAACAAGGCGGTAATAGGCAACCTCGGTAGTTTTCGTAATCCAATTACGGCTATCGTACTCGGGAGAGTCATACCAACCGAGAGGCAGCTCCTTCGGGCGAAATTCCTCGTCGGTGATGGAGAGGGTGTTCAAGAACTGATAGTTCAGCTCGGTCGTATCTTGCGCACCAAGTTTATCCTTGCCCGATACGTAGAGCGCGTGGTCATACTGTCGGCAACGCGAGAGGTATTCTCCCCAAGAGAGATTGTTGGCTTCCATCCACTTGCGACCTTTGAACATACTGTCTGTCAAAATAATATCCACCTCGGTGGGATCGTGGCGCTCGCCCCACATATCCAAAATATACGGAACGCCAAGCTCGGTAAACAAGGAGGCAAAATCCACCTTATGCACAACGCCCTTGATATAGGGCATACGAATCTGAAAGGAATTATGCTCGCGCCCAAGTGCTTCGGCAAGGCGTGGTGAAATAAAGCCCTCACCGTCAAACTCGGTAACCGTAATATCTGCCGTTTTCTCTACACGGGAATATTTACGCATCGGGTTATCGGTGCCGTCATCCTCTACGGTGATAACGTTTACGTTCTCAATCGTAGATTGCGGATTTTTGATAACGATGATTTTCTTATCCGAAAGAATGCTCGTATTGTTATATCTCGCTCCGCTTGTAAAAAGAAGCGCGTTATAGGCGTAGAGCTTACTGAGCTGACAATCACCGATATTCATACCGAGCATCATACGCTCCCGAAGCGGCTCATACACGTCGGCACGAACGAAGGCGAGGCGGTTCTCGCGGCTCATCGATGCCGAGCGTTCAAATGCAATATATCGGTCGTTCAGATTGCCAAAATTGATTCTGATACCTTCGGGGCGGAACATATACTCGGCAATCTTTTGATGCTCTAACACTCTGCCAACGGGCTTGCGGTCAAATATACCCGAAAAGTCGATATATACGAATACGTCGCTGAGCGCATCCGAAATAACATCGTTATCGGGGTTCTTGCCTAAAACAAGCATTGCTTGATAGAAGATCGGGCAATCGTCCTGCAAGGTTCTTTCCACCAAATATTCCTTTGATGGATCAGTGGTGTCAAAATAAAAGCTATAACCGTCACCCGTCTGTCGCGCTGAAGCAATGATACTTTGTGCCGATATTTCGGGAATGATATATTTTTTGTTTCTCATACGGTTCTCCTTTGATAGAGAGTACATTCATTATACCATAAGTCCTCCGAAAATGCAATATGCAATTATTTGATAACTGCCCCCACAAATTCAAAAAAGTGCGAGGAAATTACGTTATCAAATTCAAGAAAAAGGAGGAAAAAGCTATGCTGAAAATCACCCCAAGGCAAGCGGAGAGAGTCAACCGTCTTGTGTTAGAGTTATGCGCGAACTGTGACCAAGACGGCAACTGCGTTCTGCTTGACGACGGCGAGGCGCACCGCTGTGTGCAACTCATTTCCGTGTACGGCATCTACTGCAATTATTTCAAAAATGCGGTATTGCCTGCGGACAAGGAACTACACGAAGAAATCCAAAAACAAAACCACAAACAGTAAAAAGGAGAAACGAAAGTATGAAGAAAATGAATCAAACCTATCTCATCGGTATCGACCACGGCTACGGCAATATGAAAACGGCAAACTGCTGCTTTCCCACGGGTGTTGTGAAAAGTGATACCGAACCCACCTTTGTATCCGACCTGCTCGTATGGAACGGAACGTACTATTCCATCGGTGTCGGGCACAAGGAGTTCAAAGCCGACAAATTCAACGATGAGGATTATTACGTCCTCACCCTTGCCGCGATTGCGCGGGAGCTTTGGCGAGAGCGCATCACCGAAGCCGACGTCTATATTGCGGCAGGTCTGCCTCTTACTTGGGTAAGTGAGCAGAAAAGCGATTTTAAGAACTATCTGCTTCAAAACAGTGAGGTTGTATTTACCTTCCGCGAGGTGGAATACCGCATCAATATCGTAGGCGCGGAGATTTACCCACAGGGGTTCGCCGCCATCGTCAACAATCTTCCAAGCTTCACGGGAGTTACGATGCTCTGCGATATTGGTAACGGCACGATGAACCTGCTCCGTATCGTTAATAAGAAGCCCGATGTGCAGAGAATGTTTACCGAGAAATACGGCACTCACCAATGCGCGCTTCTTATCCGTGAGGAAATGATGAAGGTACACCACGCGAGCCTTGACAATGCTATCATTACGGAAATCTTGAAGAAAGGCACAGCAGATATTGACGGTGCGTATCTTGAAACGGTCGTAAAGACCGCCAAGGCGTACACGGCGGGCATCTTCCGCCGTCTGCGTGAGCACGAATACGATCCCAAGCTAATGAAGCTCTATGTTGTCGGCGGTGGCGGTTGCCTTGTCCGTAACTTTGCCGATTACGACGAGAGCCGCGTGACCGTCAACGACGATATTTGCGCGACCGCCAAGGGATACGAGCGTATGCTTGAAATGCAGTTGCTCCGTGGCGGTGGTCGCGTATGACGAAACGGTTCAGTCTGCGCTTCAATTTAGATAATGAAGCAGACCGCAAGGCTTGGGAGCATCTGCAATGCGTGACCGACTCAAAGAACAAAGCAATTATCTCTGCGATAAACGCTTGCTTTGAAACGGATGGCAATTTGGAAAAAGTTATACGGGAAACCATCAGAGAGTGCTTAAAGAATATATCCGTCGTGCAAGCGGTGACGGAAGAACCTATTGAGGAAATATCCGAGGACGAGAATACTCTTATGGACTCTCTTGAGATGTTTATGTGAGTGGCATTATCGTGATGCCGCTTTTTGTTATCTCAAAACGAGAGGCGGCATCACTTTGGCATTATGAAAATTGTAGGAGGAAAGATTTATATGAAAGCTTATTCATTCAGACAAATGCAGAACGCGGGTATCCGCGTGGATAATTACAAAGCAAACGAGCGCGAGGGCGTGTTTATCGCAATGCTTGATGTAAAGCGTTGGGGTAAAGGCAGAAACATCCTCGCCTATTTCACGTTTGAGGACGGAAGTAAGATTATGGCTGCCGCATGGCAGAATACGGGCTATCTCGGACTTCCCGATATCGAAGAAGGCGCTCGCCTAAAGCTCACGTTTGAAAGAGCGAAGAACGGTAACTCATATCTGCGAAAAGTAGAGAGATACGAGTGTCTTACACCGTAACAAGCAGGACGTTTGTGTGCCAAACGTCGCACCGCCACAAGGGGGGTGTGGCAGAGATTTTAGGGATGCCCCTAATACCCCGAATGAAAGGATGGTTTTATGAAAAAAGAAGATATAAGAATCGTTGCCCGCGTTACGCAAAAGGAGAAGGATCGTATCAACTCCATAGCCGAAAGATGCGGGCTGAGCACAACAGAATATATCCGTCAAAGAGCGTTGGGATTTGAGCCGAGATCGGTTCCGCCCGGCGCTCTTTTTGTTTTCTGCGAGAAATTGGATGCGCTCGTCGAGCCACCGTTCTGCGCAGAGGTCAACGCGGCGGCGCTTGCCTTGCTGAAGGATATATCAGGCACTCTCATCGCGCCGAGAAAGGAGAATATGCGTAAATGGCAACCACAGGATTCTGGCCCGTCAAAGGACGGTTAAAGGAGGTTATCGACTATGCGAACAATCCCGACAAGACCACAGCCAAGGAATACCTTGACGAGGACTTATACGCGGCAATTCGCTATGTGGAGAACGATAACAAGACCGATCATACGGCTTTCGTCACGGGTATCAACTGCTCCAAGCACAATGCCTATCACGAAATGGTTGCCGTAAAACGCCGCTTCGGTGAGCGTGGGAAGAATATCGCCTATCACGGATACCAAAGCTTTGCCGAGGGAGAGGTCACACCCGAAGAAGCGCATCAAATCGGCGTTGAAACCGCGCGAAAGATGTGGGGCGCGAAATATCAAGTGGTCGTCACCACCCATCTCAACACCGACAATATTCACAACCATTTTGTAATCAATAGCGTTTCCTTTACCGACGGAAAGAAATTCCGAAACAGTATTGGCGACCGCTTGGAGCTTAGAAAGATCTCCGACGCTATCTGCGCCGAGAGAAGCAAATCGATTATAGAGAGCCACAAATTTTATAGCAACAAGAAGGCGTATTGGGCGCAAAAGGCGGGTCACGTTACCCACCGAGAAATGCTGCGGCGCGACGTGGAAGAAGCTTTATCACAGTGCATAAACCATATTGAGTTTACAGCATTTCTTAAAGCGCTTGGATACACCTTCACGCGAGATTTCAATTACGAGCATCCCTCTGTTATTTCGTCGGGGTGGTCACGCTCCGTTCGCCTTAGTAGCTTGAATGACAAATATACGAAGGAAAATCTCTACAAGCGTTTTCGTTGGAATCACGATCATATGGAGCAGATCAAATACCGACCGCCGAAAATGAAGCGTATGCCGTTGCTTGAATTTGAACGCTATATGCAAGAAGCGGCACAGATGGACGGACTTCAACTCTTATTTGCTATTATCGTTGAGATGTTCAAAATCTGTACGGGTAACAATGTGCAAGAGGCGGACAGTCGCCCCATATCTCCAATGATACGCACCGAGGCATCGAAAGCCGACAAATATATGGAAGAATATTGGCTCTTGCGCGACAACTTTATCGAGTCGCCGCAGGAGCTTTTGTCATTTCAGCAGAATACAGCGGCTCAAATTGCCGAGTTGGAGCAGAAACGCTATGAATTACGCTTACGGATTCGTCGCGTGAAAACGCCCGAGGAAGAAGCGTCACTCAAAGAACAATGCAAGGAGCTGACAAAGAAAATGACTCCCTTACGCAAACAATTAAAGATTTCTCTGCGCATCGAGCAACACACCCCACGCATCAAAGAATTGCTTGATGCCGAGCGGGAAATTGAACTAAAGAACAACGGACTAATCCAAAAGAAAGATAAAACAAGAACGAGGTAAAATGATATGAAAAACACGAAAAATATATTGATTGAGAAATTACACGCATTTGAGAACCACCCCTACAAGGTGCAGGATAACGAGGAAATGGAGCGCCTTTCCGAGAGCATACGCGAGCACGGCGTTCTATCTCCTATTATCGTTCGCCCCAAGGAAAACACCGAAGATGAATACGAGATCATATCCGGTCACAGACGGGTTATGGCGAGCAGAAAGGCAGGGATTGCAGAAGTCCCTGCCTTAATCGTTTCTCTCGACCGTGACGCGGCGGCAATCGTTTTGGTGGATAGTAATCTCCATCGCGAGCATATTCTGCCGAGCGAGAAAGCCTTTGCTTACAAGATGAAAGCCGATGCAATGGCGCATCAAGGTTGGAGGTCTGATTTAACTTCGGGACAAGTTGTCCCGAAGTCCGATGATAACCGCACTACTGCTATGATAGGCGAGGATATGGGCGACAGCTATAAAACGGTTCAACGCTATATCCGTCTTACAAACCTTATCCCCGAAATTCTTGAATATGTGGACGAGGGGCGCATTTCCTTTACTCCCGCCGTGGAGCTTTCCTATCTGAACGAGCAAGAGCAATACGACCTCTTGGAGCAGATGGAGATCAATGATTGTACTCCGTCGCTCTCGCAGGCTTGTCGCTTCAAGAAGATAAGCTATGAGCAAGGCTTGACTCCCGAAATTATTGCCGAGATTATGAGCGAGGAAAAGGCAAATCAAAAGGAGATGTTCAAGGTGCCGATGGAGCGTATCCGAAAGTATATCCCAAAAGGCAATGCCAAGCAAACCGAGGATTTTGTGCTCAAAGCCTGCGAGCATTACTACAAAGTCCTTCAGCGCAAAAAAGAGCGAAGCTTATAAGGAGGACTGCCTATGACCAAACGCCCAAAGATTGACGTTGCACTCCCCGAAGAACTGCTCAATTCCTTTGCCAAAGCCTTAGTGCCTGAGATACGCGCGTTTTACGACAGCGACGAGGGCAAAGCCTACTTTGAAAAGTGGCTCGCAAGGCACCCCGAATATGACGAAAGGACACCCGATGCTCTCGCGTCGGGTGTTCCCGTATCGGTACAATCGACTTCTCACGATAAATAAGTATAATTATATTAGGACAAATAGGAGGTATTACAATGAACGTAGTAATATACGCTCGATTTTCAAGCCATAGTCAGACCGAGCAATCCATTGAAGGTCAGTTAAAGGTTTGTTACGAATATGCCGAATCTCACAATTACACCATTGTGGGTGAATATATAGACCGTGCGCAAAGCGGTAAGTTTGATAACCGCGCAGATTTCCAAAGAATGATTGCAGATAGCGATAAGCATACCTTTGAGGGGGTGCTTGTCTATCAGCTTGACCGCTTTGCCCGTAACCGTTACGACAGTGCGATCTACAAAGCCAAGCTAAAGAAGAACGGCGTGAGAGTAATGTCCGCCAAAGAGAATATCTCAGACGATGCCTCGGGTATTCTTATCGAGGGCGTTCTTGAAAGTATGGCGGAATACTATTCCGTAGAGCTTGCACAGAAGATAAACCGAGGTATGGCAATCAATGCCGAGAAATGCCTATCCAACGGCAGCAATCCCGGACTTGGGTACAAGGTAAACAAAGACCGCACCTTTTCGGTTGACGAGGAAGAAGCGGCAATCGTCCGCGAGATCTACGAGCGTTACGCAAGCGGCGAAACCAAAGCCGATATTGTCAAGGACTTGCAACGAAGAAAGATCAAGACCTCGATAGGTAAGGAGTTTACCTACAACAGCCTTAGCCATCTTCTCAAAAACAAACGCTATATCGGCATATATTTATACAAAGGAGTTGAAACGCCCGGTGGAATGCCGCGTATTATGGACGACGACTTATTCTATCGGGTACAAGCGCTTATGAACAAGAACAAATCCGCACCCGCGCGGACTCGCGGCGAAAACGAATATCTATTGACAACGAAGCTTTTCTGCGGTCATTGCAAGGAAATGATGGTCGGATATGGTGGTACGGGCAAGTCGGGCAGACAGTACCATTATTACAAATGCAAGAACTCTCGCAAAAACAAATGCGATAAGAAGGTTGTCGGCAAAGAATATATCGAAAACCGCGTAATAGAAGTGTGCCTGCAAATGCTCACCGATGATAAGATACGCTATATTGCAAAGCGTGTTGCGGAGGAATGCAACAAGAGTCCCGATAATCTTTCGATAAAGAAAATCAAGAAAGCCATCAAAGAGGTAGATACCGCGATTGAGAACCTTTGGAAAGGTATTGAGCAAGGACAAGCGGTTGATATGCTGACCGAGCGTTTGAACCGCCGCCAAGCTGAGAAAGCGGAGTTAGAAGCGCAGCTCGCCATTGAGAATAACAAGAAGATCTGTTTGACCGAAGCGCAGATATACGCCTTTCTTGATTTCATTTGCGAAATGCCGATGGACGACGTCAATAAGCGCAGAGCACTCATAAACATCTTCGTACACTCGGTCTATCTGTACGATGACCATTTCACTATAATTATCAACGCAAGCAAGAAGCCTTTGAGCATAGAAAATATCCCGCTTGACGAGATTGAAGAAGCTTTTGAAGGCGAAAATGAAGGAAAGGAGGGGTGTTCGTCTATGACGACACCTGCTCCACCAACGAAAGCCCCCAAGGGGTGCCTGCCATAAAGCAGGTTTTACCTGACGATAGAAAATCATGTTCGTAGGGGCGTTCTGTGAACGCCCGCGGGCGAACGCAGTTCGCCCCTACGGCAAAATGACAGAGAAATTCATATTCTCTGTCCTTTTTTTACACTTCTTGCCCTGCAAGGTATAGTGTGTTACACCTTATAGGTGTACTGTCGGGTGGTAATGAGCCCCCTCCCTGAGAGAGCCTTTTGGCACAAAAACATTCTGTCCTTCTCCTACTTCTCATCTCTTTATATCGGCATTGCCTACATAGAACCCAGCCACTATGGCGGGGTTTTCGTTTTACAATAACCCGAGAGGGCGCAGCCGAATTCGGCTGCGCCCTCTCGGGTTATTTGTTGTCAGGGGTTATGCGAAAGCAACCGTCGGTCGTTTCCTTACGCCACGTAGGTGATGACACCCTCGGCGGTGTAGTAGAAGATTCTGCCGTCGTCGCCGCAATACTTCTGGTAGTAGTGGACGCTCGTAGTACTACCGGTATTGGGATCGACAGTCAAATAGTTGCCGTATTGGTCGTTGCCGTATCCTTCGATGGAAAGCTTTTCTCCCGTCGCTTCATCTACGCGGTAGCTCTTGTAGCCGTAGTCGATTTCATCGATCTTAATATAGTTAATTTTCCAATACTCGTCGGACATTGCGGGAATCACCGTGTTATTGTTGTCGTAGTAGGTATTCTTTACCTTGCGAACTTCGTTGTAGTGCTCGTTTACGGTATAATCGTAGATGGTTTCACGAAGCACGTATCCCGTAATGCCGGGACCCATGTTGATTTCGTCCTTCTCTACCTCGCGGATCGTGCGACCCTCGCCGTCGGTTACCTCAACGGTTCCGTTTATTTTGGTGCGGGTCTTGGTCAGCAGATTGCCGTTGTTATCGTACTCGTAAATAACGGAGTACTGCTCTACGTTTTCGGCATCGTATTCCTTCTCGGAGAGGATCTTGCCTGCCGCGTTGTAGGTATAAACCGTGTACTCCTTCAGCACGCCGTCGCGCTTGGACTCCTCCTTGGTGAGGTTGCCGTTTGCGTCGTAGGTGAAGAAGGTTTCGTCCTTGTATTGGACGGGAGTGCCTTCACCGCCCTCAACGGAGACGGTAACCGTGCCGTATTCGTAGTAAGAGGCAACCTTGTTGCCGTTCCAAGTCCAGCCGCATTCATCGGTTTCCTCGCCCATGATCTCAAGCGCCTTTATGGGATTGCCGTCGGCGTTGAATTCCATGACTACGGAAACACCTTCCATGGGAACGTCGTTGACTGCGAAGGTGACGGTGACCTTATTGGCTTCGTAGGCGTAGGTATATACCATCGTTTCATTCGCGCTTTCGGGCATGCTGAAGGAAGCAAAGCGTCCCTGCTCGTCAAAGCCGTAGCCGATTCCGTTTGCCTCAACCAGCTTGATTGAGCCGTTGGTGTGATATTCCAGCGTGATCGCCGTCGCATCCCCCATGGTGGCGTTGCCCTGTCCGTCGTAGGAGATGGGCATATCCGAGCATTTCGTCAGCTTACCGTCAGTACCGTAAACGAAGTCGATCCAAGGCTTCAGCTCGTCGGAATATGATCCCTCGCGTTGCAGGCATTCCTCGTCCAGCATCCAGATTTCAATAAGACGTCCCTTGTCGTCCAGTACGTATTCGATGGGGCCTTCCATGAAGATGCCGTAGTTCTTTTTTACCTCTTGGATCGCGGGGGGCGTGGGGTCGGAGGGACCTGCGGGCGCTGCCGTGGTGGATTCCGCGGGGGCTTCGTCCTTGTCCTTTTTACCGCAAGCGGCAAAGGTCGCGACGATCATCACGAGGCACAGTAACAAACATAACAGTTTTTTCATGTGTTTTTCCTTCTTTCTGATTTGATTTATAATATACCCCCAAGATATGAAGTTATCTTGGGGGTATGAGTCAAATTATTCTTCTACAGTCTCTGCTTCCTCGGCAGCGTATTCCTCGGGCATAGCCTCCTCGGCAGCGTATTCCTCGGGCATAGCCTCCTCGGCTGCGTATTCCTCGGGCATAGCCTCCTCGGCTGCCTGCGCTTCTTCAAGGAGAGCGCGAATGGAAAGGCTTACCTTCTGGTTTTCCTCGTCGATGGCGATGATCTTCGCGTCAACTACCTGACCAAGCTCCAGTACGTCAGCGGGCTTGCCGATCTTCTCCAGAGCGATCTGGGAGATGTGAATGAGTCCGTCTACGCCGTTTACGATCTCCGCAAACGCGCCGAAGGGCATCATGTTGACGATCTTCACGGAAGCAACGTCGCCTACGGCGTACTTCGAGGTGAACAGATACCAAGGATTGGTGTCGTCGGTCTTATAGCCCAGAGAAATGCGCTTCTTTTCAGCGTCAAAGCTCTTGACGAATACGGTGATCTCCTGTCCGACGGAAACGACGGCAGCGGGAGAAGCAATGGGAGTCCAGGACAACTCGGTCTTATGTACCATACCGTCTACGCCGCCCAGATCCACGAACGCGCCGTAAGAGGTCATGCTCTTAACAGCTCCCGTGTAAACCTTACCCTCTTCGATGGAAGCCCAGAATTCAGCCTCCTTCGCGCGGCGCTCATCGCGCAGCACGATGCGGATCGAGCCGATGGCGCGGTTGCCCTTGATCTCAATAACCTTCAGGTTGACCTCAGTACCCTTGAGGACGTTCAGGTCGCCGTCCTTCGGAACACCGGTATGGGATGCGGGGACGAAGATTCTGTTTGCGCCGACGAGAACGGTTACGCCGCCTTTCACAACGTCTACGACCTTACCCGTCAGAACATCGCCTGCCTCGCAAGCGTCTACGATCTTCTGCCAGCTCTTTGCGGAATCCACTGCCTTCTTGGACAGCTCTGCGATTCCCTCGATGTCGCTGACACGGCCGACGCGGGCCTCCACCTCGTCGCCCTTCTTGAACATCTCGGTCAGCTTTACAGAAGGATCGTCTGTGATCTGCTCGGCCTTGATGAAGCCGGTAACCTGCGCGCCGAGGTCAAGCGTAAGCTCTGCGTCGGTGACGTTGGTTACGATTCCGGTTACGATGTCTCCTGTATTTAAAGTTTTGAACGATGATTCCAGCAGTTCTTCGAAATTTTCTTTCATTTCGCTCATGATTTTGTATACCTCCTGAATGACGCCTGACGGGGTAGATGCTCCCGCGGCAATACCCACTTTTGTGTGGGCGGACATTTTTAAATTCAGCTCCGCAAGCTCGCTCGGCCGTTCAATCCGATGAGTGTCGGGGCAAATTTTCTTACAAATATCGTACAGCTTGGCGGTGTTGGAGCTGTCCCTGCCGCCGATGACGATCATCACGTCGCTTCGGGCGGAAAGCTCCTGCGCCTCGGTCTGCCTCAATTCCGTAACACTACATATTGTATCAAAAATTAAGGCGTTTGTATATAGTTTTTTCAAAATTTTTTGACTTTTTTTCCATTCGCCCAAATTTTGGGTGGTTTGGGCGGCTAAAATCGGCGTTTTGTCCCCATGTTTTTGGAAAATTCCGTCAGAAATCGCTTTTTCCAGCGCGTCGGCAGATTCAAAGGTGAGCTTGTCGCCCTCAAAGTAGCTCATGATACCAACCACCTCGGGGTGGGTGGCTTTGCCGATCAGCACGAACAAATTGTCACGGGCGGAGTTTTCCTTGGCGATCCGATGGATCTTTTTGACGTAGGGGCAGGTGCAGTCCTCGTATCGGAAGAAAGGATTGCGCTCTGCCGCCTCGGCGAGGATCGCCTCGTCCTCCTTGGGAATCCCGTGGGCGCGGACGAACACGCGGACGGGGGCGTCGGCGGTGGCAGTCTCGGCAAGGGCTTCGATGCGGTCAATGGACGTGATCTCGACGCCCTGCTCCTTTAGCTGTCGGTTATAGGTATCGTTGTGGATCAGCGCTCCCAGCGTATAAAGTCTCTCTACCGAACGGGAGCGAAGGGCTTCCTCCAGCCGATCGGTGGCGCGCTTGACTCCAAAGCAGAAGCCTGCGTTTTTGGCAATTTCTATCATAACGTTTCTTGGTACGTATCCTTTCTATCAGACGGCGCGAATCATTTCTTCTTTGCCGCCTTTTTTGCCTCCTGCTCCTTGGCGAACTCCTCGCCGAGGGCGCAGATGCGGTCAAAGATGATGTTCGTGATTCTTGCGTATTCTCCGTTTGCGTCGGGGTCGTAGCCGAAGCTCTCAAAGGGAATTGGCTCGCCGATGACCAGATAGGTTCTGCGGAAGAGCTTGAAGGTGTGGTTCTTTCTCATGATAAAGACGGGAACCACGTCGGCGTGGGCGCGGGTGGCGATGAGCGCCGCGCCGTTCTTGACGGGGGTGGTTCGGGGATCGGTGGCAGGATGGCGAGTTCCTTGGGGGAACATTCCCATGCACTTGCCCTCCTCAAGCAGCTTCACCGCCGTTTTGATGGCGCTGACGTTATTGCCGCTGCGATCCACGGGGAACGCCCCCAGCATACGGATCAGCGGAGCGAGAACGGGGATCTTGAACAGCTCCTTTTTTGCCATCAGGCGCACCTGATGCTTGCGGAAGCCGTAGCAGATCACCACCGCGTCGGTGGCGGAGGTGTGGTTGCCGCAGACGAGATACCCGCCCGTGGCAGGCTCGTTTTGCCGTCCTACCACGCGAATACGGAACAGGAAGCGACCGACGATTCCCGAAAAGAGGGCGTAGATCACCCGATACAGGCGGCTGTCGGTGCGAGGCTCTTTTTTTGCCTTCTTCTTGCCCGAGGCGTTTTCCTCCTTGGGGGGATCGTTTTCGTCCGAGTCGTCGTCTCCCGCGGTCTTTTCCTCGATGAGCCGGATGATGGCGGCAACGCTTTCCTCTAAGCTCATGCCCGTATTGTCAAATACCACCGCGTCTTGCGCCGCCTGCGCGGGGGCGATCTCGCGGCTGCTGTCCGCCTCGTCACGCTCGTTCATTTCCCGAAGCACGTCCTCGTAGGTCACGGTCTGACCTTTGGCGATCAGCTCGTCGTACCGCCGCTTGGCGCGGCATTCCGCCGAGGCGGTGAGATAGATCTTTACGTCGGCGTTGGGCAGGATCACCGTGCCGATGTCCCGTCCGTCCATGATCACGCTGTTCTTGCGGGCGATGTCCTTCTGCGTTTCCAACAGAAATGCCCGTACCGAGGGTATGGCGGAGACGGCAGAGGCGTACATGGACATCTCGGGGGTGCGGATCTTGTCCCCCAGATCCTCTCCGTTGAGAAAGACTCTCTGCGAGCCGTCTACGTATTTGACCTCGATCCCGATTTCATCAAGCAGTGCGCCAACCCCGTCCCTATCGTGGGGGTCTACGTCCTTTGAACGTACGTAATAGCCCACGGTGCGGTACAGCGCGCCCGTGTCTACGTATACGATGCCAAGCTTCGCCGCAATGGCTTTGGATATGGTGCTTTTTCCCGCGCCGCCGGGTCCGTCAATTGCAATTTGAATCATGATTGTTACCTCGTAAAGAGTTTTTCTTACTTTTTCTTTTAAAAAAGAAAAAGTAAGCAAAAAGAAAACAGAAAACAAAGCAGGGGTTGGCAATTCTTTCGTTTGTTCAGCAAAATCTTCGCGAAAGAAAAGTAAGCAAAAAGAAAACAAAGCATGGGTTTTATTTTTCTGGATATTGTTTTCGGAAAGCTGTTTGTTTTGCGTTCTTTGGGCAAAAGAAAAGTAAGCAAAAGAAAGCAAAGCATGGGTTTTATTTTTCTTAATATTGTTTTCGGAAATTTGACTGTTTTTTGCGGGAGGAGCAAGCCCCTCCCCTACCGTCACCTAAAAAATATTGTTCTTCGGTAGCCGCAATGATTTTAAGTAATCGTTGTCTCAAAAGTACGATATGCGATGGATTCCCTCAATCTTGGTAGGGGAGGGGCTTGCTCCTCCCGTTTTCGTCACAAAGAATAGAAGTGAGAAATACGAACCCAAAGAACTTGTTTCAAGTTCTTTGAAGGAGTCCAGAGGA
>JAFVQC010000014.1 GCA_017504995.1 Clostridia bacterium
GCCCACAGCAGAAGAGGAAACAGGCTTGATCTTCTTCGCCTTGGGAGCAGAGCCGCCGTTGCGCCTGCTGATGAATTCTCGCACCCCTACGGGTACGGTTTTGTTGTATATCGTATCGATTGCTTTCTCGATCTCGCTCTCCACGCTCACGCCTTTTTCTTCAAGATACATCGTGATTGCGGAGAGCTTTTCCTCATCGTAGGATACTGTGATCTGTGTTTTCTTCATGCTTTTTACCTCTTTTCTTTTTCTGCCGTTATTGCATCGTCGGCTTGATGCTGAGTTGGGTTTCGTCGCAGGGATTTTCGGTTATTTCCTCGTTGCCTGCCTGTTCATACGGAGTGGAGAATTCAAGCCATCCGTCCTTGGTTTTGGTATAGAATTCATGCGTTGTATTTATGAGCGCATCGTGCAAAATCTGCGTATCAAATCCATTGTCAACATAGCCTTGGTAGACCTCTTGGAAATACCGTTTTGCAGGCATCGCTATCGAGTATTCGTGTTCGTAATAAAAGCCGAATGCATTGACCGTGTATCCGTTATCAAGGAGGACGGAAAAAGGCTTTTTGCTTGAGCCGTTTTCCACCTTCTTGAATTTGTCGGCATCTTCCTCTCGGAGTTTCCAAACGGCAACGGGGACGGACGATTCCTTGTTCGGACAGAGCGTTAAATATGAATATTGAGCTATCCCCTTAAAACGCAATTCCTGACCGTCGATCTCGCCTGTTCCCACGAGTTCCGCATCGGGACAATGGCGTTTCATTTCTCGTATATTCAGCCCTTTGCCGTATGCAACGTAGAGTGTACGAGGTGTGTTGTTTTCGCTCATTGCATCTCTCCCAATTTTATTTCTTCGGCTTCGTCGAGCCATTCCTGTTCATCGAGCGTAGTGCCTCGGCGGTTGACGGATTGGTCATTGCTATCGGTGAAATCCGTATCCTCAAGACAGCAGTTTTGCAGGCTTACGCCATACAGCTCGCATCCACGCATAACCGTTCCTGTGAGGTTGCTATGCGTATAAATTCCGTTCTGCATTTCGCAGTTCCTGATGTCGCAATTCTTAAAGCTGCATTCTTCCGCAACGGCAGAGGAAAGGTCACAATTATAAAACTGTGCGCCGTCAAAATTGCTAAAGCAAAGCGAGGCTTTCCATAGCCGTGTGTTGGAGAATTTCGCCCCTGTAAAATCCGCATCCATGAGGTTTCTCTGCGACAGATCCTTGTCCTTTATGAGACAGCCCGAGAAGTCTGCACGTTCGCCTCCGGCATCGTGTTGCCACAGGATATGCTTGGCGCACATAATCTCGATGTCCTCATCCGAAAGCTCACGCAGATGGCTGTCATCCGTCCTTTGAACATGGTCGGGTGCAAGCAGAATATAAATCCTCTCGGTTTCGTAATCGTAGGACACCTCGTCGATCTCATCTCGGTCTTGGAGCATCCGAAAGAGGAGTTCCTCATTGAACGTTCCATCGTTTACCATACTGCGAATTTTAGGCGTGACCGTCACGTACTGTCCGTCCACCTGATTTTCTACTGCCGTGTTGACAATTTTATCAATTGCCCCTACCATGTCTGCGTTGAATTCACGCAAGGCAGGGTTTTGTTCAAGGTCGAGATAATAACGGGCATACGGAACGTGCGCCACCTCTCGCTTGAACGGTGTACTCATAACGAATATGCCGTCCTCGGTTGCTTTACTCGTAAGGAGCAATCCGTGGTACTCATCGTGTTCGCCCTCGTACATAAATTCTTCATTACGGTCAATGAAAAGATGATCGCCGTGAGGGTTTTTCTTGAACTGATAAAACTGCTCACTCGGAAGTTCGATTATCTTTTCGGGGTAGCATAACCGTGTAGGGATATCATCGTTTTCGTAGTCAAAACAGATATTGATTCCTCTCATTCTATACCTCCGATTTCGAGCTTCGGGCATTCATCCTCATCGTGATACACGTCCTCGTCCACGATGTTTGCGCCGAGCATGGAGAGCATATTTTCTGCGTGATCCTCGGCACAGCATTCGGGTGCGTTGGCTGCATATACTGCCTGTTCCACGATGTCCTCGGCGGTGATCATGTCGGTGGCTTCGTCCACCTCTTTTTTGTGTTCTTCTTCTGCCGTAATCGTTTTGTCCGATTGCAGCCCCCTGATCTGACCTTCGATATCATCGTAATAGTCAAGAATAAAACAAAGCCCAAGCCTATCTTCCTCTCTTTGAACGAACGGAACACCGTCGTTGTAGTCATCCTGCAGTTTCTTTGCAAGAGAGTCGAGCGACGGGTAATATTCCTTTATCGCTCGATACAATTGCGCCTGCAGTTCCAATATTTTCTGTTCGTTGTTATCCACTTTCATCGTCCTCCTGTTCTGCATATTTATCTCGTATTTCCTGTACCGCTACGGTGAAATCCGAGGGGTTGATTGCCTTGCCGAATTCGGCATTTACGGCAGATATAAGCTCCGTGTCCGTCTGCTCGGTTTCAAAGCAACCGACAAGGCGATCCACGAAGTTTTCCTCATCCGTTTTGTCAAAAAGCGCAAGCAGATAGATTGCCTGTGCTTCCTCCACCTTAAGCTGCGAGTAGCCCTCGTCAAGCATAGATTCCTCTATGGCGGTGAGCGTGGATTCACCCACCGTCTGTTGCTGTTCGATGAGGCTGTTGATATCGTCAAGCCCGAGGTCTATGCCACCCGAGAAAATTCCCATAATGGCGATGATCGGCATCATAATCACGAAAATAATTCCGAGTACAATGCCTATCACCACCTTCCGTCCTTTCTTGTCGGATACGATGGCTACGGCTACCTTTTTCAAGATCGGTATAATCGGAACTGCCATCTTATCTGCCTCCGGCTTTACCGAATAACGCCGATTTATATTCGGGCGCAATCACTTGGAGGAGATATCGTTCGTTTCCACATCGGTAGAGGCAAGTTCCTCGCTCGGGCTGTCTTATCAGCTCGAACTCGCTCGGCTCTATCTGCAGAGCGTCGATATACTCCTGTTTATTGACCTGACCTGCGTTGAAAAGGAATTGATGCGTTGGAATCGAGAATAAGGGCTTCGTAAATTCACGGATGCTCGGAATTAAAAAATCATCGATATTCTGACTTGCCAGAATGACCGATGATTCCTTCTTACGCACACGCTTCATTGCATTGCGTATATATTCGATTGCCGTCATATTCGAGAGGAACAAGTAAAGCTCGTCAATGGATGCCGCCGTATTTCCTACGCCGAGCAATTGGTTGCTCATATAGGACAGAATATTAAAGAGCATTGCATCCTTGAGCCGCTTGTTCGTATCCATAAGCCCCTTGACTCCAAAGCATAAAAAGTCGCCGTCCGATACGTTGGTATGACCGTTGAAATACTTGCTTTCCGATCCTACGCACATGGAGTTGATTCCGAGGCATACCTCTTGGAGCGTTTCCTCGGTGTAAAGGTATTTTCGTGTTTTATCGTAGGTCATATATTCTTCCTCGCAGAGCTTATAAAAGTCCTCCATCGTAGGATAATCGGTAGCCTTCATTACCGTATAATCGGTGGTGTCGGTGATGCCGAAACGCGCGTACAGCTTTGCAAGGAGTATTTCTATTGTGTCGATCTGCGTATCGTCAAAATCCTTGTAGCAACGGAAGAAGTCTTTAAGGAAGGCGATGTGCTGTGACAGGCGCGTTACTTTTTTGAATGCATCGGGCGAGTCCTCGTCCGTATCCTCGGTGGTGTCTGACCACGCCTTTGGCTCTAACGGGTTTATCTTGAATTCGCCCGAAAGGAAATCAATATAACAGCCTCCGAGGTTGAGACAGAGTTCCTCATATTCGCTCTCGGGATCAAGTACGATGATTCGCTTTCCTGACTCACGAATATTGGTCAGCAACAGCTTCATAAGGTAGGATTTGCCTTGGCCGCTGTTGCCGAGGATGAGGATGTTTGAGGTCGTTTTGTCCTCGGCTCTCCTGTCGAGATCCACGAGAATATTAGTGCCGTATTTGTCGCGCCCGATATAAAGTCCATGCTCGTCCGTCTTACCCGAATAGTTAAATGGGAAGAGGTTGGCTGCCGAGCTTGCAGGGAGTACGCGCTCGTACTGTGTGCCGAACATATTAAAGCCTACGGGCATAACCGACAGAAAGCCCTCGCGCTGTCGGAGCGTGAGCCTGTCAACCGATATCTTGGAGCGAGTAAGCTCCATCATCACCTCGGATTGCAATTCCTTGAGGTCATCGAGATTTTTCGCTTTTAATTCGATGAATACCGAGCAATGCAGAAGGCACTCTCGGTTTCTGCGGATGTTGGCGAGTAGCTCGATAACGTCCTGTAGGTTGCCCTCGGCTTCTACGCACTCGGTCACATCTGTGCCTGTGGTTTTCATCTTGTTCTTACGCATAGCGTTCTGCACGATCCGTTTCTGTTCAATGGCTTCTACGAGCCTATGATAAATACGGAGCGTTACGCCGTTTCGGTCTGCAATCTTGGAGAGCAGAGCCTGTTCCTCGGTGGACGGTGGATACTCCTTGACCGCCCAGGCGCATCGGTAGCTATCGCCTACGATATAGTGGTCAGTCATAAATCTGACCGTGCCGGGCGATATGCAATCAAAGTAGTCTTTGGTGTTGCGTAGCTCTAATTTTTCGGGGGATAACTTTTTAGCCATCGTCCTCCACCTCCTGTCTTAATTTTTCAATGTCGAAATACTGTGCGCCGTCAAAATCGGGCAGATGCTCTCCGAGCATGGATGCATCAAAATAAAGAGCGAGAAACCGTTTGATCTCGCTCTTTTTCATCCTATGGCAATCAAAGCCTTGCTCGGCTATGATTTTCT
>JAFVQC010000083.1 GCA_017504995.1 Clostridia bacterium
AAATCCCCGAAGTACCGCAGACCGGTGATGAGAGCAACATCGGCTTCTGGATCGGACTTGCGGCGGTAGCCTTGGGCGGTGTCATCGCCACCGCCATCGTCCTCATCAAGAAGAAAAAGGACGATGAAAATGAATGATGAAAAAGGTGTATATTTGCTCTCCGCTTGGCGGCGATGTAGCGGGTAACCTGCAGCGGGCAAAGCAGTACGCCAAATATGCGCTTCTGTGCGGAACGGCTCCGGTCGTTCCGCATTTTTACGCCCTATGCTTGAATGACGAAAACCCGAAGGAACGGGAGATCGGACTCGCCGCAGGGCTGTCCCTGTTGTGGTTTTGCGATGAGCTGTGGGTATTCGGCGACCGAGTATCCCACGGCATGGAAAAGGAAATCAGCTTTGCCAAGAACCTCAACATCCGCACCGTTTATATCAAGGAATCCCAAGTAAAACAAACTCTCAAGAAACAAGGAGGAACCTACAATGCGTAATAAGAAAATTATGCGAATTCTTCTCTGTGCCGTGCTGATGACGGTGATCGTCAGTACCTTCTCGGTAACGGCCTTCGCCGCAGGCGACGTAGCCGGAGCTATCGAGCAGACATGGAACACCGCCAAGACTCAGGTGCAGACGGTGGTCAACAACGTGGTCTTTCCCGTGGTGGATATGATCCTGGCGATCCTCTTCTTCGTGAAGCTCGGCACGGCATACTTCGATTACCGCAAGCACGGTCAGTTTGAGTTCACCGCGCCTGCGATCCTGTTCGCCTGCCTCATCTTCACCCTTACCGCACCTCTGTATATCTGGACCATCCTGTAAGGAGGTGTCGGCATGAACTTTTTTGAAGGCGAGCTTCACAGGATGTTCGGTGGGAACGACATTATCCACGATCCGAAGATCGTCGGCAGAACTCTGCTCGGCAAGCTGGATGATGACCTGCGAGTGAAATTGCAGTTCGTTTCCACCGGAATCGCCAAGCATTACGATGCCATTCAGATCTCCATCCTCAACCGCACTGAAGGCGCGGTGGACAGAGAAACCATGAGGTTCGGTGACATCATCGGACTAAAGAACGATCACGGCACACCCAATGTCTATCCCTATATGTGGGAGGAAAGCAACAGCAAGGCGTATTGGTATACGCCTGTAACAGCCTCCGACAAAGCACTGATCGCCGACACCGTCCTCGACTACGTGGGGATGTACCAATCCGAAGGGATGGCAATGTCCCTATGAGAAATTCCCAAAGTCGCTGGACTTTCGGAAAGAACCGTGGTATGTTGTTGTGCCGAAAGGAGGCGGCAACATGAGTTTTCTGAAAGACCTGTACGACGGCGAAATTCGCCCTTGCGAGGAAATTCCCGACACCGATGAGTTCAAAGCAGCACAGTCGGCGCTCTCGAAAGCAGCCAAGGAGCTGGACGATGCATTGACGGCAGAGCAAAAAGTGCTGTTCAATGCCTATAAGGAACGGTTCTTTGAATGCATCGATCACTCGTATGCTCACGCATATAAGCTGGGCTTCCTGCACGGTGCTGAACTCATCAAAGAAATCCCCAAATCCGACCGATTACCCGTAACGGAGTAATCGGTCATTTTTTATCCGCAGGCATAGGCGGTGGAGCGATCCACCGTCTGTGTCTGTTTTGAAATCAGGAGGTGAAATCCCATGTTTGATTGGATCGGCGATCTGATTGACGCAATAGCCGAAGCCATACGGGAAGCCTTTGAATTTTTAGGAACACAGATATCCAACACCATTTGGAACACAATGCTCCGATGGTTTTACGAAACCATCTACGACGCCGTTGCCGACTTCTTCACGATGATGGGCAATATGGGTGCGGATATCTTTGCTCTTGATTGGGTGCAAGCCACCATCAAGCTGTTTACGCTGTTTGGATGGTCTCTCTTCGTTGCCGGATTGGTAGTTGCCGTATTCGACGTGGCAATCGAATACCAACACGGCCGAGCAGATATCAAGACAACGTCCATCAATATCCTTAAAGGCTTCTTTGCCTGCTCCTTAATCGGAGTAGTGCCTGTAGAACTGTATAAGTTCTGCATATCCCTTCAAAACACCTTCTCCCACGACCTGTCGGCACTGTTCGCCGGAGGGCAATCCATTGACCTTGCGGGACAAAGCACAAGTGTCCTTGTCGGCAGCTTCGCCGTATCGGGCAACATTACGTTCAGCCTGTTTAACATCCTTGCACTGATCGCCTTTGCCTACTGCGTAATAAAGATATTCTTCCAAAACATCAAGCGCGGAGGAATCCTGCTCGTGCAGATGGCGGTCGGAGCCTTGTATATGTTCTCCATTCCGAGAGGATATATGGACGGCTTCGTGCAATGGATGAAGCAGGTAGCGGCGATCTGCCTTACGGCGTTTATGCAGACCACCTTGCTATTCCTCGGACTGCTTACTTTCCCCGGCAATATGCTCCTCGGACTCGGCATTATGCTTGCCGCCAATGAGGTGCCGAGAATTGCCCAGCAGTTCGGTCTCGACAGCTCGGTAAGAGTCAATATGATGAGCGTTGTCCATGCGACTACCACTGCCGTCAACCTCACTCGCTCC
>JAFVQC010000103.1 GCA_017504995.1 Clostridia bacterium
AGCTACCAGAACAATCAGCAGCAAGACAAAAAGTATCCAAAGAAAAGGAATCTGATTAGGAGCTATATGACACGACTCAATGTATTACTGCATGAGATGGTCCCGGACCATCAGATCATGACCGGAGAGGAGGTAACAGAACTTCTGAAGACCTTCGACATCAGCGAAGACCAGCTTCCGAAGATTTACCACGACGACCCGGCTATCAAAGCCTGCGGCGGAAAACCCGGAAATGTCATTCGTATTATCAGAAAAAGCCAGACAGCAGGAGAGGCTACGTCCTACCGCTTAGTTGTCAGACGGCCGAAGAAGTAACCACGGAAGAAGAATCATGATCGACAGAAGCGTATTATCCGGCGCGTATTTCTCTCAGGAACACGTTGCCCGCCACCAGCTTGATTCGTACAACCACTTCATCGAGCACAACCTCCAGAAAGTGGTAAACGAACAGAGAATCGTTGAAACCGAAATCGTCAACCGCGGCAAGAACCAGGAGCCGGTCTGGGTTGAACTCGGAAACATCCGCGTGGAAAAGCCAATCGTCCGTGAAGCAGACGGTTCCCAGAGCAAGCTCTACCCGACAGAAGCACGCCTGAGAAACTTAACCTATGCGGCACCCATGGTCCTCGAGATGACTCTCCACCAGGGAGACAAAGTGTTCCCGGTTCAGGAGACTACTATCGGACAGCTCCCGGTAATGATTGGCTCCAAGGTCTGTAACCTCTGCGGTCTTTCCGTTGACGAGAGAACCGAGCAGGGAGAAGACCCGTGCGATCCGGGAGGATACTTCATTGTAAACGGTACCGAGCGTGTCTTAATGACCTTAGAGGATTTAGCATCCAACAAGATCATGACCGAGTACACCGAGCGCTACAACGAACAGATTCACGTAGCAAAGGTGTTCTCCCAGTTCAGAGGATACCGTGCACTCGTCGTTGTCGAGAAGAACAAGAAGAACCTCCTCGATGTTTCCTTCCCGTCCGTTGCCGGTCACCTCAGATTCGCTGACTTAATGCGTGCATTAGGTCTCGAGTCTGATGAGGAAATCGTATCCGCAGTTTCCCTTGACGAAGACATCTTAACCTACATGATGCAGAACCTCGAAGAAAGCGAGTGTGCAACCGTAGAAGAAGGTGTCATGTACGTCGGAAAGAAACTCGCACCGAACCAGACCAAGGACTACCAGAGAAAGCGCGCCGAGTTTGTCCTCGACAGCTACCTCCTGCCGCACTTAAACTACTTAATCCCGGCAAACTTAAAACCGGGAGACGAGGGTTACGCAGAGTATGCACGCGATGTCCGCGTTGCAAAGGCAGAGTTCCTCGGCCGTATGGCAGAAGCCTGTTTCGACCTTGCATTAAGCAAGAGAAGAATCGACGACAAAGACCACTACTCCAACAAGCGCTTAAAGCTCGCCGGTGACTTAATGGAAGATCTCTTCCGTATCTCCTTAAACAGACTCACCCGTGATGTCAAGTACCAGCTTGAACGCGCCAGCATGCGCCACAGAGAGTTAGCCATCGGAACCGTTGTCAGAGCAGACGTCTTAACCGAGCGTTTAATCCACCCGCTCGCAACCGGAAACTGGGTTGGCGGCAGAACCGGTGTCTCGCAGCTTATGGACAGAAT
>JAFVQC010000015.1 GCA_017504995.1 Clostridia bacterium
GAAAGGAAATCCTGCATCCAAAGTGACGCACGTTTACCGACCGTAACAAGCTGTGCCGGTTGATAATGAGTATAGCCGAGAGTAGGCATATCCTTGTATTTTTCGGCAAATTCCGAAAGGTTCGCTAAAACGCCCAAAAGCTCTGAGCGTAAATACGTCAGAGCATCTCGATAAATTACAAGATCAGCATTGTCAGTAACATAGCAGCTGGTAGCACCCAAGTGGATGATTCCTGCGGCGGTAGGGGCAACTTTTCCGTAGGCATAAACATGTGCCATAACATCGTGGCGCACTTCTTTTTCACGCTGGCTTACACACTCGTAGTCTATATCTGTGATATGTGCTGACAGTTCATCTACCTGTGCCTGTGTAATAGGAAGTCCGAGAGACATTTCTGCCTTTGCAAGAGCTACCCAAAGCTTGCGCCAGGTCTGATATCGGGTATCGGAGGAAAAGAGTCCGAGCATATATTCGGACGCATATCTTGATGATAATGGGGATTCATATCTGTTAGTCATGATCTATCTCCTTGTTCTGTAATTTATCGTGAATCGCAAGGGCTGCTGTTTTACCTGCACCCATTGCAAGAATAACCGTTGCGGCACCGGTTACTACATCACCGCCTGCATATACAAACGGTTTGGAAGTGGCACCTTGTTCATCAGCAATAATACACCCTCGTGTATTGGTATCCAGTCCTTTTGTTGTTTTCTTGATAAGCGGATTCGGTGTCTGACCTATGGAAACGACCGCTGTATCAATTTCGATTATGTGTTCGGAGCCTTCAACCGCTTGCGGGCGTCTTCTGCCGCTGGCATCGGGTTCGCCGAGTTGCATATCTACAACCTCGACTCCGGTAAGCCAGCCGTCAAGACCTCCGATGAATTTGGTCGGATTCTGCAACAACAGGAATTCTACACCTTCTTCTTCGGCGTGAGCAACCTCTTCCGCTCTTGCCGGTAATTCTTCCTTGCCACGCCGATAAATGATATATACATTTTCAGCGCCGAGCCTCTTGGCACTTCTTGCGGCATCCATTGCCACATTACCGCCGCCGAATACCGCAACCTTTTTGCCGCAATAAATGGGCGTATCGTATTCAGGGAATTTATATCCCTTCATCAGATTGATTCGGGTTAAAAACTCGTTGGCGGAGTATACGCCGTTGAGTTCTTCACCCTCAATTCCAAGGAAAGATGGAAGTCCGGCACCCGAGCCGATATACACGGCATCGTAACCTATATCTTCCAGTAGTTCATCTACCAAAAGAGTTTTACCGATGATGGTATTGGTTTCGATTTTTACGCCGTATTTCTTCAGCTTTTCAATTTCGGTTTGCACAATAGCCTTCGGCAGTCTGAATTCGGGAATCCCGTACATCAGCACGCCGCCTGCCGTATGAAAGGCTTCATAAATCGTTACCTCATAACCCATTTTTGCAAGATCACCTGCGGCGGTAAGTCCCGAAGGACCCGAACCCACAACCGCGACCTTCTTGCCGTTCTTTTGCGGCACGGTGATTCTATCTTCGCCGTGTGCCATATGGTGATCTGCAACAAATCGTTCCAGTCTTCCGATGGCTACCGGCTCGCCCTTGATACCGCGCACACATTTTGATTCGCACTGTTTTTCCTGCGGACACACTCTGCCGCACACAGCGGGCAGAGCGTTGGTTTCGGTAATTTTCTCGTATGCCGCTTCAAAGTTTCCTTCAGCGACCATTGCAATAAACTCGGGGATCCTTACGGCTACGGGACATCCCTGCATACAAGGCTTATGCTTACAGTTAAGACACCGCTGTGCTTCGTCCATTGCCATCTCCGGCGTATATCCGGTCGTTACCTCTAAAAAATTTTTATTCCGCACACAGGGCGCTTGCTCCGGCATCGGATTTTTGGTGTTTCTCATATTAGCCATGATAATCACCCCTTCCGATCCTGCATTTTCCTTCATCACAAGAACGTTTTTCTTCGAGTTTAAACATCTGCTGGCGTTTGATGGCTGCATCCCAATCAATTTTATGTCCGTCAAAATCGGGACCGTCCACACAGGCAAATTTCGTTTCACCGCCGACAATGACGCGACAACCGCCGCACATTCCCGTTCCGTCAATCATAACGGGGTTCATGGAAACAGTGGTGGGGATACCATGCTGCTCGGTAAGCTTACATACTGCACGCATCATCATAAGAGGACCGATGGCGATTACTTCATCGTACTTGTTGCCGGCTTCAAGCTCTTCCTTCAGTCTGTCGGTAACAAAGCCCTGAACACCGTTAGAACCATCATCGGTGGTAATAATCAACTTATCGGATACCGCCTGCATTTCATCTTGGAGGATGATGAAATCGGTACTGCGGAATCCTGCTATTACCGTAACCTCTGCACCGAGTGCTTTCAGTTTCTTTGCCTGTGGATAGGCAATCGCCGTTCCGAGACCACCACCGATAACAGCAACCTTTTTAAGATTTTCAAGGGGCGTCGGCATTCCGAGAGGTCCTGCAAAATCGAGCACCGTATCTCCGGCTTCTAATTTTGAAAGATCTTTTGTGGTTTTTCCGACTGCCTGAACAATAATGGTTACACTGCCTTTTTCACGGTCAAAATCAGCGATAGTGAAAGGCACTCTCTCACCGTATTCATCGATTCGCAGAATTATAAACTGTCCCGGCTCGGCTTTCTTTGCCACTGCCGGTGCGTGGATTTCCATCAGAAATATTTGAGGATTTAAGTCTTCTTTCCTGAGTATTGCATACGCCATTGCATTTTCTACTCCTAACGTTCTATGTTCTATCTAATAACGATGCTGTCTCTTTCGGGTCCAACCGAAACATACTTGATGGGACAGCCGATTTGTTTTTCTATAAAGGTCACATATTCCTGTGCCGCTTTGGGAAGGTCATCCCAACTACGTGCACCGGAGATGTCACATTTCCAGCCGTCAAAATATTCGATGACCGGTTTTGCATTTTTCAGCGCGGAAGGGAACGGGAAACGATCAGTTTGCATACCGTTCAACAGATAATGGGTACAAACAGGAATCTTATCCATATAACTGAGCACATCCAGCTTGGTAAGAGCAATCGCCGTTGCTGCCTGAGCCTCAACGCCGAACCGTGTTGCTACGATATCAACGGGGCCGACTCTGCGTGGTCTGCCGGTTTTTGCTCCGTACTCAAAGCCGTTTTTGCGAAGCTCCTCGGCTTCATTACCAAACATTTCACACACGAACGGACCTTCACCGACACAGGTGGAATAGGCTTTTACGACGCCTACCACATCGTCTATCTTTGCACTCGGCAGACCGGAACCGATAGGTGCATAGGCCGCCGTTGTGTTAGAGGAGGTAGTGTAGGGATAAATGCCGTAATCCAGATCTCTGAGAGAGCCAAGCTGTGCTTCAAAAAGAATATTCTTGCCGTTTGACTGTGCGTCCTTCAAAAATATACCGGTATCGCAGATATAAGGCTTGATCTTCTCGCAGTAGGTTTCAAGCCATTCTTCAAGCATTGCCATAGTGTAGGGCTTTGCACCGTAAACCTTTGTCAAGGTAAGGTTTTTCCATTCCATCAAATCGGCAAGATGGGTTTTCAGTTCTTCGGGATAAAACAGTTCGCCTGCAAGAATTGTCTTCTTCTGATATTTGTCTGAATAAAACGGTGCTATGCCTTGTTTGGTGGACCCATATTTTTTATCTGCAAGGCGCATTTCTTCAAGCTCATCCATATCACGGTGCCAAGGCAGCAAAATTGATGCACGGTCACTGATTTTTAAATTGTCGGGCGTAATTGCAACGCCTTTTCCAATAACATCCTGCATCTCTGTCCAAAGATTTTCGGGATCTACAGCTACGCCGTTTCCAAGAATGTTGACAACACCATTTCTGAAAATACCGGAAGGAAGCAGATGAAGTGCAAACTTTCCTTTTTCATTGATTACGGTATGACCCGCATTACCGCCGCCCTGAAAACGAACGACCACATCATAACCCTCGGTGAGCAAATCGACCATGCGGCCTTTTCCTTCGTCACCCCAGTTGATGCCTACGATTGCACAGTTTGCCATAATCACACCTCCGTTATATATGTTCGCTAAGACGCTTCATCACTTCCGCATAAGCA
>JAFVQC010000016.1 GCA_017504995.1 Clostridia bacterium
GAAGGCTTAAAGTTAGTTGCCACATCTGTGGCGGTAGGGCGACTGCCGCAAGTGGAAGAAAATTCGACGAGCCTATAGGCTCAGCGTGTAAAATGCCCCAAGGGGGCTATTGCAAGCCACCAGCACGGCTGGTGGTTATGATTCATTCATTTGCCTTTTCGGAAAATGTGAGAAGAATTTCCCGATAACTCATCGATGCGTCAAGGGTTACCGTTCCGACGAACTGCTCCAACGTCTCGGTCTTTTCCTTGGAATCGGTATACAGACGGAAGATCCACGGGTTCGCGACGATCCCTTCCTCTTGCAGCCGTTGGCAAAGGGTAGGCAGAGCCGTGGGGGTATCCACCGTCAGCGTGACCGAACGGGTCGGCTTCACGAAGGCGTACATATCGTTGGCAATCGAAATGAGAAGTCCTGCCGTGAGCAGGGCAGTCAGCGTGGTAACGAGAATCATGGAATAAGCAAAACGGGTCAGCTTCTTATCGGAAGTTGACCCTGTTGTCGTATTGGAATGGAGATAAGGCGTCGTTTTCATAAAACCCCTTTCGGCGAGGTCTTGGCGTTCCATTAGATCCAAGAGATCACCAGCGCGATTATGTAGACGACGAAGCAAGCAATGGCAGAGGGCTGACGGAGCACCGACAGATAGGCGTCTTTCAAGGAAATGGCGTTTTTCGTCGCGGGCTTGCGATACTCTGCCGAATAGGCGCGCCAAAGGTACTGCCGATAGAGTCTTGCCGCCTCACCGCAGAAAAGCGCGGCGGATACGAGAAAGCAAACGGCGACAAGGAAAAGGAAAAAGCTCGTGCTTCCCGTGATCTGATAGAGGTTGTTTATATAGGGTTGCCCAAAAATGCCGAAAATATTATAAAGAAAATGGGCAAGCATTGCGCCGAAGAGGGAACGGGTGGCGTACAAGGTCAGCGCCAGAATCGCGCCTGAGAACAGATAAACGGGAAGATTCACCAGATTGAAATGGAGCAGGGCGAAAAACAGCGAGCTGAACACGATTGCCCGAAGCACCCCCCCTCGCTCGTATTCACGGCAGAGAATGCCGCGGAACACGAATTCCTCGCAAATGGCGGGCAGCACGGCATACGCCAGAATCAAGGCAACCGTTCCCGATACCGTTCCGTCGTCCGACGAAACGAAGGTGTCGTAAAGAGAAAAGTTTTCGGACAGACTGTCAAGTCCTCCAAAGAGGACGCTGATGAGGATTCCGCCTGCCGACATCAAAATCGCGGCAGAGGCAATCAAAAGCAGGGAATTTGCCCGAATCGGGCGCAAGCGAAGTCCTGTGATGTACTTCTCTCCGCTGAACACACACCAAATGGCGGCGGGGAGCAAAAAGATCATCATTTGCAGAATGACCACGCTGTAATATCGGTTTTCTCGGTTGATCAGCGCAATATCGACCAGCTTTGAGAGAAGCAGAAGGAGATAGGTCGCCAGAACGAGAACCGTCGGGTGTAAGGTGATCACGCGATCCTTCCAGCCTCGCTTGTGCAGATCGCTGCCGCGATGAGGCGGCTCGGCTTTGGGGGAGTGAATGGTATCCTTTGATTGCTTTTTCGGTTTCATTTGGTTTGGAATCCTCCTTCCTCCGTAACGATCTGATCGACGGCACGGTCATATTCGCCTTTGGGCAGGCGTTCGTCCATACAGCAGCAGTAAGCAACGCCTACGGAGATGCCGCCGAAATCGGCTAAAAAGCGGTCGTAATAGCCCTTCCCGTATCCCAAACGGTAACCGAAGGGATCAAAGGACAGGGCAGGAACGATACAAAGCGCGTGAGAAAAATCGGTGACGATGGGATCGGTATCCGACGGCTCGGGGATCCCGTACGCGCCTTCCGTCATGGATTCGATGGAAGCGACCTCGCGGAAGGTCAGTGTGCAGGTCGATTCGTTTGAGACGGGAAAGGCGATCCGCTTTCCCAAGTCTTTGGCGTGTCTTGCCAAAGGCAATATATTCGGTTCGCTTTGAATGGGATAGTAAAACAAGATCGTATCAGCCGTTTCAAAGCAGGGAAGGGTCGCAAGATTGGAGCAGATCGCTCCGTTTAACAGATGGCGACTCTCAAGCGAGAGACGGTTTCGGATTTCGCGATAGTGGGCGCGAAGCTCCTTTTTTTCTCGTTTGCTTTTTTGGAGCATGGTTTTAGTCGGCAAGGACGGCACGGCGCAACTCCTTTGCCTTGTCCTCTCCGCAAAGGATCTCTACAAGAGTCAACCCAAATTCAATTGCCACGCCCATGCCTGCGGCGGTGACGATCGTTCCGTCCTTTACCACACGGTGATGGGAGAGTTTCGCGCCACTCAGGCGGTCCTCAAAGCCGGGATAGCAGATGGCTTCCTTGCCCGCAAGCAGCCCCATATCCCCAAGAATAGACGGCGCGGCGCAAATGGCGGCAATGTAAGCGTGTTCTTTATTGGCTTGTTCAATGGCGTCGGCTACCACCTCGCTTGCGGCGAGGTGAAGTGTGCCGGGCATACCGCCCGGTAGAATGATCATACGGGGGGATTGATAACGGTAGTCGGTATCGGCAACGTCTGCTCTGACGGAAATGCCGTGCGCGCCCGTGATCTCCGCGCCGCCGATGCCGACGGTAGTGACGGGAATTCCCGCGCGGCGCAACAGATCCAAAGGCGCAAGCGCCTCAATCTCCTCAAAGCCGTTGGCAAGAAACAGATCGATCATGATAAATCCTTTCATAATGATTTTATTGGTTTGGCGAGATGTTTAAAAAACTTAAAATATTTTCACAAACCGCATGAAAATTGTGATTGACGTCATGGTTTGTATATCTTAATATTGTAATTCCAAGTTGCCTGAGCTCCGAATCCCGTTGAAGATCTGCAAGCTTGCTTTGCGTTTCTTCGTGTTGTTTGCCATCAATTTCAATTACAATGTTTGCTTGGGAAATATAAAAATCGACGATATAATTCCCGATGATTTTTTGCCTATTGACGGTTAATGGTAATTTCTTCAGAAAATCATACCATAAATGCTTTTCTTCGTCAGTCATTCGTTTCCGAAGTGATTGTGAAATTGGAACGAGTTTTTTATTATAGTTATATTTCATAATGTTTTTTGCTAAAAAGGAAAACAGATCTCCTCATCCACCGCAAGCGGTCCCCCTTCCCCGCTGGGGAAGGCTTTGGGTAACAGACGAATCGAAACCGATAATTCCATCTAGCCCGTAGAGGCAGTTCTATGGAACGAGTTTTTTATTATAGTTATA
>JAFVQC010000104.1 GCA_017504995.1 Clostridia bacterium
CGAAGTTCTGCCGTTTCTGCGGGCATTTCCAAATCGGCGATAAGGTCGGTAAGGGCTTTGCCTTCTTTCGCTGCTTTTGCAAGGGCGATAAGCAGCCGAGTGATAAGATATGCGCCGTCGTCCAGGAAATCGTTTTCCATCAGTGCCGCGTGTCCGCTGGTTTCGATGGCAAGCGGAGTATATTCGCCTTCGTTGTTTAAACGAATCGCCTCGTTGATAACGTTTTTATAGCCACGTTTAAAGCGGTGGTGTCTACCGCCCTTTGCCGTGATAAACTTCGTTAAACCGTCCGAGGTAACCGAGTCGGTAACGATAGTGCCCGACTTTTCCGACAAAAGAATGGCGGAGATGAGCGCGATAAGGCGGTTACGGTTGATTTCCGAGCCGTCTTTATCGACTGCGCCCGCGCGGTCTACGTCGGTGTCGAAGATAATCCCAAAATCCGCTTTCGCCGCTTTTACGGCTTCGCAAACGGAGCGCATTGCGTTCTTGTCTTCGGGATTGGGGATATGGTTCGGGAAACTGCCGTCGGGGTCAAGGAATTGCGAGCCCATCGTGTCTGCGCCGAGGGGAGCAAGCACTTTGTCGGCATAGAAACCGCCCGCGCCGTTGCCGGCGTCTACCAAAATGCGTTTACCGCAAAGCGGGGTTTCTTCTCCCGTTGCGTTTCTGACCATAGCGACGAGGCTGGCTGCATAATTATCGAGATAAGGACGATCTACGCGTTCTCCGACTACGCCTTCCGAAAAACGGTAGGTTGCCGCGAATTGCAAAATTTCTTTTACGTCCTCACCTTCCAAGCCGCCGTTTTTAGAGAAAAACTTCAAGCCGTTGCGGTTAAAGGGGAGATGGCTTGCCGTAATCATAATCGAGCCGTGGCAAGGGGAATTTTCTTCCTTTAAAAGCATATACATAGACGGGGTCGTGGATAAACCGGTTACGACGGCGTTGTGGCCCGAGAGGGTAATGCCGCGTACGACCGCGTCGCACAAAGCGGGAGAGGAAATACGGGAATCGTAGCCCACGGCGACGGTAACGCGTGTTTTCCCCGTACGGGATAAAAGCCAAACGCAAAAGGCTTTGGCGATGTTTTCCGCCGCTTCTTCCGTTAAAGTAACGGGTTCGCCTTCTACGCCGTCAATAGCAACGCCGCGTACGTCCGATCCGTTTTTCAAGCGGAGATAGTCTTGTAAGGTCATATGCGAGTCTCCTTTGTTTTGTTGGAAAGGTGTGCATTGCACACGCTATTATTATAGCGTGTTTTAGGAGAGATTTCAAGTCTTTTAGGACAAAAAGTTTGGATTTTACAAAAAAAATATTTTATTGTAGTCATAGCAAAAAATGACGTTTTGTAAAATCTTCTTGACAATATGAAAAAGAGGTGGTATAATGAAAAAAAACGTAAGAGGAAAAACAAGTATGGCGTTATTTGAAGTTTCGTCTGACTCGACAGCGGATTTGAAAAAAGAATATCGGGAATCGCGCGGAATTTGGTTTGTTCCGCTGACCTTTACGATGGAAAAAGACGGGCGGCTTGAAGAGGGCGTGGACGCCTTTGAAAAGGAAGAAGAATACGTCGCCTTTTACGAAAAGGTAGCCCAAGGGTATTTCCCCCGTACGGCAAAATTAAATTACGAGGCGCATATTGAACATTTTACGAAAATGGCGGAGGCGGGCGTGAAAGAGGCGGTGCATTTCACGATCTCTTCGGGACTTGCCAATACCATAACGATTACGACGCAAGCGGCGGCGGACGTCAAAGCGAAATATCCCGATTTTACGGTGTAC
>JAFVQC010000105.1 GCA_017504995.1 Clostridia bacterium
ATCAAGAAGGGCGTTCTTGCAGACTACGGCGCAGGCGCGACCTTGGAGAACGTACATCTGTGGGCGACGGTAGACTTTACGGGCGCAACGGGCGCGGTGCGTCTTGGCGGCTTCTTTGGAACGGTAGGGGACGGAGATCTTTCCTTTGAGGAATGCTCCGTAAACGGAAGCATGACCCATAATCCCGACACGGCGTTGAAGCAGGAGCACACGGTCG
This sequence comes from Clostridia bacterium, assembly GCA_017504995.1. Taxonomy (GTDB): domain Bacteria; phylum Bacillota; class Clostridia; order Oscillospirales; family CAG-272; genus HGM12713. Next base: position 218 of record JAFVQC010000105.1, read on the forward strand.
GCTGCTTCATTGGTTACGTTCCTGCCGCGGTCTATTTCGGCAACGTCCTGTTCGAATCCTGCACGAACAATATGTCGATCACGGATAACAACGGCGCGAAGGTCGGCGGCATAGCAGGCTACGTAGGCTCGGTTGCGGCTACGGGTATCACCGTTACCGTAAAGGATTGCCTGAATACGGGAAACATGGCTGTTACGATGGATAATTCCAGCGATAAGAACCTTGGAAGCTTTAGTAGCTTCATCGGATGTTATGCCGATGCGGGTTCGAATCTGACCATGACGAACTGTGTAAACAAGGGTAACGTGGAAGGTAGCGCGGCATACTTTGGCGGCTTGATCGGCTCTATTAGCAAAGCAGGTGTCGTTCAGGTAAAAGGCTGTGCCAATTACGGTAACGTGAAGGCAGACGCGACCCTGAAAGGTCGCGCAGGCGGCATTGTCGGTCGTCTCAGCGTTGCGGCAGACTATATTGCCAACACCATCGTTACGAAATGTGTGAACTATGGATACGTGGAAGGCAACACTCGTGTCGGCGGTATTGGCGTCAGCGGCTCCGACAATTTGCAGGTTACCGATTGCGTGAACGTCGGCGAGGTAGTGAATACGTATCTATATAATAGCGCAGCTACTCCTAACACCGGTAGAACGGACTATTTGGATGCAATCTGGAATACGACTGCCAAAGTGGTAATTACCAATTGCGCGACGCTGCAGAGAGCAAAGTACCTGCTGGAAGGTGAACCCGTGACGGAGGATCTTGCTCCAAAGCCTACCATTGATGCGGGTGAAGAGTTCATCTCCCAGACCAACGTAGGCGCGGGCGTTCGTATCGTCAACGATACCGCGGGAACGGCATTGCGCTTCAAGATCACCATGGACACCGCCACCGTCAATGCCTTGACGTTGTTGAAGGCAGAGGCAGGCGTGGTCATTCTTCAAACCAATCTGCTTGAGCAAGGCAAGGACCTGACCGCTGAAAATTACACCAACGCCGTTGTCGTGAATGGCAACGCTTCCGAGATTGCGAACGGCTACTATTACGCTTCCGTCACCGCCCTGCAGGCGGCAGACTACGAAACCGCGTATAGCTGTCGGAGCTTCTGGCGCTACAAGACATCCGCAGACGGCGAATGGATCACCGTTTACGCAGATCAAACGGAGAGCAGAACCGTCAAGGACGTTGCGACCGCCGCATTGGCTGCGATTGAAAACGGACAAGACACCAACCACTACACCGAAGAACAGATCACACTTTTGAAAACTTATGCAGGAGTAAATAGTTAAGGAAGAAAAACTATAATTTTTTAGAAAGGATTTTGACAAAATGAAACCAAACAAAATTTTAGCGATTCTTTTGACGGTTGCCATGCTGGCAACATCCCTCTGCCTGCCTGCTTTCGCGGTGGATAACGGCGGTGAAGAGGTGGCAACGGTTGCAAACGACGGCGCAACTGAAATCACCAATGCGGAGCAGTTTCTCGCCATGGCGGCTGACGGAAATTACGTGCTTGCCGCTGACATTACATTGACCGCTTCGTATGCCGCTGCCTTTTCGGGTACGCTGGACGGCGCGGACCATACCGTCACGGTTACCAATGGCGCGGTGTTTACCTCGCTGAATGGCGCAACCGTGAAAAATCTGAACGTAGGCTCTAAGGAGACCCCCGTTTCCTTGACGTATGCGGGAACGGAAGAAATCAAGAAGGGCGTTCTTGCAGACTACGGCGCAGGCGCGACCTTGGAGAACGTACATCTGTGGGCGACGGTAGACTTTACGGGCGCAACGGGCGCGGTGCGTCTTGGCG
>JAFVQC010000017.1 GCA_017504995.1 Clostridia bacterium
ACTAAAAGTCCTACGAAGGAAAGCAGACCGCAAACGCTGACTGCCGCACCTGCCAACAGTGCGGAAAGCAGTAAGAATATTACGCGCATCACGTTCGTATTCATTCCAAGCCCTTTGGCGTTTTCGTCACCAAGAGTCAGCACGTCAAGCTCGTTTGAAAATGTCAAGAGTATCAAGACGGATATTAAAACGATCACTGTGGCAGGTATCAGCTTTGCGTAAGTCACCGATGAAAAGTCACCTATCTTAAAATCGAGGCTCTGTATACTGATTTCGGGATTGAAGGTGGTGACTGTATCGGATATCGCGCCGAGCAAGGCGTTCAGCGCTACGCCCATCAATATGACCGTTCCTCTTGAAGCCCCCCATTTTCTTGCTCCGAGACTGACAAGCATCACGGTCAAGAATGCACCGACAAAAGCAAACAGAGAGAGCCTCCAGCCACCTATGATACCCAATGCCGAGCCAATAGTGACAGCAAGACCTGCACCCGCATTTACACCGATAATGCTCGGAGATGCCAATCGGTTCGCAAGCACGCCTTGAATGACCGCGCCTGACACGGCGAGCGCCATACCGCATATAAGACTTCCAAGAACTCTCGGCAATCTGACGTATAGTAATATTCTTGCCTCGGGACTCTGCATATCTCCCGCTATAAGCGACGAAAGCATGTCCGAAAGCCTCAGCTCCGATGATCCGAAAAGCACACCGAGAACGGCAGCAAGAAGCAATAAAAGGATCGCTATACCGTATATATATCCTATCTTATTTTTTCGTAAGCTTATCATAAAGTATTCCGTATGACTCTGCCCAGCGCGCGTTAGGCTTCAGATTGAACAGCGTTTTATCCATAACGTGCAATCTACCGTTTTTCACCGCATCAAGCGTACTCAGGGCAGGGTTCTCCTTTATCAGATTTTCAAGCGACTGCTTCGCCGCCTCTGTATCACTTCCCATCGTTACCACGAAAATGTGGTACGGCTCTTCCCGAATGATCGCTTCTACACTCAAATTTTCAAGCAAGCTCGTGTTACTGTCGGCAATATTGATACAGCCCATATCGTGAAGCATTTCGCCAAGGATCGTTCCACTGCTGCCTTTTGCCTTTACAAAGCTTGAAGCGGCTCGCAGCAATAGGACTTTTCGTTCATCTTCGGGAATATCTGAATTTTTGTACTCTGCTTTTATTTCATCGATCTGTGCCTTGATCGCAAGTCCGTTCTGTTCGTACAGATCCTTGCGTTCTGTAATGTCGGTACAAATATCGAGCATTTTCAGATAATCGTCGAAGCTATCCACGTCAAAATATGCAACGGCAATTCCCATAGCTTCCAGTGTTTCCCTCATCTCAACATTGGAGGCAGTGGACGCGCTTGCGATAACAAAATCGGGGTCTGCTGATATGAGAAGCTCAAGACTCGGAGAATGCGCGCCGCCGATATTGACGGCATCGTCAAGCTCAAGCCCGAAATCCTCCCAAGCATCCTCAGCAGATGCGCAAAGCTTGCCGCCCGCAAGCATCCAAACGTCCGCGAAGCTTCCAAGAAGGGCGGCAACTCGCTCGGGGCTCTTTTTGATATTCACCTCTCGACCGAGGGCATCGGTAAAGACTACCGTATTTTTGTTCTCGTTTTTCGGTTGACCGTTACACGCTGACATAGAAAACAGAACTGCTGTGATCAACAGAAAAGCGACGATGTTCTTTATTGTTTTTACTTTCTTCATATATCCTCTTAAATGGCGTATTTCATTGACAAATCACGGAAAACGTGATATAATATTATATCATAAAAACAGATGTAAGTCAATGAAATCGAGGTAAACAGCTATGTTGACGAATGAACAAATAACAAGTGTTAAAGGAAGAGGCTTTCTCAGAAACAGAGGAACCGACTGCTTCTCAGGCAGAATCGTTACGGTCGCAGGACTTTTTACTCCCGACCAGCTTCACGCTATCGCCGAATGCTCCGAGAAATACGGCAACGGCAAAGTAATATTTACCGCAAGACTTGCCGCAGAGATCGTTGGAATTCCGTTTGATAAAATTCCCGAAGCGGAGGCATTTATGGCAGAGCGTGGATTGTATTTTGGCGGCACGGGCGCAAAGGTTCGTCCTATTACCGCTTGTAAAGGCACGACCTGCGTTTACGGAAACATTGATACACAGGCACTTGCAAAGGTTATATACGATAAGTTTTACATAGGGATGCGCGACGTGAAGCTTCCGCATAAATTCAAGATCGGAGTAGGCGGCTGTCCGAACAGCTGTATGAAGCCGAGTCTTAATGACGTAGGCGTTGAGGGATGCCGTGCGTTCTCTTTTGACAGTGAGCTTTGCCGAGGCTGTAAAAAATGTGCCGTTGCCGAAAGCTGTCCGACAAAGGCAGTATCCGTTGTCAACGGAAAGGCGGTTATCGATACGTGTAAATGCACAAGCTGCGGCGTTTGCGTTGGAAAATGTCCTTTCGGCGCTGTTCCCAAGGAAGCGGCATCGGTCTGCCGTATCTTTGTGGGTGGAACTTGGGGAAAGACTCAGCGTATGGGAACACTCTTGAATAACGTATATTCGGCAGATGAAGTTCCGACCGTTATTGAAAAGGTCATGCTTTGGTATAAGGAAAACGGATATGTCAAGGAGCGTCTTGGTGCAACAGTTGACCGTATAGGCACGGATGCTCTTGAGGCTGCTCTTGCAACGAATGAACTGCTTGACAGAAAAGAGGAGATTTTAGCAAATCCTCTGTTTGAAAGATAATAAATATTTGTTTGTTTTCTTCAACGCAATTTTGAGGGCTGACGATTGATTTCGTCAGCCCTCTTTGTTATGCGTTCTTCGCTTGTTTTTTCATTTCAGCGATTTCCGTTTTCATGGTTTTTATCAGCTCGGCGAGCTTTTCCTCGCATTCCTCTCGTGTCTTGGCGTACACGTTCTTGGATATGCGTTTGCCGTTCACTCTCGGCGTGAACCGTCCTTCGTAGAGGTGGTCATTTCATGTGTTTTATACAAGACTCGTCTTTTTCAATACCGCGTTGCTTGCTGCGCCAAGACCGAATGCGAACATAGCGCCGCCTGCCGCACAGAGCACCACGTTGATCACGGTAGAACCGAGGGGCGTGATCATAGAGACCATCATAAACAGAAGCATACCGCCGCCGAGAGAACCACAGATAGAGAGCCATGCCTTCTGCTTTGCCGCTACGCTGATGAGCGTAAAGATCGAAACGAACACGAGCATGAGGAATATCTTTGCAAGCATACACATCACGATATTGCCTGCGCTAAGACCGTGAAGGTCAAAGGAAAGACCTGAAATCGCGCCACCGAGGATAGAACCGACAAGATACGCGATCAGCATAAACGCTCCGCAGATACAGCCCGAGACCGTCTTTGATACCACGTATTCACCCCTTTTCGCGCGAACGGTAAAGAGATTTTTCGCATATCCGCTTCTGAAATCGTCAGAAACAAAGAGGCAGACGAAAATGGCAACACCCATAAACGTCATATTGATATTGCACATCATAAAGATCTCGTCACCGCTAAGAGGCTCACCGGGAAGTGTTCCGATATTCTGCCAAGCGTTCTCTGGTCCCTGCATCACCGTTTCCTCCCCTGTTTGAGGATTTGTGGAAACGCTGCCGTCCATCATAGACATCATAACCGTCATAAGGATAGGCATTACGAGAGCGCAAGCGATCAAGATATAAAAGAGCTTTGATTTAAACATTCTGCGGAAATCAACCTTGAGCATACTTTTTACTCTCTGACCGAACGTTCTGTTTTCAAATTTCACAGTGTTATCCATTCTTATTTGCCTCCCTTCATCAGGTCGATATAGTATTCCTCAAGACCGATCTTGTCGGTTTTGATTTCGGTTACGCAAATTCCGTTATCGTAGAGATAGGTCACTATTTCTTCGGGTGTGGTCAGGTCGTACACGCGGATATAACCTGCCTCGTCTTCTTCCACACGGGAATACTTACAGCCGAGGAGCATCTTGGTTCTATTCATTTCGGCGGATTTGAGCGCCACATAGGTGCGGCAGCTTGCGTCAAGCTCGTCTGCCGTCATTTCCACGAGCATTTTTCCGTAACGGATAATACCGTAATGCGTTGCCACCTTCTGAAGCTCGCCGAGCAGGTGCGAGGAAACGATAATACTGCGCGTTCCGTCCTGAATAACGTCACAAAACACCTCGCGCATAATTCTCATACCGTCGGCGTCAAGACCGTTCAGAGGTTCGTCAAGTACAAGGAGAGTGGGGTTACCAAGCAAAGCCATGGCAATGCCGACTCTCTGCTTCATACCGAGGGAGCAGTTCTTGTATTTATTGCCTGCCGCGCCCTCCATTCTTACCATTTTGAGAACCTTGATAACTTCTTGCTCCGCGTTAGGAATAGACAGATTTGCCGCTTGAAGCATCATATTGTCAAACACGGTAAGTCCAGAGAAGCATCCGGGGGCTTCGATCAAAACACCCATTTTTGCTCTTACGCTCTCGTCGGTATAGTCCTTGCCATAGAGCTTGATCGAGCCACCGCTTGTGGGGATCAGACCGCAGATCATCTTCTCGGTGGTGGATTTGCCCGAACCGTTTTCGCCGATAAAGCCGTAGATCGTACCCATGGGGACGGTCATATCAAGACCGCATACCGCCTGCTTGGGGCCGAAGTTTTTCGATAAATTCTTTATTTCAACTGCATTCATTTTTTCGCCCCCCAATCAATACACGTCGCACTTATTCAAAATGCGTGTGCCTGCTACGTTATAGATTACCGCCCAAGCAATCGATACGACGATGCAGATCAGCAAAGAACCGATTCCGCTTGAAAGGTTGGCGTTTACCGACGCGCCGTAAAGGAATATATTGAGAAACGATGTGGGAAGCGTAAGGCTTTCCACGATTGCCGCTGCGCCGATGATAAGGATACCCGTTCCAAAGAAGAAGGACGAGGCTACGGAAATACCGAAATATCTTCTGAAAATAATATTGAGGAACGTGAAAAGGCTTGCCCAACCGAGTGACATAATGATCTTTCCGAGAATAGCGATAATGAGTGAGCCTACGCTCACGTCGGTATCGTATCCGACGAGCAAGCCGCCCACCGTACCGCCAATGAGGTAAGTGATACACATACACGCCATTGCAAAGGCGCAAACAAGGCTCTTGGAGATCATATAGTCCTGCTTCTTTGCGTGGGTAGTAAAGAGTTGTTTAACGTAACCACTCTTATAATCGTGGCCGATGAAGATAGAAACCATAATACCACCGAAAATAAATACCATATTCATATTGGCATAATCGGCAATGGTTTCGATGACGTAAAGCGACTTACTTGCGGCAATGATCTGCCACACGTTTGAATAAAGAGAGATCTGATTTCCGTTCTGATCGGGCATCATGGTCATAGCCGATACCATTGCAGGAATGATTGCGGCAATGGCGAGGAAGATGTAAAAGAGAGGCGTGTGGAACAGACGGTAGAAGTCCACGCCGAGCATGCCTTTGATTCGTCTTGCAAAGGTAGGCGATTCGAATTTGATTTCACGAGTTATATTCATTATTCTGCCTCCTTTTTCGACATAAGCTCAATATAGTATTCTTCAAGACCGATCTTATTTCTTGAAATTTCGCTGACAACGTGACCGTTTTTCATTAGGTAATCTACGATAGCGGCGGTATCGTCCACGTCATAAACGCGGAGATATCCTTCTTCCTCGCGCACGTCGGCGTACTGCCCCGAAAGAACCGCTTTTGCGCCCTGCATATCCGCGCATTTCAGCGAGGTAAACACCTGCGCACGCGAATCCATCTCCTCGGCGGAAAGCTCCATGATCATCTTTCCCTGACGGATAATGCCGTAGTGGGTGGCGATCTTTTCAAGCTCGCCGAGAATGTGCGAGGAAATGAGAACGGTACAACCGTATTTCTTCGTGATATCCACAAGTATTTCTCGCATAATTCTCATACCGTCGGTGTCAAGACCGTTGATCGGTTCATCGAGAATGAGAAGCGCGGGATCGCCAAGCAGAGCCATGGCAATTCCTATTCTCTGCTTCATACCGAGAGAACAGCTCTTGAATTTGAGGCTTGCGTTATCCTCCATACGGACGATCTCAAGCACGCGGCGGATTTCTTTGTCGGCGTTCTCGATGCCGAGATTGATGCATTGCATCATAAGGTTCTGATACACCGACGAACCGGGAAAACAGCCTGCGTTCTCGATAAGCGCGCCGACTCTGACGCGCACGCCGGGATCGGTAAAGTCTCTGCCGAACAGCTTGATCTCACCGCCGTCGGGAACGAGGTGACCGCAGATCAGCTTCTCGGTGGTGGATTTGCCCGAACCGTTCTCACCAATGAAGCCGTAGATCGCGCCCTGCGGAACGGTCATATTAAGGCGGTCAACCGCATACATTCCGCGAAAGCTTTTTGAAAGATTTTTGATTTCAATCGCGTTCATTTCTTACTCCTTTATTTTTATCTGCAAACGCAACACGAGCGAGCCGCCCCTTAACGCCTCGCTTTTGTTGTTTTTTATTACTTCTTTGCTGCGTCTATTCGCGCCTCGGCTTCGGCTTGACGCGTCTTTGCTTCGGCAATCTGCTCGTCACGTTCTGCCTGCATCATTACTTTTCTCTTTTCGGGATTGCCCATTGCTTTGGCTTCCTCCCACTGTGCCTTGGACTCTGCCTTGGTTGCCGCCATATTGGCTTTGTCAACCTCGCGCTGTGCTTTGGCGCTCTTTTTCATGTCAGAGAAAGCCTTACCAAGTCCTGCCGCGATAGCCACCGCACCGGCACCGATCGCACCGATGATGATTGGCTTCTTGTTGTTTTTGATCGTCTTTTTTACACTCTTTTTCATTTTATTCGTCTCCTTTTATTTATTCATTATTTTTTCACTGAGCGTTAGTATCTCAGCGCCGTACTTCTTCTTGCGCGAATTGAGAATACCCTTGTACATCGGGTAGTTCACGAGAGCCATAACCATTCCTACGAGTCCGATCACAATGCCGGGAAGCATGGTGGAATCCATACCGATAATCGCACCGATATCGGTCATCACAAGGCTCATGCCTGCGCCCATAATGATTGCAGAAATACTTCCAAATACATATGCAAATACATTTGCGGGACGCTTTACCTTCGCGTCAAGCTCACGGAGCGTTTCAAGCTCGGAGGGAGTCTTTTCCATGTACTGCGTGCGAATCTTCTGCGCCATAAACTGCTGATCGTTCTTGTTCATTATAAATTACCTCTCTGTGTCTGTTTTTGATTTTGTGACTGTATGATACCAAGCGTTTGTTTTTGATTGTTTTGTGAAACGTTTGCGTTTTGTTAATCCTTAATTTTTTGTTGATTTTATAATTTCATCGGACAAACGAAGAATATCGGGGGTCAGCTCTGCCTTGGTTCTTTGCGCGATCTTTCTGTAAATCGGATAGGCAGGAATCATGATCATAGTACCGATGATCATAAAGAGCACCGAGAGCCAGGTCGCGCCTGCGAACACGTCAAGTCCGAAGCACATTCCGATACCGAAGATAAGGCATCCGATGATACCGATACACAGGGAAGGAACCGTGCCTGCCATCTGAACCCTTGCATCGAGCTTGCGAAGTGTTTCCATTTTATCTTCTTCCTTTGGAAGGTACTTGCGCCTGATGTGTTCCACCTCTTTGTTTTGCTTTGCCAAATACTGATAGGTAAATACCTTGTTGTTTTCCATAAATCTTATTTTTCTGTTCTCCTTCATTTGATGGCTTTATTTTACGCTCTTGTTTTTTTCGTTTTGCTTCTGAAATGTTTGCGTTTTGTTATAAAAGAGAATTTTTATAACAAAACAGGCTTTGGCACTAACGAAAAACGGCAAGGCGTTTTTCGTCCTTGCGTGTAGAAAAAGTCCCAAAAGAAATCAGGGTTTCAGCAATTTGAACAAAAGGAATTCCCATATTAGCCTTCCCCAGCGGGGAAGGTGGCGGCGAAGCCGACGGATGAGGAGACTGCCGTTTGTGTATTGCGCTCCCGTTCTCCTCATCCACCGCAAGCGGTCCCCCTTCCCCGCTGGGGAAGGCTTTTTTGTGCAACTTTTTTGTTATATAGGTTTTTCGACAGACTGTAACGAAAAACGGCAAGGCGTTTTTCGTCCTTGCCGCTGTTCCCTTTCATCGGGGTATATTGATTTTTATTTCACCGATCTTTTGCTCCAAGCGTTTCCAACGATGCTTCGGCACGTGAAACGGCTCTTCTTTTTACTTCTTTTCTAATGTACAGAAGAAGGAATATGCCGAGCACGGCGGCAAGGAAATTTACTCCCACGAAGTTCAGCCATATACCGTCCAGCCCCAGCTTCCACAATGCGCCGAGAATAATTACGGGAAAGACGAGGGCGGTCGCAACCGACATAATCGTTGCCAATATTGGCTTTTCGATTGCGCTGAGAAAGCCTTGTGTCGTTACGGCGAACCATCTGAACAAATACGCGAAGCAGAACAGGCGGATCGCGCGCGTTGACTCCCGAAGCAGCAATACGTCCTCCGCGCTTACAAACCATGAAGCAACAACATTCGGAAGGAAGAATAGAAACGCGGTGGAAACGAGCCCGATCGTTGCCGTTCCGATATACGCGCATTTTACGATCCTTTTCACTCTGTCATAGCTTTCAGCGCCCCAATTGTAACCGATTGCAGGAGATAGCGAATCACTGATTCCGTATAAGAGAGGCCAACAAAGATCGCTTGCGTACATAAGCACCGCATATACGGCAACGGCTGTGGTTCCGCCGTTTTCTCCAAATACTCGGGCACCGAGGGTCATCAGAGATATATTGATCAAGATCGAGGTGACACGACCTGCCACATTGTTCAGGAATACGGGAGAACCGCAGACGGCGATCTCCTTCAGCATTCTCTTGGTAAAAGTGGGCTTTGTAAACCGCAAAAGCGTTTTCCCCCGTATAAACGGTATCATTGCCACGATCGAGCAAAGCGACATAGAGATCGACGTCGCCAATGCAGATCCGACCACGTCCATTTTCACGACGAGAAGGAAGAAGCTCAAAAGACCGATCGTAGCAATATTTGATCCGATATTGATCGCCATACTCGTTTTTACGTATCCGCTGATACGAAGGTAGTTATCCATTGCAAAAAATATCGTAGACAGAGGACTGCAAAGAGCCACGGTACGAAGATATCTTACAGAGGTTTCAAGCAAGGCATCATCCGCGCCCATCATTCGGCATAGCGGCTCTGCCGCAAGAAACATCGTCGCTCCCATCATGACGGATGTAACGAATATCATAATGACGGAGCAAGAAAATACGTTGTTTGCAGTTTTATGATCCTGTTTACCGAGCGCGATGGAGATCGGCACCGAAGCGCCGACGCCCACGAGATCGGCAAGCGAGAAATTGATCATAACGAGAGGCATAGCGATATTGACCGCGGCAAACGCGCCCTCTCCCAGCTTTTTTCCAATAAAAATTCCTTCAATGATACTGTATATCGACATGGCAAACATACTGATCATTCCCGGCAACGCCACGGTAAAGAACAATCTCCATGGGTTCATCGCAGCGTACATTTTTTCCGTATCACGTTTCATTGAGATTCCTTTCTGCTTATGATTGCCAATAAAAAATATTCCGATATCGTTTCCGGACTCTCCTTCATGCCATTTTCTATCCACCAACGAACAGACTCCACGAACGTTGCTGAAATATGATTGATCCAAAAGCTTTCCGGCAACGCACTCGGCTTCTTTTCAGAAAAGCGCGGAAGCTGCTTTTGGATAAGAAGCTTCAAATTATCCTTAAAGTATTTCAAAAAAAGCTCGTTGTTTTCACATATCAAAAGATGAAGGATATTGCGGTCATTCCTCTGCAAGTGCTGTAAGAGATGCAAAAAAACCGAGGACGGCGCATTGCATTCAAAAATATGCTTATGGCGTTCCCCGCCCTCCTCCATGGCATCGAAAATATGACAAAACAGCTCCTCACAAAGCTCCTTCAGTAAAAAATCCTTTGTTTCAAAGTGCGCGTAGAAGGTGGCTCTGCCGACGTCCGCCCGTTCTATGATCTCACCGACCGTAATTTGATTATAGTGTTTTTTTGATAAAAGATCGCAAAAGGCGTTAAAGATCGCTTCCCGCGTTTTCTTTTGCCGTCTATCCATAATTCCTCCGTACATTTTTTCAAATTTGTTCGGTATCGAACGATCTCCCAAAATGATCCGTTGACTTTGTTATTTCTTTCATGTATAATTTTAGTGAACAGATTGTTCAATAACGTATTCATTGTATCATATTTTTAAAAAATTGTCAACAAGGAGAAGTTATGAAATCCGAAAAAAACATTCTTTTTGCCTTTCTGCTGAATCTGGCTTTTTCGATCTTTGAATGTATTGGCGGCATTTTTACAGGAAGCGTTGCCATCCTTTCCGACGCGATCCACGACGTCGGAGACGCGACCAGCCTCGGACTTTCCTATTTTTTGGAGAAGAAAAGCAAACGCGCGCCCGATCACGTCTACACCTACGGCTACGCCCGATATTCGGTGATCGGAAGCGTGATCACGACGCTGATCCTATTGCTTGGCTCAATATTGGTCATCGTCAAAGCCATCGGGCGACTCATTGAACCTACCGAAATTCACTATAACGGAATGATCGTATTTGCGATCGTTGGCGTATGCGTTAATTTAAGCGCCGCCTTTTTTACCCGCGAAGGAAATTCCCTCAACCAAAAAGCTGTGAATCTGCACATGCTGGAGGATATGCTGGGCTGGATCGTGGTTCTGATCGGCGCGGTGGTGATGCGCTTTACCGATCTCAAAATGATCGATCCGTTGATGTCGATGGGTGTAGCAAGCTTCATTTTCATCCACGCCATTCGAAATCTGAAGGAATCCCTTGATCTTTTCCTTGAAAAAGCACCTCACGGGGTGGAAACCTCCGAGCTTCTGGCGCACCTTCGCGCCCTCGACGGTGTTTTGGATATCCATCACGTTCACCTTTGGAGCATGGACGGTGTCAATCACTACGCCACCATGCACGTGGTGACGAACGGCGATCCGCACGAGATCAAGGAATCCATTCGCGAGGAGCTGAGGGAGCATGGCATCGGTCACGCAACGTTGGAGCTGGAAACGGAGGGTGAGCAATGCCACGAGGAAGCCTGCCGACCTGCGCAAACGGAGCATACAGGACATTCTCACCATCACCACCACCATTGATGAAAAAGCCATTCGGCACACCGATTCACGGTATACCGAATGGCTTTTTTACTATTTTTAAAATTCGAGGTTTCGAATGACTTCCTTCAAGCAATCCGCGCTGTGGTGCAGCTGCTTCAATTCTCCGTCCGTCAGCGGAAGCATGATCTTATTGTGCACGCCGTTCTGTCCGACCAAGGTCAACAGACTCATGCACACGTCACGGATTCCATACTCTCCGTTCAACATGGTAGAAACCGTCAGGGGCGCATTCGTCCGTCCGACCAGACATTTGCAAAGGTGACATACCGACATCGACACGGCGTAGAAGGTCGCTCCCTTTCGGCGAATGATCCGCGCGCCCGACTCTCTGACGTACTTCTCCACGTCCTCAATACGAAATTCGGGATAATTTTCGGGACACATCACCGCGTTTTTATACTCCGCCACGTTCACGTTGGCAATTTCCGCGCGAGACCAAGGAATAAAGGAAGAATCTCCATGCTCACCCAACACGTAGGCGTGTACGTTGTTTTGATTGATCGAATAATACTCCGAGATTCTCGCCCGCAGTCTCGCCGTATCCAGAATCGTTCCCGAACCGATAATACGAGACTCGGGAATTCCCGAATACTTACAGAACGCATAGGTCAACACGTCAACGGGATTGCTGACGATGATATAGACCGCATCGGTGGCATATTTCGTAATTTCCTTACAGATCGACTTCAGAATATTGACGTTGGTCTGCGCCAGATCCAAACGGGTCTGCCCTTCCTTTCTTGCGACCCCCGACGTAATGATAACGACGTCAGAGCCTGCGGCATCCGCATACGAACCCGCATAAATGGAACAAGACGGGAAAAACGGAAGTCCTTGTCGGATATCCAATGCCTGTCCTCTGGATTTGTCGTGATCGATATCGATCATGACGATTTCGGACGCCATTCCGGACACAGTTAGGGTGTACGCAATGGTCGATCCCACGCTTCCCGCGCCAATTACCGTAATTTTGCTCATTCTCTCAATTCTCCTGTCAAAATCGGTAGCCTCCCAAACGGATCGCGTTTGAGATTGTCATATTTACTTACGGGAACTATTATATCACACAGAAAATTTTTCCGCAATAGGCTTTCATTATTTTCAGCGAAAAACACAGTTATTTTGACAAAAGCCGCCTTTATTTGTTGGATTTCCATGCCGCTTGTTAACGATTTAACAATGGCTCTCATGTCTTGCTTTACTTGCGTTCAAGCGAAAGGGCTACGGAAGATATCACCGCTTAGAATTGGGTCAATGCTTGCGCGCAGCGAACCGCTTCCATGGCGTCCTTGGCGTATCCGTCCGCGCCGATCCGTTGGGCGTAATCCCGTGTCAGAACCGCGCCGCCGACGAGAATCTTACACCAAGGAGCTGCCTTCCGAAGCTGTCGGATCGTTTCCTCCATGGCGGGAACAGTCGTGGTCATCAGGGCGGACAAGCCAACCAAAGGTGCTTTCCGTTGGATCACTTCTTGAACGATCGTCTCGGGTGGAACGTCTTTTCCGAGGTCGATCACGAAAAAGCCGTAATTCTCCAGCAAAAGCTTCACGATATTCTTTCCGATATCGTGAATATCCCCCTTTACGGTAGCGATCACCACCGCGTCCCCCGTCTTTTCGCTTCGATCCGATTCCGCCAAAAACAGCTTGATCCTCTCAAAGGCGGATTTCGCTGCCTCGGCGCTCATCAATAGCTGGGGCAGATACACGGTTTTCTTTTCGAAGCCCTCTCCCACGGCATTCAGGGCGGGAATGATCTCTCGGTTAACGATCTCCAACGGCTCTGTCGTCTCCAACAGCTCCGCCGTCAACGCACTCGCTTTGTCACTCAGTCCCTTTCCGATGGCGTACTGAAGCTCGGTAGCAAAGGATTGCGCCGACTTTGCGATTACTTCCGTAGCTGTCGCCGTTTGAACGAAGCTCTCGGCGGCTTGCATATAGTCGGAGCAATTTTCATCCAGATCGGAAAGCGCGCGATAGGCGTAATAGGTTTTCATCATGTCGGCGGAATAGGGATTCATGATCGCCGCCGACAGTCCGTTTGCAAGCGCCATAGCAAAGAAGGTGGCGTTGACCGCGTCGCGGGCGGGAAGTCCGAAGGAAACGTTGGACACGCCAAGAGAGGTGTGACAGCCAAGCTCCCACCGAATCCGACGCAACGCCTCAAGCGTCACTTTTGCCGCGTCGGTATCCGCGCTGACGGTCATTGCCAAGGGATCGAAGATCAGATCCTTTTTTGCAATGCCGTAGCTCTCGGCAACCCGAAGGATTTTTTTTGCAATCTCCACTCTCCCCTCGGCGGTCGAGGGGATTCCCTGCTCGTCCAAGGTCAGCGCGATCACAGCACCGCCGTACTTTTTCACAAGCGGGAAAATCGCCCGCATACTTTCTTCTTTTCCGTTGACCGAATTGACCAGCGCCTTGCCGTTATAGCGGCGAAGCGCCTCCTCCATCGCCTCGACGTTTGCGGTATCGATCTGCAAGGGCAGATCGAGAACGGCTTGCAGCTCGCAAACGCTTTGGGTCAGAAGTCTGATCTCATCGATCTCGGGCAAACCGACGTTGACGTCCAGAACCTGAACGCCTCTCTCCTCCTGCCGAACACCCTCGGCAAGGATATAGTTCATATCGTTTTCCAAAAGCGCCTGCTTGAACCGTTTCTTTCCCGTGGGATTGATTCGCTCTCCGATAAGAATCGGATCGTCGCCAAAGGTCACGGCATGAGTATACGAGGAAATACAGGTACGCCCCTTGTCCACAAGGGGAAGCAGCGCAACGTCCTTGGTTCTTTCTACCAATGCACGTATATATGCGGGTGTCGTTCCGCAACAACCGCCCGCGACCCGAACGCCCTCGGCGATCAGAGCCGCAACTTCTTCGGAAAATTCCTTTGCATCTACGTCAAACACCGTACGATCTCCCTCGGCGCGGGGCAAACCCGCATTGGGCTTGAGAACCACGGGAATCGACGCGCAACGCAAAAGCTCCTTTGCCACGCCGCGAAGCTGTTTCGGTCCGAGGGAGCAGTTCGCGCCCAAAGCGTCCGCGCCCATTCCCTCCAGCATCGCTACCATTGCCTCGGGGGTCGCTCCCGTCATCAGCTTGCCGTCAGCTCCATAGGCGTTGGTGACGATCACAGGCAGATCGCTGTTTTCCTTTGCCGCAAGCAGAGCTGCCTTCGTCTCGTAGCTATCGTTCATCGTTTCGATCACGATCAGCTCGGCACCGTACTTCACGCCCAGTCGAACGGTTTCGGCAAAGACCGCTACCGCCTCCTCAAAATCCAAGTCCCCCAAGGGGCGAAGCAGCCGCCCCGTCGGTCCGATATCCAACGCCACGAATTTTTCCTGCGTTCCCGCGCTTGCGTCTCTTGCCGACCGCGCGTTTTCCATGGCGGCGCAAACGATCTTCTCTAACTCATCTCTTTCAAATTTTAGGGAGTTTGCGCCAAACGTGTTAGAGCAGACCACGTTACTACCCGCGTCGTAATACTGCCGTTGCAGATCCGCGATCACCTCGGGGTGAAGCAAATTCCATCTCTCGGGCTGCTCTCCCGCGCGCAAGCCTCTCGCCTGCAAAAGCGTTCCCATTCCGCCGTCCAGATACACGACGTGATTCTTCAAATAGTCTCTGAAATTCATAAATTCTCCTTGATTCCAACGAATGCGGTCACCGATTTTGACGGTGAGAGCAACAGACTTTCATTCAGGAAAAGTCCGATCCGTTTTTGACAATCCAATACCCGAACGATATCCCTCTGGGTCTCCAAGGGGCAATCTCCGTACCCCGCGCTGAAGCGAGCGCCGAGGCTATCGTCGTTTTCTTTCTCATATTCTTTGCAAAAGGCGTCGCACAGTGCTTCGATCCTCTCCGCGCCTACGGCTTGCAACAGCAATCCCTTGGCAGGCGCAAGCCGACCGTATTTCGCGATCAGTCGGTCAATTTCCACTCCAATCGTCGCACCGAACAGCAAGACTCTTTCGCACCCCGAAAGCGCCTTTGCCAAATGTGCGGAAGCCACCGCAAGCTCTCCCATCTCGCACCGATCGTCCCGAACCGTCAAGGGTAGCTCACAGTAGCAGACCCGATAGTCCAACCGATCCCGAACCTCTACCAACGCCTCACCAAGTTCTTCAAGGATCTCCTCTCTTGCCTCGGCGCACCCCGCGTATCGCAAGGCTTCCCTCTCACGGAAGGGGGGCGCTTCCATTCGCTTGACTGTAACCACGCTCATTTGCCGATCATATCCGACAAATTACCGAGGATCTTTTCGGCAACGTCGGGCTTGTTCATGGAATAGACGTGAACGTGAGTAATACCGTTGGCGAACAGATCGATGATCTGATCGGTAGCGTAGGCAATTCCCGCCTGCTTCATTGCCAGAGGGTCGTGTCCGAACCGATCCACAAGGCTCTTAAATCGCTCGGGCATAAAGGAGCCTGACAGCTTCAGCGCCCGTTCCACCTGTTTTTCGTTGGTAATGGGCATCACGCCGGGGATCACGGGAACGGTAATCCCCGCCTCTCGGATCTTATACAAAAAGCTATACAGCAGATTGTTATCAAAAAACATCTGCGTGGTCAGAAAATCACAGCCCGCATCTACCTTTTCCTTCAGATAGCGGATATCCTCCCGTCGGTCACGGCTTTCGGGATGGATCTCGGGATAACAAGCGCCGCCGATACAAAAATCGGTCTTTGCCGCCTTCAGCTCCCGTATCAGATCAATGGCGTGACGGTACGCCCAGCCCGAACGGTCCGCCTGCTCCATCTCCGCGGGAATATCCCCCCGAAGAGCCATCACGTTCTCGATTCCCGCCGCCTCGATCTCCCGAATCCGACGGGCTACCGTCTCCCTCGTAGAGGAAACGCAGGTCAGGTGCGCCAGACTGGGAACACCGTACCGTTCCTTGATATTCTTGGCGATCTCCAAAGTATATTGACTGGTTCCGCCCCCCGCGCCGTAGGTAACGCTCATAAACGAGGGGGAAAGCTTGGCGATCTCCTCCGTGGCGTGTCGCACACTCTCAAAGCTGCTTTCCGTCTTGGGCGGAAACACCTCGAAGGACACCGATATGGTATCTTCCTTTAACAAATCAATAATTTTCATAACGTCCTCCGTTCTTCCCTTCTATTATAGCATAAAAAAGGCAGAAAAGTCAACCTTCTCCTGCCTCTTTGTCAAAAATCAAGAAAAAAAAGAGAAATGACCCTTGATCACGGTTGTAAGCCCACGATCAAGGGTCACTTCTGTTCACTCTTGATATCTAACATCTTTTGTAATCCTCTCTTTCCTCATCTACCCCTTGCTACTCTCCTTCACTCGCACTCACCCGAAATTTCCTATTCTGTAAGCAGAATTCCTTAAGGCTGTCTATGAATGTTTTTTCACAAAAGGCGAATCTCTTGAACCTGTCGCGTATCCTTCCGTTTTTTCGATCGAATCAGAATGAAACCGAGGTGTTGGTCGAATCGATCACTCACGTCTCTTCTACCAAAATCTATATTCACTCCCACTCGTACAATTTGCTCACTTCGTTTTTTCTTCTCTCTACCGTTCCGCGGTTTCCTTCTCAGTACTGTTTTCAAACGGAGTGTTTCGCTTGGGTTCGTTTTTTACTTTCTCATCGGCCCTTCCTCCTTTGTGTCTTTATTATAGCATACTTTTTTTCACTTTGCAATAGGCAGATTGTAAAAACTTCACAATATTTTTTTGTATACATCGCAGAAAATCGGCTTTTATTACAAAAAAGTGTTTACAAGCTCGTTTTTTTGTGATATAATAAATATGTTGTGTTGCAACAAATCCTTCTCCCCATAAAAAATCAAGTTCCCACACGCCCGTTCTTTGGTCTGTGGGAACTGTTTGCTTCTATAGATTCTTCATCCAAAATCAGGCTTTGATCTGCATGATCTTCTTTTTTCCCGTGGTGGGCGCCGTTCCAAACCGTTTTTTATACAGTCTGTAAAAGGACGAATAGTCACGGAAGCCGCACGCCTGCCCTGCCGCCGTGGCGCTTTCTCCTTTGGCGATCATGCCCTGCGCCACCACGAGCCGCTTCGACAAGATATAGTGATACACCGACGTTCCCGTCAGCTTTCGGAACACGCGGTTGATCTGAGAGGTGCTCATATGGATCTGCTCGGAAATCACCGTGAGGGAAAGCTCCTCTGTCAGATGCTCGTTAATATAGTCAATGATCCGTCTGCCCATATCGTCCTCCGACGAGGCGGGACTCTCCTTTTTTTGCAAAAACGCTCCGTTGATCGCGCACAGCAGAGAAACCAGATGGGCAGGTACTGCCGCGTCCGCGCCAAACGCCGCGCAATCCGCGCACATTTGACGAAACACGCCCAAAGGCTCGATGCCGAAAAACTCCGAAGGATGATACTGATTTCGCTCTCCCAGTCCCCGTTCGGTAAACGCCGACAGCAGCTCGGCAGGAAATCCGTGCTCCGCCAACAGCTCAGGGCGGAAATTCAAGGTATAACGCTCGTATCGCTCGCTTCGGTTGACCAACAGCTTATGGGTCTCCGCGCTTCGCATCAGCACCAGACTCCCCGATCGCAGGTCGTACACCTGTCCCTCTACCACGTATCCGACCTTCCCTTCCGCAACGCATAAAAGCTCGTAGTCCTCGTGAACGTGCAGGGGAAAGCTTTGATCCTCTGGAAAGTCGTCTACCGAATGTGTCAGAATAAAGCCCGATCCGCGATATTTTTCCAAACCTGCCATCTTAAAACACCTCCGTTTCTCCCTATCCTCTTTATTATATCACGA
Organism: Clostridia bacterium; assembly: GCA_017504995.1. Lineage (GTDB taxonomy): Bacteria > Bacillota > Clostridia > Oscillospirales > CAG-272 > HGM12713. Next base: position 18,041 of record JAFVQC010000017.1, read on the forward strand.
TATGCTCAAAAATGCAATATAAAATGATTATTTTTGCAATTCCATTGTAATTCAATATATATTATAATATTAGTATCCAATCAAGAAAAGGAGTCGCTTATGAGAGATGATTATTTGCTCAGCGGGGAGCTTGCCAAGTCCCTTTACGAGCGCGCGAAAGCCTTACCGATCTACGATTATCATTGCCATTTGAATCCCAAGGAGATCTGGGAGGACAAGCCCTTCGAAACCATTGGCGAGATCTGGCTTGGCGGCGACCACTATAAGTGGAGAATGATGCGCGGCGCGGGCATTGAGGAAAATCGCATCACGGGAGACGCCTCCTTCAAGGAAAAATTTCTCGCCTACGCTTCCGCGCTTCCCCTTGCCGTAGGCAATCCCCTTGCGGTCTGGTCTCACGCCGAGCTGAAAACCTGCTTTGGCATCGACCGCCCCTTGAATCCCGATACCGCGGAGGAGATCTGGGAAGAAGCAAACGCCTATATCAAAAAAACGAATATGTCTCCCCGCAAGCTGATCGAGTCCTTCGGCGTGGAATTCATTGGGACGACGGACGATCCCTGCGACAGCTTGGAATACCACGAAAAGCTGGCGGCTGACCCCACCTTCTCCGTGAAGGTAACGCCTTCCTTCCGCACTGACAATTTGATGACCTTGCGCAGAGACGGTTATCGGGACTATATTGCCCGTCTGTCCGAGTGCTCGGGCTGCGCCATCGATTCCTTCCCCTCGCTGATGGAAGCGGCGGAAAAGCGAATCCTATCCTTCAAGGAAAGAGGCTGCGTCTTTACCGATGTGGGCATTACCGATTTTCCCAACCGCATCGCAAGTGAGAAGGAAGCCACCGAAACCCTCAGCGCCGTGCTTGCAGGAAAATCCGTTACCGACGAGGCGTATCTGGGCTTCCTCGGCTCTGTTTTCGTAGCGCTTGGCAAGCTTTACCGCAAGCACGGGCTTGTCATGCAGCTTCATCTCGGCGCGTATCGCAATCCCAACAGCGCGCTCTTCGCCTCTCTTGGCGGTGACTGCGGCTGCGATTGCATCGGCAAGGCGGTAGACGGCGGTGATCTGATTCGGATACTGGACGCCATCGATCAAGACGGCGGTCTGCCCGAAACCATTTTGTATTCTCTGAATCCCTCCATGAACGACCAGCTCGCCTCCATCGCGGGAAGCTTCCGCGGCGTGAAGCTCGGCGCGGCTTGGTGGTTCAACGATCATACCTTTGGCATTCGGCAGGTTCTGAACAGCCTGTCCTCCATCGGATATTTGGGCGGCTTCTACGGTATGCTAACCGACAGCCGCAGCTTCCTTTCTTACCCCCGCCACGATTACTTCCGCCGTATTCTCTGCTCCTTCGTCGCCGATCTGTACGAAAGCGGACAGGTAGCGGACGCAAGCGCCCTTCCCCTGTTGATTGAAAAAATTTGTTATCAAAATATTAAAGAAAGAATAGGAGAATCACGATGAAATTAACCTTTCGTTGGTATGGCGACGACGATCCCGTAACCTTGGATCACATTCGCCAGATCCCCAAAATGAGTGGCATCGTTTCCGCCGTATATTCCTTCAAGCCCGGTGAGGTCTGGAGCGAGGAAAGCATTGAGGCGATCCGCCAAAAAGCCGCCGCCAAGGGACTGGAATTCGAAGTCGTGGAAAGCGTTCCCGTTCCCGAGGAGATCAAGTACGGCGGTGAGAACGCCGACCGTCTGATCGAAAACTACTGTGAGAATATTCGCCGTCTGGGCAAGGCGGGTGTCAAGTGCGTCTGCTACAACTTCATGCCCGTGTTCGACTGGCTTCGCAGCGAGCTGGAGCATCAGAACGCCGACGGCTCCAATTCCCTTGCCTACGACGAGGAGACCCTCTTTACCATGGATCCCGCCGCGGGAGATCTTTCTCTGCCCGGTTGGGACGAAAGCTACACCAAGTCCGAGCTAAACCGTCTCTTGGAGATCTACAAGACGATGACCGAGGAGAACCTGTGGGAAAATCTGTCCCGTTTCCTCCATGCGGTGATCCCCGTTGCCGAGGAGGCAGGGGTCAATATGGCGATCCACCCCGACGATCCGCCATGGGGCATTTTCGGTCTGCCGAGAATCATGACCTGCGAGGCTAACTACGACCGCTTCCTGAAGCTCGTAGATTCTCCCGCCAACGGTCTGACCTTCTGCACGGGGTCTCTTGGCGCGTCGGCAGATAACGATCTGGTTCATCTGGCAGGAAAATACGCCGATCGGATTCACTTCCTTCACCTGCGCAACATTCTGCGGACGGGTGAGAGACGGTTCTGCGAGGTAGGTCACCCCACCGAATGCGGTTCTCTCGACATGTACGGCATCGTCAAGGCGCTGGTCGATCACGGCTTTGACGGATACGTCCGTCCCGACCACGGCAGAATGATCTGGGGGGAGACGGGGCGCTACGGCTACGGTCTGTTCGACCGCGCGTTGGGCGCTGCCTATATCGTCGGCTTGTTTGAAGGCATCGAAAAATCGAAATAAAGTGAGGAAATGACGATGGAAAATAAAATGTTTGACGGCAAGGTCGCCGTCGTTACCGGCGCAGGCGGCGTTCTCTGCTCCTCCTTTGCCGAGGAAATGGCAAGAAGGGGCGCAAAGGTTGCTTTGCTGGATCTGAATCTTGACGCGGCGGAAGCGGTTGCCGCCTCCATTCGCGCCCACGGCGGTGTGGCTATGGCGTATCGGGCAGACGTTCTTGACCGAGCGTGTCTTGACGAGCTTCATGCAAAAATTCTCGCCGATCTTGGCAAGTGTGACATTCTGATCAACGGCGCGGGCGGCAACAGCCCCCGTTGCACCACCGCCCACGAATATTACGAGGAGGGCGACGAGCTGACCGACGAGGTCAAGACCTTTTTCAATCTGGACCGAAAGGATTTCGATTTCGTGTTCGGACTGAACATCATGGGAACGCTGCTTCCCACGCAGGTGTTTGCGCCCGATCTGCTACACCGTGACGGCTGTATCGTAAACGTGTCGTCGATGAACGCCTTCCGTCCCTTGACGAAGATCCCCGCCTACAGCGCGGCAAAATCCGCCGTGTCCAACTTCACCCAGTGGCTTGCGGTACACTTTGCGGGCTGTGGCATTCGTGTCAACGCCATCGCGCCCGGGTTCTTCGTGACCAAGCAGAATCAAACGCTTCTTTTCAACGAGGACGGCACTCCTACTCCCAGAACCGACAAGATCCTTCGCGCTACCCCCATGGGACGCTTCGGCAAGCCCGAGGAGCTGTTGGGCACGCTGGTCTGGCTCTGCGACAACAACGCCTCCGCCTTCGTTACGGGCGTGGTCGTTCCCGTAGACGGCGGCTTCTCCGCTTACTCCGGCGTATAAGGACGCGGGGGGACGCGTTAGGGAAAACCTTCTTTCGAAAAGGTTTCCCCTATAACCCCTTCCAAGAACTTGCTAGCAAGTTCTTAGGTGGACGTTATAGTTAGTACGCTCGACCATTGTAAATATCCGAATCTGTTTATTTCGTGTCTAAGGAAAAAATCCGTCGGACACTGCGTACCGACGGATTTGGATGCGAAAAGGATACCGACAAAAAACATCAAAAACCAATAATTAGGAGAAAAAAGATGATTCAATATTGTGCCTTTGCCGACGAAGCCTCGTCGATGATCGACGGTCAGATCGCGGCAATGAAACGAAACGGCATCTCCCTTCTGGAGATTCGCGGTGTTGACGGCACCAACATAAGCAAGATCACCACCCAAAAAGCAAAAGAGGTTCGCAAAAAGCTGGACGATGCGGGAACGTCGGTCTGGTCTATTGGCTCGCCCATCGGGAAGATCTCTCTTGCCGACGATTTCGCGCCTCATTTGGACGAATTTAAACGAATTCTGGAATATGCCGATATTCTGAATGCTAAGAAAGTCCGTCTGTTCAGCTTCTATCCCATGGAGGGAGAAAGCTACGACGTCACTCTGGAACGGATTTTGGAGCGTCTTTCCGCCTTCTGTGAGCTGACCCCCGAGGGCATCGTTCTTTGTCATGAAAACGAAAAGCGGATTTTCGGGGAGACCCCCGAAACATGTCTCGCCATTCACAAGGCGCTTCCTCGGCTTCGGGCGGTATTCGATCCTGCCAACTTCGTACAGTGCGGTGTGGATACGCTTCGCGCATGGGAGCTGATGAAGGATTACGTAGAATATCTTCACATCAAGGACGCTCGCGCGGACGGCGTGGTCGTTCCCGCGGGACGGGGACTTGGCAACGTGGAAGCCATCGTCAAGGCGTACGTGGCGCAGGGCGGTCAGGTGATGACCCTTGAACCTCACCTGACGGCATTCACGGGGCTGGATCAGCTGGAAAACGGTGAATCCCTCAAGGAAGGCGAGGTCGTATACAAAAACAACGACGAGGCGTTTGACGCAGCTGTTTGCGCTCTCAAAACCATTACCGCGCGCATCGCGTAATATAAAAAGGAGAATTGACAATGGAAAACAATGCAAAAAAGGTTCGTCTCGGCATATTGGGTCTTGGCAACATGGGCGCCTCCCACGCGAAAAAGCTGGTGGAAGGCAGATGCCCCGAAATTGAAGTAACCGCCGTATGCGACGTCAAATCCGACCGTCTGGACTGGGCAAAGGAAGCTCTTGGCGAGGGCGTTGCTCTCTTCCACGATGGCGACGCCATGATGGACAGCGGTCTGATCGACGCGCTGATGGTTGCCGTTCCTCACTACGACCACCCCACCTATGCCATCAAGGCTATGAAAAAGGGACTGCACGTTCTCATTGAAAAGCCCGCAGGCGTATACACCAATCAAGTATTGGAAATGAACAAGGTTGCCGACGAGTGCGACGTGGTTTTCGCCATCATGATGAACCAGCGAACCAACGCGCTCTATCGCAAGATGAGAGAGATCGTAAAAAGCGGTGAGCTTGGCGCGATCCGCCGTACGAGCTGGATCATCACCAACTGGTACCGTCCTCAGGCATACTACGATTCGGGCGACTGGCGCGCGACCTGGTCGGGCGAGGGCGGCGGCGTGCTGCTCAACCAATGCCCTCACAATCTGGATCTGTGGCAATGGATCTGCGGTATGCCCGCGAAGATCTCGGCGCACCTTCATTTCGGCAAATGGCACGACATTGAGGTAGAGGACGACGTGACCGCCTACGTAGAATACCCCAACGGCGCAACGGGTACGTTTATCACCACCACGGGCGACGTTCCCGGTACGAACCGCTTTGAGATCACCTGCGAGAAGGGCAAGATCATCGCCGATGCCAGCGACAAGGAAGAATCCTTGATCATGTGGAAGTCGGAGATCGGCGAGCCGGAATTTTCCAAAACGAACACCGCCCCCTTCGGCAAGCCTGTCTTTGAGAAGATCGAGGTAGAAACCGACGGTGAAAATCCTCAGCACATGGGCGTGTTCCGCGCCTTTGCCGCGCATATCCTCCGCGGTGAACCTCTGATCGCGGACGGCAGAGAGGGAATCAACGGTCTGACCATTTCCAACGCGATGCATCTGTCCGCATGGACGGGCAAGGAGATCGACGTTGCAACCTTCGATCACGAGCTATATGAGGCAGAGCTGATGAAGCGGGTAGCGACCTCCCGTCGGAAGACCACCGTATCGTCTGCCGTTGCCGCCGATATGGACAACACCTTCTGAATCCGTTATGAATAACAAATCTTCTGTTCGGGTGGGGATCGTCGGTGTCGGGAACATCGGTTCGGCGCACGCCTCTGCCATTGCCGAGGGCAAGATCCCTTCCCTGACCTTAACGGCGCTTTGCGACAACGACGAAAAAAGAGCCGACGAGCTTCGTCGGTCCTACCCCTCGATCCCCGTCTTTGAAAATGCGGAGAAGCTATTTGCCTCGGGCAAGGTAGACGCGGTGGTCATTGCCACGCCCCATTACGCTCACCCGCCCCTTGCGATCCGCGCCTTTTCTTACGGTCTGCACGTACTGACCGAAAAGCCCGCGGGGGTCTACTGTGGGGCAGTCCGCGAGATGGTGGACGCCGCCAAGCAAAGCGGGAAGCTCTTTGCCATCATGTTCAACCAGCGAACCAACAAGCTTTTTCAAGCCGCAAAGGATCTGATGGAAAGCGGCGCGCTGGGTGAAATGAAGCGCAACGTATGGATCATTACCAACTGGTATCGCAAGCAAGCCTATTACGATTCGGGCGCATGGCGCGCCAGCTGGCGCGGCGAGGGCGGCGGCGTGTTGATGAATCAAGCCCCCCACAATCTGGATCTGTGGCAATGGATCTGCGGTATGCCCTGCGAAATCTACGCCGACTGCGGCGTAGGCAGATTCCACGAGATCGAGGTAGAGGACGAGGCAACGATCTTTGCCCGTTATCCAAACGGCGCGACGGGTACGTTTATCACCTCTACGGGAGATTATCCCGGCACGAATCGACTGGAAATCACGGGAACCCTTGGAAAACTTGTGATTGAAAACAAAGCCCTGACCTTCTATCGGCTTCCCATCAGCGAACGGAACTATTGTCTGACTGCGGAAGGCACGCCCAAGCTGCAACCCGAAGCGGTTGTGATCGAGGACGAGTCCTATCAGGGACACCACCGCGTCTTGGAGCAATTCGGACGGGCGATCCTCTACGGCGAGCCGCTTGTTGCCACGGGAGAGGAAGGACTGCGTGAGCTTACGATCTGTAACGCGGCGTATCTCTCCGCATGGCAGAACCGAACCGTTTCCCTTCCCCTTGACGACGGGGAATATCTCTCCGAGCTGCAAAAAAAGATCGACGGCGGAAAAGCCATCGGCAAAGCCCGTTCCACCGATCAAAGTTCAACCGAATATCACCCCCGTTGGAACACCAACTGGTAAACAAAAACTGCTTTTTCTATCCCAAAGCCGATAGAAAAAGCAGTTTTTATCATGTTATGTAGAAATTACCGTTTGTTCGAAACACAAAGCTCGCCGCGAAGCAAGGGGATCAGATCGTCCTCCGATTGCAGATCCGTCGTTGCCGAAAATTCATCAAACAAGAGCTTTTTCGCCCGCCGAAGCGCCTTCTCGTCGGTTGCGTTCGGCTTCTTTTTATGCGCCATTGCCTCCTCCATATGCTCCCACACGGTGTTTGCCAGTACGATCAGCTCCTTACGGTCTCCAAGTCCGAGAATTTCTCGGAACCGAAGATTTCTCGCTCTCCCGTCTGAGATCCACTCCATACGGCAGTCTCGCAGCTCCGTCGCCAAGGCGGTGATCTCCTCTGCCGAAAGCAACGGACGCATCATACCAACCAAGGTCTCGTTGGCAACGGGGACGAAAACCGTTGATTTTTCATCATTTAACGGAGTGAGGATATAGTAATTCTCCTTTGATCCAATCACGCCAAAGCTCTCTGCTTTGATATCCGAGATCCGACATACTCCTTCTGCCCGATAAACGACGAAGCTTCCGACTGCAAACATCACACACTCTCCTTTTCTTTCAACGATAGCCTAAGTGGTCTTTTCTTTATTTTACCATATTTTCCGAAAAATTTCCCCAGTCAAAATAACCAAAATTTTCGCGCGATTTTTTGTCACTTTTTTCAAGCTTCTTCGTCACGATTCAAGGAAATCCGCCTCACGGGCACGCCAAGTGCCAGACATGCCTCTGCCTCTCGGCGATGGCAGGTAAAGAGCAAGCATTGCAGATCACCTTCGCAAAGCTTACCCAAAAGTCCAAGAAGCCGCCCCATTCTTCGGTCATCCATCTGACAGAGCGCTTCGTCCATCATCAAGGGGGGCAATTCCCTGCCAAAGATCTGCATCATCAGGGCGATCCGCAACGAAATATACGCCGCGTCTCTCGTGCCTCCGCTGAGCATTTCGTCCGAGGTCAGGAGCGTTCCGTCCTCCGACAGGGAAACCGCAAGACCGCTTCCCGTTTTCAATTCGGTATACCGTCCGTCGCTGATATATTCCATCATCTTTCCCGCATTTCGGCTGATGGCAGGGGTGATATTCCCACTCATCGTCTCCGAAGCCGTTTGCAATCCATCGATTGCCAACAGCACTGCCTCGTAATATTCCTCACAAGCGCTGTACTCGGCGCGAAGGGCTTCCAGACGGTCAGCAACGGACAACGGATTTTCGGTAGATGCTTCCCTGCTGATCTTTTCTTCCTTGAGCTGCTTATCGCTCAGGCGAAGCATTCTCAGCTTGTCCTCGCAAAGCCCCTTGGTACGGGTGGCGCGCGTCATCTTTTCCTCGGTAAGTTCTCCCACCGCAAGGGGAATCGATTGCCGAAGCGCTTCTTCGTCGTGGATCGAAAGGATCCGACCGTCCTTTTCCACCAAGTGGATCAAGGTATCGATCCTGCGCTCAAGGGCAAGATCGGCAGAAAGAAATTCTCCCAGCCGCTTTGCCTCATTCTTTGCGTTTTCCACGGTAGGCTCACCGTCACAGCCCGTTTTTCTCAAGGTTGCCGAAAGCTTCGCCTGCAAATAGGATCGATGTCGTTCCACCGCCTCTTGCTTCGCTTTCGCCGAAGCAAGTAATTCTTCTGCCCGAAGCCTTGCCTCATACGCCTGCTCGCAGGCGTTCAGATAGGCAGGAAGCTCCTTGGGTGTCTTTCCGTATCTCTTGGCAATCGCTTTCGCCTTGGAAGCGCAAAGCATGCTTCCGATTCCCAAGCCGACGGCAACGGCAAATACGCTCCCACTCAACGCAAGGCGAAGCGTTCCGACCAAAAGCCAACCGATCACGCCCGCGCACACAAGCGACGCAACGGCTCCCACGGTCAAGACGGTACGCCCCAAGCGCAAATTGCGCAAGCGGCGCGCAAGCACGGCGTTCTCGCCCGTTTGGCGCAATTTCTCCCCCACAGCCGCCGCGTCGCCGTCATAGTCCGCGGCGTTCGCCACGCTTTGCGCGTTCCGTTGCGCCTCAGCGCACTCCTCCTCCGACCGCGCAAGGCTCTCGCCCACCATATTCAGCGCGGCAAGATCCGCCTCGGTGGGGATATAAGCGGTCCTCAGCTTCTCCTCTTGCAGCGCACGACGCTCGGTCTGTACCGAAAGAAGCTCTTTTTCGTTTTTATGCATCTCGTCAAAACGGCGCAACAGCTCCACGCGATGCATCTCATTGACCAATATCTCCGCTTCCTTCAGCTGAGTTTCGGTTTTCTCGATATGTAGGGCAACCTCTTTGATTTTTTCTCCCAGCTCGGCAATCCGAAGATGGTTCTCCGTTGCCCGATCCAGTCGCAGCTTACAGGCGTTGATCTCCTCGTTCAGCTCGTACAGTCTACCGCCCTTTCCCGTCTTATGACGGTATCGCACGCGAATATCCTCCAGCTTCTTGACGACCCGTCCAAGGTCTACGCTTTCGTCCGCAGAGGACAGCAGATTGCGGATCGCCGCCGCGCCCTTCTCTCCGCCAAGTCCCGCGCACTGCATCTGTCCGATGCTACAGCTACTCTCAAAGATCTCTCTGGGGACTTTCAAAAACACCTGCCCAGGTTCTTCCCCCGCAAAGACCTTTTCTCCGTCTCTCTGCCGATAGATGGCAAGCTTCTCGCTTCCCCGTCCGCTTCCTATGAAGCTTCGCTCGATCTGATATTCCTCTCCCTCAAAGGAAAGGCGCATACTGCCCGCCGCCGTGTGTCCGCTTCGGCTGATCGCCTTTTCACGAAACGGGTGTCCCCTCCTTGGCAATCCGTACAGCATAAACTGAATAAACAGCATCACCGTGCTTTTTCCCGTTTCATTTTCGCCCTCAAAGAGATTCAGTCCCTCTCCAAGAACCAGTCGCTTGTCCTTCAGCGCGCCAAACTCCCGAATATAAAGCTCCAACAGTTTCATTGATCCGCGCTCCTTTCGGGAATTTTTCTGTTATCGATCGCCGCAAGACCGATCTGCAACGCCAGCGCCGACCGTCTGCGCACCGCAGGGTCCTCTGCGATCAAGCCTGCATATAAGGATTTGTATAACGCCCCTCGCAGGGTCACGTCTTTGCTCAATGCGTTACCGTCGGCAACGGGGACTGTCAGATCCTTCAGCTCCAAGGAGGCAAGGCTTCCCTTTACCTCCTCGGCAAGTCTGTCCATATCTCCCAAAAGCGCCGCGTCTGCCGTGCCAACCAAGGATAGCCGCATATGGGTTTCCTTCTCCCCATCAAATCGAGACACCGCTTGCGCAATTCTTTGACGAATTTCTTCCGCCTCGCCACAACCACTCAGATCCACTTCTTCTGCAAGATATCTCGTCTCGGAAAGGCACTTTCTCTCAACACGCGCAGGCTCGCCCTGCTCCAAGGTCACGATGAGAACGCCGCCCTCACCCAGCTCGTCAAAGCTTCTTCCTTCCGCAAAGCCGCAATACCGAATGGAAGGATCGACCTTTTCCTCGATCTCGGACGAATTATGAACGTGTCCCAAGGCGGCGTAATCAAAGCCGTTCTGCAACAGATCCCCTTCGGTTACGGGAGCGTAACGGGAAACGGGAGAGGTCAGGTCGGCATGGGCGCAAAACACCCGAAGTCCCTCTCCTTTGGGTTCAATCGCGCCTTGATTCAACGGACTTTCGGTGATCGCGGCAGAAAGAAACGCATATCCGTACACCGACAGATTCCATTCCTCAAAGAAAAAGCATTGCAGCTCCGAGGCGGAAAAGACGTAGACGTTTTCGGGAAGCTCTGCCGTTTGATAAAAAGAGCCCTTGACGTAAGGGTCGTGATTGCCGGGGGCGATCACGATAGGGCGTTTCGTCTCTCCAAACAGACGGCAAGCAAGCTCTGCCGTTTCGGGTGTCACGTATTTTCCGTCAAACAGATCCCCCGCGATCAGAATCATATCGCATGCTTCTTCTTCCGCAAGGCGAACGATTCTCTCAAGCAACCGTCTTTGCGCCTCTCTTCTTCGATCCGCCAACAGCGTGCCCTTCCCCGAAAAGGCGCTATCCAGATGCAGATCTCCCGTATGTAACAGCTTCATGGTTTCTACCCAAGCCTTTCTTCTGAATCAATACTACTATTATTATACCATAAGTTCAACCAAAGCGCAAGGGAAATCTTTTCGTATATCAAGGAACGATAGCAAAGAATTCAATTGGACCGTCGAGGACGCCGGTCCCTACAAGGTTACAGAAAGTTTTAACAAAACAATGTATCCGTAAGATCGCAAACAACTTTTTTCTCATATACTGTAAGGACGATTGAAATAAAAATTTCGGAGGGCTTTGCTTTGCTGATCGAACTTCCCTATCAACGCAATCGCGCCGTAGAATACGCGAAAAAATGGGCGCTATCCCGCAATCCTTTGTTTATTGATTTCACGGGACAGGGTGGAAACTGTACCAATTTCGTTTCTCAATGTATCTTTGCGGGCTGCGGCGTCATGAATTACACCCCCACCTTCGGCTGGTATTACCGTTCCCCCGAGGATCGCGCCCCTGCGTGGAGTGGTGTTGACGAGCTATACCGTTTCCTTACGGGCAACCCCGATTTTATCGCCGTCAACGGCGGTGTCGGTCCTTACGCCGCAAACGCTGAGACCGTTCGGCAGATCGAGCTTGCCGACGTGGTTCAGCTGGCAAATGAGGACGGGGCGTTTTACCACACGCTCATCATCAGCGGCTTTACCGACAACGATATTTTAGTCTGCGCCCAGTCGGACGACGCGCTGGACCGACCGCTTTCCACCTATAATTTTGCCTCTCTGCGCATTCTTCATATTCAAGGCGCAAGGGTAAATTTCGATACCGACACGGCTTTCCAAAATATCCTCAATGCCCGTTCCCTTCCGCAGACATAAAAAAATACCGAGAGAAACGCAATTCGCTTTCTCTCGGTATTTTTTCGGTCAGATCTTCTCTTTGACCTTAGATGCCTTACCAACTCTGTCACGCAGGTAGTAGAGCTTTGCTCTTCTGACCTTACCCGAACGGATAACGTCAACCTTCTCTACGTTGGGAGAGTGGATCGGGAAGGTCTTCTCGATGCCGCAACCGTAGGATACGCGTCTTACGGTAAAGGTCTCGGAGATTCCGCCGCCATGCTTTGCGATAACGGTTCCCTCAAACATCTGGATTCTCTCGCGAGAACCCTCCTTGATCTTGTTGTGAACGCGAATGGTATCACCAACGTTGATCTCGGGAAGCTCGGTTTTCAACTGCTCGTTTGTAAAAGCCTGAAGTAAGTTCATTGTTCAGTCCTCCTTAAAGATCCGGGCATTCATGCAGAGCGACGCAGCGGACTGCCCTTCTATTCTTGTCGCCGATCTCTCGGCGCACAACACATTATATTATACCATATCAAAAAGTGTTTTGCAAGTGTTTTTTTAATTTTTTTCAGATTTTTTTGCTTTTTTTCTCAAAAACCGTTCCAAAAGACGAATTACGGTAGACAAAATTCCCTTTCCGTTGAAGATCAGAAGGAAGCCAAGGCAGGCAAGCTGAAGGAGCTGCCAGTACCGTACCGCTTCGATCATCACCAACGCCTGCAACAGCAGGACTGCGGCGTTAACCATCAGACGGATCGAATGGTGAGAAAAGCGAAGATAGTTCGCTGTATCGTAGGCGCGGATCACGTATACCGCCAAATAGCTGATCAGCGTTGCCACAGCCGCGCCCATGGCGCCGTGATCGGGGATCATGACGAAATTGAGGATCACGTTAATGATCGCCCCCGCCATGGCAGTCAGCATGGAAAGCGTGCTTTTTTTCTTTAAGAAATAAACGCTTCCGAGGAAAGAGACAAGGGTAGAAAAGGTAGTGGCTACCACCAAGATCGGAACGAATTCCCACGAGGAATAGTAGGAGTCTGCAAGCAGGATCTTCGTAAAGATCTTTGCCCCCGCGATCAGAACCGACGCGCCCATACACATCACACTCATAAAATTGAGGTAAACCGTGCCGAAGAACTCATTTTTTTCCTCGTCCGTAGCGTCCTTCACCGTGGAAAAATGCCACGCCTCCACAAAGACACCGCTGACCAAGGAGAGTAACGTGGGCAGCTTATACGCCGCCGCGTACAGTCCGTTTTCCGCCTCGCCGCAGTACATGGTTACGACGTAACGGTCGGACACCGAGGTAATCAGCCACATCACGGTAGTGGGAATATACGGAATGCTGAATTTCAGCATTGCCTTTGCCGTCTCGACTCGAACCAAGCGGAAGGAAAGATCCCTCCATAATTTTGCCGCAAAAAACAGTACGACCGTTACGGTAAAGTCCGCCACGACCACCGACAACACGTACCCCGTACTGCTCATATCGAAGCCTACGAGAAACAAGACGTTGAGTCCGATGGTCAGACAAGTATTCAGAATTCCCTGCGCCGCAAAAAGAACGGTTTTCCCAAGCGCTCGCACGTAATTGGCAAATGCCGCGTGAAAATTGGCGCAAAGCACGTAAAGCCCGATGAGCCAAACCGAATCCCGAAGGACGGAAAAGAAGCCGAGCAGAGGCAAAAGGACGCCTACGGCAAGGCTTCCCGCCACAAGAATCACAAGCCCCGTGGACAGAATCCGCCGCCGATCCTCCTCGGAATCAGCCGACGTGTCCAAGGTGAACCGAAAAATTCCGTCGCAGATACCTACCGCCGCAAGGGGAATCAGCAGATTCGCCGTTTGGGCGATCAGATCTGCCGTGCCGAACTCTGCCGTGGACAGAATCCTCGTATAGAACGGCATAAGCAGAAGGACAAGTACCTTTGATAAAAAGGTACCCGCCCCCAGAATTGCCGTATTGGATAACAGTCGTTTATAGTTTCCCATGGTCTGCCGTCAGTCGCAGTTTTCCCAGTTATGGTATACGTTCATCACGTCGTCGTCGTCTTCCAGCTTTTCAATGAGCAGACCCATAAACTTGATATCCTCTTCCGTATCCAACGTCACGTAGTTGGAAGGGATCTTACTCTTTTCAGCGGAAAGGATCTCGTAGCCCGCCTCCTTCAAGGTCTCCTGTACCGCGTACAGATCGTCCGGCTCGGTGTAGATCTCAAAGACCTCTCCCTCGGAAGCGAAGTCCTCAGCCCCCGCCTCCAGCGCGGTCTCCATCAGTTGATCCTCGTCCACGTCGCCGTCCTCGTTGCCGATAACGATCACGCCCTTATCCGCGAACAGATAGGACACGCAGCCCGACTGACCCATATTGCCGTGATATTTGGAGAAATAGGAACGGACGTTGCCTGCGGTACGGTTGCGGTTGTCGGTGGTAGTTTCCACGATCACCGCGATGCCCGCGGGTCCGTAGCCCTCATACACGATCTCCTCGTAGTTTTCTCCCGTGCTTCCCAGCGCCTTTTTGATGGTGCGCTCGATGTTATCGTTGGGCACGTTGTTGGATTTTGCTTTCAGAATCAGGTCGCGAAGCTTGGAGTTGGACGCGGGATCGCCGCCCCCCTCCTTCACCGCAATGGTGATCTCCTTGCCGATCTTCGTAAATACCTTCGCCTTCTGCGCGTCGGTTTTTTCTTTTTTGTGTTTAATATTCGCCCATTTGCTATGTCCGGACATGGTTATTACCTCTTTTATCTATACAATTTTTTTACAAGGGAAATCAGATCTTTTCTGTCTTTGCAAGACAGATCAGATCAAAGGCGTTGCCCAATACCGTTTTTGCCGACTCGGTCAGGGCAAGTCTCGTGTTTTTCACCGTCTCGTTCTCTGCGCCGAGAATCGAGCAGTTGTGGTAGAAGCGGTTGTACGCCCCTGCAAGGTCGAGAATGTATCGGGTCACCACCGACGGCTCGTAGGAATCGATCGCCTCGCGGACGATCTCCTCAAAGCGCGCGATCACCTTGATCAGCTCGGCTTCCTCTGCCTCCGTTACAGTCATCTTCGCTTCTCTGTCGTATGCCCCCGACTTGGCAAGCACCGAGCAGGTACGGGCATAAGTGTACTGCACGTAGGGTCCCGTATTGCCGTCAAAGCTCAGGGCATCCTCCATGATGAAGTTGATATCCCGAATACGGTTGTTGGAGAGATAATAGAACACGATGGCACCTACGCCAACCGCCTCGGCGATCTTATCCTTATCCGCAAGATTGGGATTCTTCTCTTCCATGATCGCCGCCACCTTTTCGATGGCAAGACCAAAGAGATCCCTCAACAGGATCACGTTACCCGTACGGGTAGCAAGCTTTGCGCCGTTGATGCTGACCGTTCCGTAAGGAACGTGTACCAGCTTGTCCGCCCAATCGTAGCCCATCAGCTCCACGACCTTGAACCACTGCGCGAAGTGAAGGCTCTGTCCCGCGCTGGTCACGTAGATCGCCTTATCAAAATCGTACTCTTCCTTCCGATCCACCGCCGCCGCGATATCACGGGTGGGATACAGAGAAGATCCGTCGCGCTTCAAGATCAGGCAAGGGGGCATACCGTAGTCCGAAAGCTCCACGATAGACGCGCCGTCGTCGATCTTCAAAAGTCCCTTATCCCGAAGCTTCTGCACCTGCGCGGGCATTTTGTCGGTATAGCAGGACTCGCCCTTATAGCTGTCAAAGGTAATGCCCAGCTGTCGATAGATCTCGTCGTTGGCTTTGAGGGTCTTTTCCACAAGCCACCGCCAAAGCGCCAGATTTTCCTCGTCTCCCTGCTCCATCTTCAAAAATTCGGCTCTCGCCTCGTCCGCAAGGGAGGGATTGGCGGGAATTCCCTTCTCCGCATCACCCGAAATGGCGTTATTGATCCGAACGTACAGGTCAACCAACGCATCGATGCCGCCTTTTTCTACCGTCTCGCGGTCACCCCATTTCTTGAACGCCACGATCAGCTTACCGAACTGGGTTCCCCAGTCTCCCACGTAGTTGATGCCCACGCACTTGTAGCCCGCAAACTCATGGAGCTTCTTGATGGCGTGTCCGATCACCGTCGTGCCCAAATGTCCGATGTGGAAGGGCTTTGCCAGATTGGGAGAGGAATAGTCAAGAACCACGGTCTTTCCTTCTCCAAAGGTAGGCGCGCCGTATTTTTCTTTCTTGGTCAGCACCTCGGGCACGATACGGTCTGCCAAATACCCGTCGTCCAAAAAGATATTCAGATATCCGTTCACTGCCTCTGCCCGCGCCACGCAAGGCACGGAAAGCGATGACGCCAGCTCCGCGGCGATCCTCACGGGGGCGTTTCGCAACAGCTTACTCAGCTTAAAGCAAGGAAGCGCAAGGTCGCCCATTTTCGTATCGGGCGGATATTCCAGCATTGCCGCCACCGTCACGCCGTCAAGCTCGGCGTCGGGCTTGCTCTGCTTTACGCAGGCGACCACGGCATCGGCGATCATTTTTTTCATTTCAAGCATAACTTCGACTCCTGTCTGTTTTTGATACAACCTTTTCTATAACTTTTTTATTATACTACAAATTCTCGTTTTTTTCAATAGAAAATGAAAATTATTTTACGGTCAGATCTCCGAGGACCGCCCCCGTAAAAGAAAGGATATCTTCTCTTTTCAGCAAAAGCTGAATACCTCTGACCCCCGCGCTGACGGTCAGCTCACAAAGCTCTGCCGCGCTTTGATCAAAATAGGTGGGAAGCTTCTTTTTCATTCCCACGGGGGAGCAACCGCCCCGAATATATCCCGTAAGCCCCAACAGCTCCTTGACGGGCACAGGCTCGATCTTCTTGTTTCCCGTCAATGCCGCCGCCCGTTTGAGGTCGATCTCCTTGTGACACGGAATACAGAACACCAAGCACCCCGTCTTGTCGCCGCGGGTCACGATGGTCTTAAACACCTGCTCGTAGGGCAATCCGATCTGATCGGCAATATGAACGCCCGAAAGGTCAGACTCGTCCACCTCGTAGGTACAAGGGGTATAGGGAATTTTTGCCGCGTCCAGCTGACGCATGGCGTTGGTTTTCATGGGCTTACTCATCCGTACTGTTCCCCCTCCTCGATCATTTCCTTGGCGGCGCGCCGTTGCGCCTCGGTAATCTCAATCCCACCGAGAATTCTCGCCACCTCTTCGGTTCGTCCCGCCATATCCAGCTCCCGCAGAGCCGTCTGTGTTCGCCCGTCGATCTCTTGCTTGGAAATATACAGATGGTGATCGGCAAGCGACGCGATCTGCGCCGAATGGGTCACGCAAAGCACCTGCGCGCTCCGTCCGATCTCCTTGAGCTTGATCCCCACCTTTCGGGAGGTCTTGCCCGAAATCCCCGTATCGATCTCGTCAAAGATCACGGTGTTCAAGCCGTCGCAGGTATTGAGCACGTTTTTGAGGGAGAGCATGATCCGCGCAAGCTCGCCGCCCGAGGCAATCTTCGCCATGGGCATCAGCGGCTCGCCCGCGTTTGTGGCGATCAGAAATTCAATTTCGTCCATACCGTTTGGCAAAAAGTCACTCGTCTGGCGCATGCCCACCTCAAAACGCACCTTGGGCATATCAAGGAATCGCAAGGTATCTGCGACCTGCTCCGTCAAGCTCTTTGCCGCCTGCCTGCGGCGCTCCCGCAAGGACAGCGCAATGGCTTTCGCCTTGGATTCCAGTACCTTCAGCTCCTCGCCAAGGTCGATCAGCCGATCGTCCGCATGCTCGATCCGTTCCAATTGCTCGGCAGCGTTCCGACGAAAGTCCAGAATCTCCTCCACGCTGCTTCCGTATTTTCTTTTCAGCTTCGCGATGATATCCAGTCTCGCCTCGACGCGGTCCAGCTTCGCAAGCACGTCCTCGCCTCCGAAATCGGTCAGCCCCGCCGCCGTCTCGGCAATATCCTCCAGCTCGTATCGGATATCGTTCAGTCGGCTGACCAAGGCGTCTGCCTCTGTCAGCGAGTCGGCGATCGACTCCATAGCGGACGCCGAACGGTCAACGAGATAGATCGCTCCCTTGTTTTTCTCGCCGCCGCGCAAGGCTTTCTCCACAAGCGCGCAGCATTTGGTGATCTGCTCCGCGCCCTGAAGTCGCTTGGCAAGCTCACAAAGCGCTTCCTCCTCCCCCGCTTTCAGCTTTCCGCTATCAATATCGGCGATCTGATAGCGAAGCATTTCACCCAGACGTGTCTGCTCTCTCGCGTCCCGACGGAGAGAATCGATCTGGGTACGAAGATGAAGCATCTCGCGGTACACCGCGGCGTACGCCTGCCGATCCTTCGCGCAATCCGCATAAGAATCCAATATATTCGCATGATTACGAGGATCAAGAAGCTGTTGGTTGTCGTTCTGTCCGTGAATATTGAACAGCGTTTCTCCGATCTCACGAAGCATGGAAAGGGTCACCGCCCTACCGTTGATCCGCGCGGAAGACGCGCCCGCGCTTACCGTTCGGCAAAGCATCACGCGCCCCTCCGACGGATCGAAGCCCATCTCGGAAAGCAGCTCGACCGAACGAGGAGAAAGGGGCGAAAAAACCGCCGATACCTCGGCGCGGCTCTCCCCCGTACGGATCAGCTCCCGATCCGTCCGTCCGCCCAGCAACAGATTCAGGCTATCGATCATGATCGACTTCCCTGCTCCCGTCTCGCCCGACAGCACCGTCAAGCCCTTTCCGAATTCCACGTCCAAGGACTTGATCACGGCAATATTCTCTATATGCAACGACTCAATCATATCCTACCTCACTGTTTGGATGCGGGGCATTGCCCCGCACCCCACTTAAAAACTTTTTTGAAAAAAAGTTTTTAAGAATTTCAAAAAACTTCAAACAATTTATTTTGGGGAAAGTTTTTGAAGATTTTCAAGAAACTTTTTTCAAAAAGTTTCTTGAACGGGGCTCGGGGCAGCGCCCCGAATATCATTCTTAAAACGTTTTCATCAGCTCGCGGATTTTTTCGCTGATCTCGGCGGAGCTTTGGGTATCTCTTGTGACGAGAATGATGGTATCGTCTCCCGCCACGCAGCCGAGGATACCGTGCATATTCATGGAATCCACGGCAAAGGCGACTGCCTGCGCCATACCGGGATAGGTTTTGATCACCACGTTATTCATGGAATAATCCACGTGAACGATGGAATCTGCCATAGCGCCCTTCAGCCGTCCGTTCCCCGTCTGGCTTCTTCCCGTCGCCACCGAGTACCGATAGGTTCCTCCGGCGGTGAGGGATTTGGTCAGCTTCAGCTCCTTCAGATCGCGGGAAACGGTGGCTTGGGTAACCATATACCCTTCCGCCCGAAGGCGTTCCATCATATCCTCTTGGGTTTCGATCTCATATTGGGAAACCAACTCCAAAATTCTGCTCTGTCTTTCGTTTTTCATCTTGCTTCTCCGTGTTCCGTTACAAAAATTTCTTCATACGGATCTTGGCGTAAAAGCTCTCTTCCTTTACCCGAAGGAGCTTTACCTTTTTCTCCGATCTCGTCACTACTACCGTGTCGCCAAAGTACAAGTCAAAGGTCGATCTGCCGTCCAACGTCAGATGCAAAACCTTTTCTCTGGCGCAAATGTTCTTCACCCTCAGCTCTGCCGTATCGGGGAAAACCAAGGGACGCGCCAAAAGGGAGTGCGGACAAATGGGAGTGACGCAAAAGCAGGACAGCTTGGGGTCTACGATAGGACCGCCCGCCGATAAGGAATAGGCGGTAGAGCCGGTGGGGGTCGCGATCAGAAGACCGTCCGCACGATAGGTATAGATCAATTCCTTTCCGTCCGACAGCTCCAGATCCACGATCCTTGCGCCGCTGCCGTTGGTGATCGCCGCCTCGTTGAGGGCATAGGCGGAGAATTTATGCTGTCCCGCGCCCGAACGAACCTCTGCCCGAAGCATCGTTCTCTCGTCCAGCCGATACGCGCCGTCAAAGACCCGATCCAACAGCTCCAGCTCGTCTATTTCCAGCTCGCTCATATAACCGACTCTGCCCATGTTGATCCCCAAAATGGGGATTCCCGCAGATGCCGCCCGACGCGCCGCGTCCAGCATCGCGCCGTCGCCGCCAAGCACTACTACAAGCTCCGCCATGGAATAGATCTCCTCGGGGGTACGGTATTCAAATTCTTTTCTGTGATTTTTACTTCTCATCACCCGTTCCTTATAGGCAACAGGCAACAGAATCGTCTCAACTCTCGGTGCAATTCTGTCCGCAACCCGCATAGCGGCCGACAGCTTTTCCGAGATATTATAATTCGTAATTAACGCGATTTTTTTCACAATCGGTCACTCCTTTCTCAACAAGAGTCCCTCTCTTTTATACCGCCGTGATCCGACGGATCGTTTTGTCGTCAATGCGAGGAATGGCGGCAAACCGTTTGATAAAATAAGCCAAATATTCCTTGTTTCCGTCTCCGCCCTCAATGGGGGACGGAATGAGCCCCACGCAGTCAAAGCCGTTTTCCATGGCACATTCCAGTACCCGCTTCGCCGCAAGATACCGATAGGCGGCGTTATGCACGATCCCGCCCTTGCCGAGGGCGCTTTTCCCTGCCTCAAACTGGGGCTTGATCAAGCTGATAAATTCTCCGCCGTCCTTCAGGACCGACGCGATATTGGGAATCAGATAGGTCTGCGAAATAAAGGAAACGTCCGAAACCGCAACGTCGCAAAGTCCCTCGGTCACGTTCTCGTTCAGTTCCCGCGCGTTGAATTTTTCCACCGATTTGACCCTCGGATCGGCGCAAAGGCTCTCGTGAAGCTGTCCCACGCCCGAATCCACGGCAATGACACGAGCCGCCCCCCGTTGCAACAGACAATCGGTAAAGCCGCCCGTAGACGCGCCCACGTCCACCGCTTTCTTTCGGTTCACGTTGATCCCGAAGATATTCAGCGCCGCCTCCAGCTTCATACCGCCTCGGCTAACGTATTTGAAGATCTGCTCGATGGCAACCTCGTGAGGGATTTCCTCGTTGATCGCCGCTGAGGCTTTTTTCACCGTCACGCCGTCGATACGCACCGCACCCGCGTCGATCAGATCCTGCGCTTTTTTTCGGCTGGGCGTATGCCCAGCCCAAGTCAGATATACGTCTGCTCTCATAGGACACCCAAAATCAATCCGTAAATCACCGCAACGCAGACACCCAACAGCGCGCCCATCAACACCTGAAAGGGGGTATGACCCACCAGCTCCTTCAGACCCGTATTGACCTCCTCGGATTTGCCCGAAAACAGCTCTCTCGTAATACGGTTGATGATCTTCGCCTGCTCTCCCGTCTCATACCGAACGCCCGACGCGTCGTTCATGACGATGATCGCCAAAACCGCCGTAATGGCAAAATAGGGAGAAGCGACTCCTTCCTGAATGGCGCAGGCGATGCAAAGCGCCATCACCGTTGCCGAATGAGAGCTGGGCATTCCGCCGTTGGCGAACATATGCTTGACGTGAAATTTTTTGGTTTCGGCAAAGCCCGTGAAAATTTTGAGAAACTGGGCAATAAACCAACCAAGCACCGCGCTGATCAGAATATAATTGCCAAAAAAGTCCTTGATCGTATTCCAAACTACCATACTATATCCTCTTTTTTAATACGTCCGTTCCAGTAAATACCGTGCCAAAGCATCCAAGGTATCGGATTTTTCCCAATGGGAAATGGCGTCTATCGCTTCTTTTGTCAGATTCTCGGCGTAAGTCTTTGCGCCATCGATATCAAAATAGGTTAAGAAGGTGGTCTTGTGATGATCCGCATCACCGCCCACGCTCTTTCCCAGCACCTCCTCCGAGCTGACCGCGTCCAGAATATCGTCGATGACCTGAAAAGCGAGTCCCACGCGGTCGGCGTAACGCTCTGCCGCCTTGGCTTCGGCAGTCTCTTCGCCATATCCCGCCGCAAGACAGCCGAGCTTTGCGGCGCATCGGATCAGCGCGCCCGTTTTCAAGGAATGCAGGCGAAGCAGGGTTTCAAACGCCAAGGTTTTCTCCTCGCCCGAAAGATCGATGATCTGTCCCCCGATCATACCCATCTCTCCCGCCGCGACCGCAAGCATGCGCACCGCCTCCGCGCAGGTTTCTTTCGCCACGAACGGATTGGTGGCGGCAACGTAAAACGCTTTGGTCAGAAGCGCGTCTCCAGCCAAAAGCGCCGTGGCGTATCCAAACGCCTTATGATTCGAGGGCTTTCCTCTGCGCATATCGTCGTCGTCCATACAAGGCAGATCGTCGTGGATCAGCGAATAGGTATGGATCATCTCCAAGGCGCAGGCAAAGGGCATGGAAGCGCGAGACTCTCCCCCCAAGGCTTCGCAGAAGGCGTTGACCAAAAAGGGTCTGATCCGCTTTCCGCCCCCCAGCAAGGAATACGCCTCGGCGTCAAGAAGGGACTGAATATCCGCATCCGCCCCCGCGCCGTAGGCTTGCAACGCCCTCTCGGTTGCCTCAGAATTGTCAGCGATCCTCTCCCGAAGCGCCGTCATCGTTTCATTCATCGTTCTATCCTCTCGTCTTATTCTTCCGCAAACGGCTCTTCCGTGATCTCGCCGTCTCGATTCATTTTGAGAACGCGCACCGTTCTCTCGGCTTCACCCAGCTTTTCGTTACAGATCCGCACCAAGCGAACCCCTTCCTCGTAAAGCTTCATTCCCTGCTCCAGCTCTACCGCATCGTTATCCAACGCCAGAACCACCTCGTCAAGGCGACGCATCGCGTCCTCCAGCTTCATAGGCTCTGCGGCTTGCTTCGCCGTCTTACGCTCCGCCATTGCTTCTATCCTCCGCTTCTTTGTTCTCTATCGATTGAATCTGCGCCTCGGCGCATCCGTCTTTCAAAATCAAATGGACCTTCTCTCCCACACAAAGCTCCTTCACCGAGCCGACGATCCGTCCCTCGGCGGTTTGCACCGCGCCGTAGCCTCTGCTGAGCACAGCAAGCGGACTGAGCACCTCCAAGCGCTCCGCGGACGAGCGAAGCCGCGCCCCGTCTCGCTCCAGAATCCGGCGGACCAGACGATCCAGCGTTTGGGAGTCGTGATCGACTGCCTGTCTCATTCTTCCGAGCTTTCCCTCGGGAGACAGCAGAGACAGGGTCTTACTTTTCGTCAGAACTTCATTTCTGCGGTTTTGGATCAGCCGCCAAAGCCGTTCGGTCATTGCCTCGCCCACAGCCGCCGTCCGACGCAGCAATTCGCCCCGATCGGGCACGGCAAGCTCTGCCGCCGCCGAGGGGGTGGGCGCGCGTTTGTCAGCGGCGAAATCGCAGAGCGTCACGTCGGTCTCGTGTCCCACGGCAGAGATCACGGGGATATCCGACGCCGCCACGGCGCGAACCAACGCTTCGTCGTTAAATGCCCACAGATCCTCGGCAGAGCCGCCGCCCCGTCCGAGTATGATCACGTCACAGCTTCGATCCGCGTTGAAATAGGCAAGACCGCCGCAAAGAGACGCGGGGGCATCTGCTCCCTGCACCAAGGAAGGATACAGCAAAATTTTCGCCTGCGGATACCGCCGTCCCGTAATATTCAGAATATCTCGGATCGCCGCACCCGTAGGGGCGGTGATGACGCCGACGCAGGAAGGATAAGCAGGCAGAGGCTTTTTCCTCTCGGGGGCAAACAAGCCCTCCGCCTCCAATTGCCGCTTCAGACGCTCGTAAGCGATCGCCATCGCTCCCACGCCGTCAGCGCGCATGGTGCGAACGTACACCTGTATCCGTCCACTCTTTTCATAAAAATCCGCATTGCCAAACGCCAAGACCCGCATACCGTCGGTGGGACGGAAATTCATTCGGGACGCATCTGCGCGGAACATCACGGCGGAGATTTCCGCCCCCTCGTCCTTCAGGGTAAAGTACAAATGACCGCTGGAGTGCGCCTTGAAATTGGAGATCTCTCCCCGAATCGTCAAGGCAGACAGCACGTCGTCTGCGCCAAGCACGGACTTGATATATCGGTTCAGCTCGGTCACGGTCAGAGCAGGCGTATGCAGTTCGGTATTCATGTTCGCGCTCTCCTTCCGTTTCTTCGTTTTAATTTTTGGCTCTGCCACGTCATACGACTGATTTTTTGCGAGATTCCAAACGCAAAATTGCGTTTGATCCTCCCGATGGTCAGATTTCGACTTCGCCCCGCCCGCGTCATTCTGAGCGAAGCCCCCTCGAAGATCCCGATGCTCCGCATCGCCCTACGGGTTCGACTACGGGCTTCGCCCTTCGCTCAGGATGACACGAGGGGGCGGAGTCGAACTGCGAAGCAGCGCCGAGCAACGCGAAGGTGGAATCTCGGGCGGGACTACGCTCAGAATGACACGCAAGCGTGTCGCAAAAAAATTCCCGAAAATCAACCATTTACTGTGATAGAACCTAATTTTTTAAATCTTGTCAAGCATTGCCCGACCGCGGCAAAGCAGGGCGATCCCTGCGGCGTTGTCCGCGGAAAATTCGGGTTCTGCGAAATAGGCTTCAAATCGGCTCGACAGCCCTCCGCGCATCAGTCGGTTGGACATCACGCCCCCCGCAAACAGTATAGGGTGCTTTCCAAAACGGGCTTCTGCCGACTCTCCCATAGCAATCAGCGTTTTGCCGATAAAATCGAACAAAAAGGCAGCCGCCGCCTCGCGGTCCTTGGTCTCCCCATAGATCCGCAGGGCAATGTTTTCCGCCCCCGACAGGCTGCACCGTCCATCCCGTACGCACACGGAATGACGGTAGGGCTTGCCCGAAAAGGCTGTCGCCAGCTGCTCCAGCTCTCTGCCGCAGGGAAAGCTCAGCCCCATGGCAACACCCACGCGGTCAATGGCTTGCCCCGCGTTGATATCGTCGGTCTCTCCCACGAGGGTCACCTCAAAATCCGCCCCCTTGGGCGTAACTGCCAAAAGCTCGGTCGTTCCTCCCGACACGTGAAAGGCGAAAAAGGGGCGATCCATCAGCTTCTGCTCTGCCCCCGAGGAATACAGCGCCGCCCGCACGTGCCCGTTTTGGTGCGAAAATTCGTATACGGGCAATCCCTCTGCCGCCGCAAAGGCGTACGCCGCCGCCTTTCCCGAAAGAAAGCATGGCATATACGAGCCCTCCGCGTTTCTCGGTGATACCGATACCCCTACTGCCTTCGGGCGATACTCTCCTTCTTTGATCACCTTTCCCAACGCCTGCATGAGCATCGGCAGATTGCGCACGTGCTCGAACACCGCATCGGATTGGCGCAGTCCTCTGCTTCCCTCTTTGACGGGAAGGGGCGTTTTCAGATTGGTGATCACGCAACCGCCCCCGTCGCAAAGCGACACCGAGGTGGTATAGTTACTGGTATCGATCCCAATATAACAATCTGTCATTTACGAATCCTTACCGTCTGCTTCCAAGCTGTTCTTGACCGAGTTCAGCACGCCGTTGATAAAGGCGCGCGCCTTGGGATCGTCGTAGATCTTGGTCAGCTCCACGGCCTCGTTGATGGAAACGCTGTAGGGGATCTCCTTCTCGTACAGCATCTCGTAGACCGCCAAGCGAAGGATCGAACGGGACATTTTGGACAAACGCGAGGTTTTCCAACCGTGAGCGTGCTCTCCGATCACGCCGTCGATCTCTTCCCGATGCTCCGAAATCGTATAATAAGCCGTCTTAATAAAGGGATCGTCGGGGATCAGTCGCTCCTCTGCCGAGGTCGCATAAATTTCCACGTAGCTTTCATCCACGCGGAACTCACTTTCAAACAAAAGTCCCAATATCAGCTCTCTTGCTTCCCGTCTTTTCAGCGTACTCATACCATTCTGTCAACGGTCGGAATTCCTTGGGTTTTCCAACCGTTCTCCTTTCCAAGAAAAAATAATTTGATCGGTCAAGACATACTCATCCATTATACTATATATTATAAATCCATTTGCCCAGATTGTCAAGAAAAGAAATGAATATTTTTATAATTATTCATTACAAAATTCTTTTTTGAACAATTCGCAGCGCGCCTCGCCGTTTGCGTGCGGATTTTTTCCATAGATAAAAAACGCCCCCTGCGGTTATCCACAAGGGGCGAACAAGTGCAATATGCAATCCAAGAAAATGTCAGCAAGTTCTTGAAGGGGATTTTAAGGGGGAACTTCTCGAAAGAAGTTCCCCCTTAACGCATCCCATTACTCCGGAATGATGGGATACAATTGAATGGTATTACCGCCGTCCACCACAAGCTCCGCGCCCGTGGTATTTCTGGCATGGGCGGCAAAATAATATACCGCGTCGGCGATATCTTCGCCTACGGCAACGTCACCGATGGGTGTAAAGCGAGAGGGGACGTTGGCGTAAAAATCGGGGTTTTTCTCCCAACGGTCAGTCTTGATCATACCCGGAAGCACGGCGTTGACCCGAATGTTGTACTTGCCGAGGTCAAGCGCAAGCGCGCGCATCAGACCGAGCTGACCGCCCTTGGACGCCACGTACGCCACTCGGTCGGGAATGGCGCGGTAGGCGGTATTGGAATTCACGAATACGATATTGCCGCCGCCATTTTCCTTCATGCGCCGCGCGGCGTGCTCCGAAAGGCAGAAATTCCAAACCACATTGGTATTGATGACCTTCATCATATCGGTCAGCGGATTTTCAAACACCTTCATGCCGAGTCCTTGATCGGCGGCGTTGAGGACAAGAGTGTCTGCCAAAAGTCCTCTTGCATCGATATCGGCAAACAGTTTTTCAACTGAAGCCTCATCTACTGTTCGCTCGTCGATAAGAGAATCTATGTGGTAACCGAAGATCTCAACATTGGGAAAGCTTTCGCGGTATTCTTTCTCTTTGGCATGAACCTTTTCCATATTTCTGCCCGTAAAGACTACGTTGTATCCCTCGGACGCAAATTTTTCAACGATGGCAACGCCCGTATTGATACAAGCGCCGGTTATCAAAACTGTTTTTCCCATATAATACCTCATCTAAAATAATAATATTCCGTATTGTCACGGCTTGTGTTATGATTTTCCACAATGAGAACCTTCGCATCCTGTTCCATAAGAAGTGCGTGATAGACTCCCTTTTTCACGTTATAGATATTTCCGATCCGCATCTCGGTTTTAGAAAAATCACATCCTATCACCAATCTTGCCTCCCCGGAGAGCAAAACGAACACCTCGTCGGTCAATAGATGCCGTTCAAGATAATTGTACCGCTTCTCATCAAAATGTTCTCCAAAGTTTGCAATAGCAACACGCCAGGACTCGAAATGCATAGTCGGGTTATATCCTTCCCCGCCATATTCAAATATCTCCAGATCAGCCATCTACATTAACTTCAAAATCAAAAATAAAATTCTGTTTTAGCAGGTCTTATATCTGTCAATGCCCCCGTATAATGACGGAGATTGTGCTCCACATAAGGGTGCTCCAGACACGCTTCCTCGTTCAGCTCAATGCCAAGTCCCGGTCGGTCGCCGATCTTGATCCGTCCGTTTTCGTAGATCAGATTCTCGTCGGTCACATCCCTGCGCCAATCTACGTCGCTGTACATGATCTCAAGAATACAGAAATTCGGACAGCAGGCGGCAAGCTGAAGCGTAGCGGCGTTTGCCACGGGTCCCGAGGGGTTATGGGGAGCGAAGGGAATGTAATTTGCCTCCGCGATCGCCGCGATCTTCTTCAACTCCATGATACCTCCCGCATGGGAAATGTCAGGCTGAATATAGTCGCAGGCGCGGCGACGGAACAGCTCGTTATAATCAAAGCGTGTATACAGTCTCTCGCCCGCCGAGATCGCCACGGGAGATTTCGCTCTTACCGCTTCAAGTGCCTCAAGGTTGTTGGGTGGTACAGGCTCTTCGAGGAACATGGGCTTGAACTGCGCCACCTCCTGCGCGATCTTGATTCCCGTGGGCACGTCAAAGCGTCCGTGGGCTTCGATCAAAAGATCCACCTCGTTGCCCACAGCCTCACGGACGGCGGCGATACAACGCAACGCCTTGTCCAGATCCTTGTTGGAAATTTGCAAATAGCTCTTGCCGAAGGGATCCCACTTCATTGCCGTTACGCCACGCTTGACCGCTTCCTTCGCCTTCTCGCCAAATTCTTCTGGCTCTTTTGCCCCCGCAAACCAACCGTTTACGTAAATGCGGCAGTCCTCGTTGACCTTACCGCCCAAAAGCTGATACACGGGAACGCCGAGAGACTTGCCCAGAATATCCCACAGTGCCATCTCCACCGCGGAAAGGGCGCTCATCAGCACCGCGCCGCCTCTCCAATACGCATCACGGTAAAGATCGTGATAGTGCTTTTCGATCTGTCTGGGGTCTTTTCCCACGAGGTAGCGCTTGATATGCTCAATCGCGCCCTCCAAGGCTTTTTCCTTATATTCCAGCGTGCCTTCTCCCACGCCGCTGATTCCCTCGTCGGTATAGACCTTCACAAACACCCAGTTGGTGCGGAAGCAATCCACCACAAATGTTTTAACATCGGTTACTTTCATCTCGTATTCTCCTTATTTCTTAATATCAAACACACGAACGTAATCCACCGCGAAGGTGTCTCCAGCCTTTGCCGCCGCGAGCGCCTCCTCGGTGGGGCGGTGATCCGCGTTGCGGTATCCTCTCGGCTCGGTGGAGATCAGAATAAACTGATCCACGCCCGACACGTTTTTATCAATGACGCCGTCCTCCTTGCCGTCCACGTAAAAGACGTACTTATCCTCGGTCCAAAGAAGTCCGAAGGTATGGAATTCTTCGGTGGACGCGCCGTCAAAGCCGCCCACGCAAATATTCTGCATATCCTGACCGTATCCGCCCGTAAATACGTTGTGACGGTGAACCTCTCCAGGATGGAAGGATTCCATGATATCCACTTCGCTTCCCGATTTTTGGGGATCCAAGGTCGATCCGATGTTCGGCGACTGAATCCAAAAGGCACTCCACCACCCCTCATTTCGCTGCAAACGGCAACGGCACTCGTAATAGCCGTAACGGTGGGTATATTTGTTTTCCTTCAGCTTACCGATTGGCCATTGCAGATGCTCCTTGCCGAACTTCGTGGGCAATACCGGCTCATCCATGAAATTGTAGCCCGTTTGCAGCTGAGAGGAAACCACCTCGCCGTTCTCCTCAAAGATGGAAAACACGGCGCAGCCGTCCTTGATCTCCACACCCTTGTCGGTCCACGCAGGGTGACGCTTGCCCATCATACAAAGGCGGTAATCCCATTTGGTCGTATCCAGCGTGTCTCCGTCGAACTCATCCGACCATACCAGCTCAAAATCCATACCGTCGGGCAACAAGCTGGGCTCATGGTCCTTTACTTCATAAAGTTTCATTTTTTCTTCTCTCTTTCTTTTATAGTAATTCGCAAATTTGCTTCAACGTGAGGGGCAAGCTCCCGACGGGAGCTTGCCAAAAAATCATCGTACCACGGAATTTGCGTAATAGGCATTCTCTGTCCGTGTAAAGTTTTTACCCGTAAAGGGCAGGTCGAACACGACGGTATCGAATTTTGCCCAGAAGCACTTATCGCTGTTCATATCGTTATTCAACAAATTGGTTTTAACCCATTCGCCATACGTTATGTTCCATCGGGCTTCTATTCCGCCTTCCGAAACCGGCCAAAGAATATAATTCGCCAACACGTTTTTCCACAAGTCCCCGTTATCATCCTTATAAGCACCGTGGTGGGGCATCTGCACCAGATTACTTTGCATCGCCTCGCCGTAAAGTTTGGCGATCAAGGTTCCCACCGCACCGTACATATCACCCGTAATCATGACCGTGTCCAATTCCTGACTGCGGCTTGCATCATATACCACCACGCGGGTCACGATAGAACTGCTATTGAAGCTTTTCATATTCTCGTGAGCGCGCAATTCGGGAGAAAATACGATCTGCAAATCCACGTTCCGCACGGAGAAGATTTGACCTGCATGCGCTTTATACAACTTAGTTCCGTTATCAACGTAGTTCTGCGCGCATTTTCTGTACGCCGTTAGCTTTGAAGGATAGTCACTTGCGTCACTGAGATCGTCATACATTTCGTCGCTTGGCAGATTCCAGATGATTGATTCCACCTTGACGATATCGTTCAGTTCCATTTTTTCAAACGCTACGAACGCGCCGATGTGATCGGTATGCGCATGAGTGATCACCCACGCCGCGATGGTAGGCGTTTTTCCAGCAGGGGTATATTCCTTGATGATCTCGTAAATCCGTCTCGCGTTCTGCCGCTTGTACGTATTGCTGGCGCTCGCCTTATCGTCGTATCCGCCGTCAAAGACCACGAAGCTACCGTCTGCCAGCAAGATCATATAGCACTCGCCGTGAACATCGGGATCATCCGCATTGTTGGTGCCAACTTGAAACAGCTTGGGTACATAGCCACTGACTGTGTCGTATTGCTCTGCCGTGGTGGGAACGGTATTCGATGCGGTAGCAGGTTCAACAAACACTCGCGCGGTTTCATCGCCGACGCTGTAAAATGCGGTCAGGATCGTATCGTCGTTGGCGAATTGAGCATAGCGAGTATTCTCGGTGAGAAACGCGTAAGAGGAAATCTTCCGATAACCCGCCGCCAGCGCATACGCCTGCCAGTCCGCGAAAAGGTTACCGCTGACGTTTGCATATTGCGTCATTTGGCAACTGTCACCCGTGTCGTAGGTACGGGCGTACGGATCCGTGTCGAACTTTGGAACGACGTTCAACTCTACGGGGGCAGCGTTCGTCACCGTGCCCGAGTAAACCAGCTCTCTCTCCACGTACAGAGCGTCCTCTTCCATTTGGTATTTAAGGTACTCTATAAACTCCCAGTTTGCGCTTTCGATACCGTCGGTCAAGTGCGCGCAGACC
>JAFVQC010000018.1 GCA_017504995.1 Clostridia bacterium
CCGTCGGGCGGGAATAGATAAATCAGCCGATTCCCTTGAATTTATACCTGTGCTGTGCTAATGTGATGAAACTTAAATACATACGGAGAAAATGCCTATGTCACTTCACGAATCAGGCCAGATGTACCTGGAAGCAATATACGTACTGTCCCGGCAGCGCCCCGTGGTGCGCTCCATAGACGTGGGAGAATATCTGGGCTATTCCAAGCCCAGCGTCAGCCGCGCCATGAGCATACTCAAAAAGAACGGCTACGTTATCGCAGAGGCAGACGGCGCCCTCAAGCTTACCCCGGAGGGCAGGGCCGTGGCGGAGACCATGTATTCCCGCCATACCGTCCTCACCAGGATGCTCACCGCACTGGGCGTGCCGGAGGACGTGGCCGCCGAGGACGCCTGCCGCATAGAGCACGTTATCAGCGAGGAGACCTTTGACGCCATAAAGCGGCACCTTGACTGGGCGGAGGAGAATCAGCCCGGGAAGTACATTGCGAGACGGAATCTCCGAGGGGGCTTCGCTCAGGATGACACGGGCGAGGGAGAGAAACGTAAAGTTTTCAGTGAAACAAAGTACTAGGGTCGGGTTCGCTACACAAACAATTCACAGGATTGTTTGCTCCACTCGAGGATGACACCGTTCGGTGTCAGGCGAAAAATCTATATAACAAAAAAGTTGCACAAAAAAGCCTTCCCCAGCGGGGAAGGGGGACCGCTTGCGGTGGATGAGGAGAACGTGAGCGCAATACACAAACGGCAGTCTCCTCATCCGTCGGCTTCGCCGCCACCTTCCCCGCTGGGGAAGGCTAATACGGGAATTCCTTTTGTTCAAATTGCTGAAACCCTGTTTTCTTTTGGGACTTTTTCTACACACTGAAATCCCCCGCTATCTTTTATGGATGGCGAGTGATTATTTTCGTTGATGTGAGGCAAGGGAGTGAGCAAACGTTTCATTTGACGAAGCCCCTTTTTGAAATGCGTTATTTTTTTAGTCTCATAATGCCTCTGTATTCCAGAAGCTTAATGAACAGACCGCCCTGCACGGTACGGTTACGGAAGCTTTTTTCCATGCGGTAATCGTTATTTGGAACGTAGGTATGGCTTGCATATGCCTTATGCTCGCTGGTAATGGTCCAATACCAGTCGGTCATCGGAACACGGGAGGGGGTCGTATGGAAGGCGTTCCACATGGGAGAGACGAGGTTCTCGAAGTCCTCGCGGCGATCTGCCAGCGTAGCCGTCCAGACCAGCCAGTCGCTTTTGGTATAGGGCTGTCTGTTGTCAAGAGGCAGACCGTAGGTATGCATTCTCTTGTAATAGCTTGCCACTTCGTTTTCGATCACGCTCTTGGGCATGATCTCCGTACCAAACAGCTTATCCCATACGATGTTGTACTTCATCGAGAAGGTGCCTTCCTTGTCAAAGGCGAGACGGTAGCTTCCGTCCTCGTTTGCGGCTCTTTTCGCCCAATCCAACGCCATTTCACGAGCGAGCTTGAGATATTTCTTTTCCATTCTCTTATTGCCGTTCATGCCGTAGAGAATTCCCAGACCCGCAATGCCCATGATTGCCTTGAGAGACAGATTGCAGTTGTGCGCCAGATGTCCCGCAAAGTCGTCGGTGCAGAGCTGATTTTCGGGGTCTTTGCCATTTTCTATCAGATACTTGACCCATTGCTCCAGCGTTTCCATATGCTCGTTGGCAAACGCCGTGCTTCGGGTCGCGATGGCAACGGCGGCTTCCATGATCAGCATATTGCCGCATTCCTCAACGGGCATCTGCTTTTCGTATTTCATCTCTCCCGTTTCACGGTTATAGCCGTACATCTGACCGTTCAGAATGGGGTAGCGACCCACATCGTGAGGGGCAAAGTCGTATTGGTATTCATTCTTCCAGGCATCGGAAGCGGCATAGCGATAGATGGGACGCATCATGCCTTTGACCAGCTCGGGATTATAAAGCAGGAACAAGGGAATGGAGGGATAGCTGACGTCAACGGTTGCGGCACAGCCGTTGGAGAAGCATTCCTTGGAAATAAAGAGAATATCGCCGTTTTCGTCCAGAACAAGCTTGTGCGCGGCGATTGCCTGGCGGAACGCCAGCTCCAAAAGCTCGGCGTACTTCTCTCCACCTGCGCGGACGGCATCGATAAACATCTTATCGGCAAGCTCCGCGCAACGCCTCATGGTGGATTTGTAATCGGCGTGCGCCTTTACGATCTCATCGGTAATCCGTGCGCCGTCCTTGTTCCAGTAGGATTTCAAGCGGGTGTGGAAATATTCAATGCTGTAGATATCGTCGTAAGCAAAGGAGATCAGGGCGGAGGATTTTACCGCAACCTCAGTACAGGCGTAGGTTACGCCGTCCTCTACGGATACCGCGGACTGTCCTTCGGAGGTCAGATAAAAATATCCCCATTCGATTCGCAGATCGTCTCCGTCTCGGGCGAGGATCTGTTGATTTTTTTTGCCCATCTTCACAGAATGAAGCTTGCCGAGGGTGATCGACTCGCAGTCCACCTCATCATCGCCCTTCTTGTTCATACAGATCTCCTCGGAAACGGCGATCTTTACCGAAACCGCGTGCTTTTTGCCGTCCGTGGATTCCTTGCGGATCTCCAGATAGCTGACGGGACGGCTCAGCAGATACAGATCGTTTGGCAGAATGGGGGAGGTAAAGATCAGTGTCAGCCGAACACCGCCTTCTTCAAAAACGTAGGTAGTGGAAAAAGCGGAGCAGTCTGCGCTGACCTGCTTCATTGGGGGGAGCGTTTCTTTGTCTTTGTCGCCGATGATTCGATAGGTTGTTCCGTCGATATTCGCGCTTCCCGCGATTTCGATGGGGGAGTTCGTCCAATGGACGGTGGTTTTGTCGGTCAGGCGATCCGCGCTGGACCATACGCTGAAATAAGGGTCAACGGTGATCAACGGATAAGAGGGGGCTCTCATTTTCATGGCGATACTCCTTTTTGTTTGTACTGAGAAAAAATCAGTCGTTTTATCTTTGCTACCATTATAGCAAAGCCGAGAATGAAAGTCAATCGCAAAACTGAAAAATGAAAGATTTTTACACGGTTTTGAAAAAAGATGACCGATATATCACAAAACGCAAAATTTTACGCGGCTTTCTATTGTTCCTTTTTTTGATTTGAAATGGATTTTTTGAAAAAGCCGACGAATTGTGACGTATTTTGTTATAAAAAACATGATAACGTATATTGAAAGAAGGAATATAAGGAAAAATCGCAGTTAAATTTTACAAAATCAAGATTTTCTTGGAAGCAATTTCCTATTCGATAAAAAACGACACAAAAAAGATTGAATAAAATCAATAATTTTGATAAAAATTATTAAAATACAACAAAAAACATCGCAAAATAAGGCGTCGGGCAAAAAATATATTTCGAACATTTGATAAATTTGGCGAAACCCTCTTGAAAAAAATAAAAAAATGAGATATAATATTGATTTGGAATGATATTGAAATGATCTTGTTGAATGAAAAGGAAAAACTATGTTAGAATTAAAAGATATATCCTACGTTGTGGGACAAAAGGAAATATTGAAAGATATTAACCTGACGCTTGCGGATCGCTTCGTGGCGATCACCGGCCCGAACGGAAGCGGAAAATCCACCTTGGCGAAAATCATCGCGGGGATCGTTGCGCCCACCTCGGGCAAAATCTTCTTGGACGGAGAAGATATCACCGATTGGTCGGTGACCGATCGCGCAAGGGCGGGGATCAGCTTTGCGTTTCAACAGCCCGTTCGGTTTAAGGGGATCACCGTAAAGGATCTGATCTCTCTGGCGGCGGGGAAAAGCACCAATATCTCCGAGGCGTGCAACTACCTTTCCGAGGTGGGGCTTTGCGCCAAGGATTATATCAACCGAGAGGTGGACGGTTCGCTGTCGGGCGGGGAACTGAAGCGGATTGAAATCGCTATGATTAACGCCAGAGGAACGAAGGTTTCCGTGTTTGATGAACCGGAAGCGGGGATTGACCTGTGGAGCTTTAATAATCTGATCAAGGTGTTTGAAAAAATGTACGAGCGAACGCAAGGGATGATCATAATCATTTCGCATCAGGAGCGAATCCTGAACATTGCGGATAAGATCGTCGTGCTGGCGAATGGCGGTGTGGCGGAATACGGCGCGAAGGACGAAATATTCCCCAAATTGATGGACGTTCACGCGGGCTGCCGCTACACGAGTGACAAGGCTTGAGGAGGAGTACAATGGATAAGATACAACAGCGGCTGCTGCAAGAGGTAGCGGGGATTCATGAAGTGCCCGAAGGAGCGTATTCCTTGCGGATCAACGGATCTCTTTATGGAAAAAACTCTTCGGAGCATATTGAGATTGTGAAGAAAGAGGACAAACCGGGAATCGATATCTACGTAAAAGCAGGTACGAAAAACGAAAGCCTTCACATTCCCGTGATCCTGTCTCAATCGGGACTCAAGGAGCTTGTGTATAACGACTTCCATATCGGCGAGGATTGCGACGTGACGATCGTGGCGGGGTGTGGCATTCACAACGGCGGATCGGAGACCTCTGAGCATAGTGGTATTCATTCTTTTTATCTGTCGAAAAATGCAAGAGTAAAATATATCGAAAAGCACTACGGGCAAGGGGATGGAAACGGGAAGAACGTAATGAACCCCCATACTCACGCGGAATTGGGCGAAGGCGCTTATTTGGAAATGGAGACGGCGCAAATCAAGGGCGTGGATTCTACTAAGAGAAAAACGACGGCAAAGCTGTCGAAAAATGCAACGCTGATCGTGCACGAAAAGGTGATGACTCACGGCGATCAGTTTGCCGAAACCGAGTTCGAGGTGGAGCTGAACGGCGAAAATTCGGGTACTCACGTAGTGTCCCGTTCGGTGGCGAGAGACCGTTCCTCTCAGAAATTTATTTCCCGGGTAAAGGGGAACGCGTCCTGCTCGGGTCACACGGAATGTGACGCGATCATCATGGATGAGGCGACGGTGATTGCCGTTCCCGAGATCATGGCGGTTCACCCTGACGCCGCGTTGATTCACGAGGCAGCGATCGGAAAGATTGCGGGAGAGCAATTGATCAAGCTGATGACGCTGGGCTTGACCGAAAAAGAGGCGGAGGAGGAAATTGTCAACGGATTCCTTCGTTGAGCTTTCGACGCGCGTGAATAGAATAATGAATAAAGTGAATTGCCTCGTTTGATGACGGAACGGGGTAAGAGAGAAGCCTTGCGACTGCTTTTTGCAAGGCTTCTTTTTCTGCTTTTCTGCAAGATGGAAATATTATTAAGAAATGTAAAAATATGTAATAATTGACGCAAGAAAAGGAAAATAAGGCGAACCGTGAAGGCGAAAGACGAGAGGTGTTCAAAAAAACGAAAAATATTTCAAAAAATTCGTGTAGAAAATTCGATGTCAAAATTGTGCAGAAATCACAAAAATATGGTCTCGAAATTCCCGTTTTGAAAGAGAGAAAAAACGGAAAAGTAAATCAAAATTACTTTTTGAAGTCGTTCTGCTTGCTTGACGGAAGAAAGCTGGGAAAATGCACAAAAATCAAAAGAAAATAAGGGCAAGTCGCCTGCGATATGGTAACTTTTACTTACTTTTTGGGAATTCAAAAAAAGGAAATCAAAAAAAGTGACGGCAAAAAGTACTGAAAAACCGTTGGCGCGTTCCGAAAGTCCGTTGCTCTGCTATAATAGAATTTGTGATCTTTGCTTGACTTTTTTGCGAAGATGTGGTAAAATATCCGTGTGAATTTGCGGCATCGAAAAGAAAATTCTCTTTTTGACG
The DNA here is from genome assembly GCA_017504995.1 of Clostridia bacterium. Lineage (GTDB taxonomy): Bacteria > Bacillota > Clostridia > Oscillospirales > CAG-272 > HGM12713. The sequence goes on from JAFVQC010000018.1 coordinate 5,793, forward strand.
CCATCATAGCGACGCGACCTCACCCGTTGCGTTGCCTTTGAAGTATCTGAGTATCGCTTTGGTGTTGCCTTTCGCCCTCCGTGCCTGCGGCGACGAAAGAACTCGCCTCGGCGCGGTCTCGGCGCATGGCTCTGCCTTGCCGTTCGCTGACGGATTACTGCGAAGAACGTTTGGTGAATGACCGATGGCAGCATCGGATCGAAGTGAAGGCTTCGAAGCTTCAAAAATCAATTACAGGAGGAAATTTTGAATGAGAAGGACGAAATTTCAAAGAATCACGGCTTTCGTTCTGGCGTTGGTGTTCTTGCTTTGCAGCGGCACGGTAATGGTTGGCGCGGCATCGTCGGATTCCGTTACCAATACGACGACCAAGGACATTCGAGAGCTGTTGAGTGCGATTTCGTACAGTGATTACATTGCCGATAAGGGCGATGTGAAGAGAGCGACCGATTTGGTTTCGATTGATGCGATTACCGCGATTGATCTTGGGACCGATGAGGACGGAAATCCCTTGACCACCGCTAAAACCGAGGTGGTGGAATACGACGGCGTGAAGGGCTTGTTGATCCCGAGTCTTGGAACCGTTTCGTGGACGACCGACAAGGTGGCGGAGATTGCAAGGTATAACATTGCTGTGAAATATTATCCCGTGGAAAACAAGGCAGCTTCCATTGAGAGAGTATTTATGATCAACGGCGACGTTCCTTTCTCCGAGGCGCGGTATATGACCATCGCGAAGAACTGGGAAAATGCGTATCCCGACGCAATGCTTGAGATGACGAAGGATGATAATCCTCAAACGTATCTGGATCAGGCTGCCGCTGTCGGAATGACTGCCGAGAAGATCGAGCAGAACGGCAAAACTTACATTAAATATAAAATGCCGCAGACGTGGACACCCGCGGCGGCAGCTCTTTCGGATGAGCTGGGACTGCGGTTCTTTGCGGCGGACATTGATGAAAATGAAATTCGTTCCAGCTTGGCGCAGGCACCCAGGTGGATGACGTATACGTTTATTGACTCCAACGGCTTCTATCAGACTCCCTTTGAGTTTGTGATCACCCCTGTGGACGGAAAGGTAACTCTTTCGATGGAATCGGTCAACGAGCCGATCGTGATCTCGGAGATCTACCTGCTTCCCCCCGAGGACGTGATCTCTTACGCGGATTACGCAAAGCAGTACGCGGATGCTCCCGAGGGAACGGGAAAGGTGAAGATCGAGGGCGAGTATTTCTCTGCCGCGTCTTCTCAGACCATTTATCCCATTTCCGACGCGACCAGCGCGATCACCTCTCCTTCGTCTACCGGTCAGACTTTGTTGAATACCGTCGGTGGAGATAAGTGGCAAAGCCCGGGTCAGTGGGTGGAATATACCTTTAGCGTCAGCGAAAGCGGCATGTATCAGATCGCCTCTCGCTTCAAGCAGGCGATTCTGGACGGCATGTATACCTCCAGAATGCTGTATATCTACAGTGAGGAGGGTGCACTGAACGAGGGCGACAAGGGGTACTACGACGGCTTGCCCTTTGCCGAGGCTTCACGGTTGCAATTCGACTATTCTTCGGATTGGCAGTCGGGCGCGTTGAATGATGGCGCAACGGACTTCAAGTTTTATTTTGAGAAGGGCGTTACCTATACCATTCGTCTTACCGTTTCTCTTGGCAACATGGGTGACGTGGTCAGACGGGTACAGGCCTCTCTGGACTCCATCAATAACGACTACCTGAACATTTTGAAGCTGACGGGAACCGATCCCGATGAAAACCGCGGTTATGACTTTGCTCGCATATTGCCTGACACGATGATCGATATGATCCGTCAATCCAAGGAGCTGGCTGCGGTGGCTCAGGTTTTGGTTGAAAGTGCAAATGTGAAGGGCTCTATGACCGCTACCTTGGAAAAGGTTTCCCGTTTGTTGGATCAGATGGGAAGAGACGAGCGTGAGATCGCTAAGAATCTGGATCAGTTAAAGACCTACATCGGTTCGCTCGGTACTTGGCTGTCCGACGCGAAGACGCAGCCGCTGATCATTGACTACATCAGCATTCAGCCTGTGAGCGAAGAATTGCCCGAGGCAAACGCAAATTTCTGGCAAGCGTTTACCTTTGAGATCATGAGCTTTGTGAAGAGCTTCTTCCGTAACTACAACAGAATGGGCGCCGTTTCCGAAACGACCGACGCGGAAGCGGTTGAGGTATGGTTGGCATACGGCCGTGATCAGGCGCAGGTTGTTCGCGGATTGATCAACAACGATTTCACTCCCGCTTCGGGCGTAACCGTTGATTTGAAGTTGGTCGCGGCTTCCACGTTGCTTCCCTCCATTCTTGCGGGAATGGGACCTGACGTATACATTGGGTTGGGTGAGGATAGCGTAATCAACTACGCGATCCGCGGCGCGCTGACATCTATTGAAAATATGGAAGGCTTCGACGAGACGATTGCCGACTTTAACGATGCGGCAATGATCGTTCTTGGTATTGAGGACGCCGAGGGCGTGTTCCATACCTACGGCTTGCCCGAGACCCAAAGCTTCAGCATGATGTTCGTGCGCGAGGATATTCTGGCGGAATTGAATATTGATATTCCCAAAACCTGGGATGACGTCAAGGAAGCGATCCCCGTTCTTCAGGCAAACAATATGCAGATCGGTATGAACAACGACGTGAAGATCTTCTTGTACCAGAGTGGCGGCGAGCTGTTTGCCGACGGCGGTATGAGAATCAATCTGGACTCCAACGTTGCGCTGGAAGCCTTTGATAACATGTGTTCAATGTTTACCATGTATTCCTTCCCCTATAAGTACGACTTCGCAAACCGTTTCAGAACGGGAGAAATGCCCATCGGATTTGCATCGTACACCGCTACGTATAACCAATTGAAGGTATTCGCAACCGAGATCGAAGGTCTGTGGGGCTTCTATCCGATGCCCGGCTACTACCTGACCAACAGCGAGGGTGAGGTATATTTGAACAACGTTGCGGTATCCACAACGACTGCGATCGTTATGATTACGGGTTGTGAAAAACAGTCCAATGCATGGGAATTCATGAAGTGGCACGCGGGAGCGAAATGTCAGGAGGACTACTCCAACGAAATGGTAGCAATTCTCGGACCGTCCGCGAAGCACGCAACGGCAAACGAATCTGCGCTGGAGAGCTTGCCTTGGACGGCAAGAGAATACGAGCAGTTGGCGCTCCAGTTTAATAATCTGGCGTCTGTGCCGAACTATCCCGGAAGCTATATCATTGGACGTTACACCAACTTTGCGTTCTTGGATGCGTATAACGACAATGCGGATCCCGCTACGGCTATCTTGGGTTATATCACTACGATCAACAAAGAGATTACCCGTAAACGCGCCGAGTTCGGATTGGAAACGCTGGACTACGTGGGACAAACTCTTGCCCAGAAGCGTATGGCGCAGGCAGAGACCGAACTAAAGGCGATTCGCGAGGATTCCTCTTACGATAGTGCCTACGACGGCGCATATAATAATGTAATGAATTTGATCGCGGGCTATGAAACCGAGGATTACGCATCGCTTCGTGCCTTGGCTACGACGCTGGAACAGTTGAATGCGGAATTGTTTGGAAAAACGGTGAAGTATTTGAGAGATGCGGCAGACGCGCTCCAAAAATACGAAGCCTCCAAATAATCAATGAAATAATCTAACTGAAAAATAAATGAAGGAGAGAAGAAGTATGTCCTCAAAAACAGCACAAAAGAAAGCTGTTGCACGGAAAGATATGACCCGCTGGCAGTGGACGTGGAAGGAAATGAAGCGAAATAAGGTAGCTTATCTGATGGTGGCGCCCTATATGCTGATTTTCACCTGTTTCAAGATCTTGCCCGTTCTGCTTTCCATCGTAATCAGCTTTACGGACTTTAACTTGCTTCAAATGCCGAATATCGTCTGGCTCGACAACTACGTTCGCTTGTTCCTCGACGATGACATATTCTTGATTGCTGCAAAGAATACTTTGATTTTCGCTGCGATCGTAGGTCCTGTTTCCTACTTGATGTCCCTGATGGTCGCATGGTTTATCAATGAGCTTTCCCCGAAGATCAGAGCTGTGGTTACCCTGATTTTCTACGCCCCCTCCATTTCGGGTCAGGTATATCTGGTATGGGGTACGCTGTTCTCCAGTGACTCCTACGGATGGGCAAACGCTTGGCTGGTGAAGCTGGGTATTATCTCAAAGGAAATTGCGTGGTTCGAGGATGCGGATTACGTTATGCCCTTGTGTATCGTCGTTGCGCTCTGGACCTCGCTCGGTACGGCGTTCCTGTCCTTTATCGCAGGCTTGCAGGGTATCGATAAGGCGCAATATGAGGCGGGTGCCGTAGACGGTATTCGTAACAGATGGCAGGAGCTTTGGTATATTACCCTGCCGAACATGAAGCCTCAGCTGATGTTCGGTGCGGTGATGGCCATTACCAGCTCTTTCGGCTTCGGCGGTGTCGTTACGGCGCTGTGCGGCTTCCCCTCTGTCGATTACGCGGCGCATACCATCGTTCACCATTTGGAGGACTATGGTTCCCAACGTTTCGAAACCGGTTATTCGTCAGCAATTGCGGTGGTTCTGTTCGTCGTCATGATCGGATCTAACGCATTGGTTAAAAAGGTAATTTCAAAGGTGGGATCGTAATATGGCAAAGTTAAGAACAAGAAAACATAAAGTCGTACTTGCGCGATCCAGAGGAGGCGATGCCGGCATTACCGTGATGCTGGTGATTATGGGCGCGTTCATGGTCCTTCCTATGTACTATGTTATCATTCAGTCTCTGAAGCCTCTCGATGAGCTTTGGATGTTCCCCCCTCGATTCTACGTATCCAATCCCAGCTTTAAAAACTTTAAGGATTTGTTTACGTTGATGAGTGGAAATCTGGTGCCGTTCTCCAGATACATATTCAACACGGTGTTTACCTCCGTTGCGGGTACCTTCGGAAACCTGTTCTTCTCGTCCTTGGCGGCTTACGCAATGGCGAAGATCAAGTTCCCGGGCGGCAAAGGAATGTTTAGACTGGTCAGAACCTCTCTGATGTTCCACGAGACGGTTACCGCTATCTGTTGCTTTATTCTGATGAGCGCGTTCCAGATGATCGATACCTACTGGGCGATCATCGTTCCCGCATGGGCAACGTCCCTCGGACTGTATCTGATGAAGCAGTTTATGCAAACAGGCATAACCGACGCGGTGCTGGAAAGTGCCCGTCTGGACGGCGCAAGCGAGCTGAAAACCTTCTGGATCATTGCGATGCCGATGGTTAAGCCCGCATGGCTGACGCTGATCATCTATTCGTTCCAGGATCTGTGGAACAAGGGCGCGTCCATTTATATTCACTCCGAGCAGTTGAAATCGCTGAACTACGCAATTCAGCAGATCACTGCGGGAGGTATCAAGCGTGCGGGCGCCAGCGCTGCCGCAACGGTGGTAATGATGCTTGTACCGATTCTCGTATTCGTGATTTCTCAGTCCAATATTATTGAGACGATGGGATCCAGTGGTATGAAAGACTGATAAAGGGGAGGAGAAACATGAAAAAATTAACAGCAATCGTTTGCATTGTTTTTGCTATGGTAATGGTTCTGTCTCTTCCCGCGGCTGCAACCACGCCATATCAAACCTACACGTATTCCAAGGACGGAATCGCGATGTATTCTCCGGATGCCTATACTCCTTCCAAGACGATCGATCACAAGTATATGGGCTTGACGGATGAGAGCTTCCTGCATACGTATCATGCGGATTTGGGGATTTTGTATAAAAATATGAATGAAGCCAGAGTCGTGATGGAAGCGGCGCAGGATGCGGTCGACGAAGATATTATAAGCTGGATAGGCGATGACAATTTGCTTGCTACCATCTACGCTTCCGACGAATATCTGTTGGCAGTTGAGAAGGAAAAAGAAGGTGATACGGGCGCGATCCAAAAGGTCCTGGAGGACGCGATGGATTCGGACGCCAAGTCAGAGATGAACAAAGACGATCTCCACAAGGAGCTCGTAAAGGCGCTGAACGCGGCGAAAAAGGAACATTCTTCCATCAAGAACAAATATGACGTTCTCTATGCGGAGCTGAGTACTCTTTCCGGTCCTTCTGATATCGAAGTCGATGAGGAAGGCAACATCTATCTGGCAGATACCAAGAACGACAGAATCGTGGTTTTGGACAGATACTACAGAGTAAAGTTTATTTTGTCTGATTTTCTGAACGCGCAGGGAATTGCCGATGGCCTGACGGAACCGCAGGGCGTGTTTGTTACCGCCGATAAAACGGTTGCGGGTGAGCCTGTGGAAGGAAAGATTTACGTTTGCGATACCGAAGCAAACAGAATCGTAACCTTTGATCAATCCGGTAATTTCATTGACATTATCCCCGCACCTGAGTCTGAACTCTTTGAACAGGGATCGGTGTATAAGCCGATTGCCGTAGCTGTCGATGCTTACGACAGACTTTACGTGGTTTCCTCTACCACCAACAAGGGTATTATCGTTATGACCGACGAAGGTCTGTTTACGGGATTTGTTGGCGCGCAGAAGGTTTCTGTTTCCGCATGGGATCAGGTTTGGGCAAAATTCGGATATGATACAACGTCGGATAACGTAGCTACCGAATTTAATAACATTACCATCAACGGCGACTTTATTTACGTTACTACCTCCACGATCGAAGAAAAAGACCTGTTGGCAGCAATTAAGAATAAGGATAAGGATGGCGACTTTGCTCCCGTTAAGATGCTGAACGCGGCAGGCGATGAGATCATGCGCCGAAACGGCTTCTTCCCGCCTTCCGGTGAAGTGGACAATGTGGCATTCAGCGCTTCGGACACGATCTTTGGCGCATCCACCGTTGTGGACGTTGCGGTAGGACCCGAAAATACGTGGTCTATCGTTGACAAAAAGAGAAGTAAAGTGTTTACCTACGACTTTGACGGTAACCTGCTGTTTGCCTTCGGTGACGAGGGACGTCAGCTCGGTAATATTACCAAGGGCGGCTTGGTCGGTATGTGTTATCAGGGCGACAATATGTTGCTTCTCAATAAAACGGACGGTAGCTTTACCGTGTACGCAAGAACCGAATACGGAAATATTCTTGCGGATGCGTTGAGAAACCAAAACGAGCGTGATTTTGAGCATGCCATCGAGGACTGGACAGAGATTCTGAAGAGAAACAATAACTTTGACGCAGCGTATATCGGAATCGGTACCTCACTGTACAGAGAAGGTAAATACGAAGAATCTCTTACGTATTTCAAAGCAGCCTACGACACCACGAATTATTCAAACTCTTACAAAGAGATTCGAAAAGAATGGATGTCAAAGTACATTCTTCTGATTCCGATCGGAGTCGTTGTGCTTTGCTTCCTTTGGGTCAAATTCATGGCGTTTGCAAAGAAAGTCAATAAGCGTGTCGGCGTAACGAAAGGCAAGAAGACCTACGGTCAGGAACTCCTTTACGTGTTCCACGTGATTTTCCATCCGTTTGACGGCTTCTGGGATCTGAAGCATGAAAAGCGCGGATCCGTGCGAGCAGGCGCAACGATTTTGGGAGTAACGATTCTTGCTTTCTATTACCAGTCTATCGGTCAGGGATATCTTTTGAATCCGGACGGCGCGTATTCGTCACTGATCGCGGTTGCGATAAGCGTACTCGTTCCTTTGGCGCTGTGGACCGTTGCAAACTGGTGCTTGACCACCCTGTTTGAAGGGGAAGGAAGCTTTAAGGATATCTTCATTGCAACCACCTATTCATTGGCACCGATGGTATTGATGCTCATTCCCACAACCATCGCGTCCAATTTCGTGTTGTCTACCGAAGCGGATATCCTTACCCTTATCACTACCATCGGATTTATTTGGACGGGTATGTTGATCTTCTTCGGAATGATGGTAACCCATGATTATTCCATGGGCAAGAACGTTCTGACCAGCCTTGGAACGATTGCGGGCATGGTCGTGATCATGTTTATCGCAATTCTGTTCTCCACGTTGCTTGGTAAGCTGGTTAGCTTCGTTACCAACATCGTAACGGAACTTCAATTTAGAATGTAACAGATAGGAGGTAGATGTTTACATGAAATTCAAAAAAATAATATCAACTTTCTTAGCTGTTCTGATGTTGATTGGCGCATGCACGATGTTAGTCAATGCGGAAGAGGAGGAGGCTCCCCGCGCTTACCAGTACCGTACGGACAGTGTCACGTCTTTGATGAAGAAGAATACCGATAAGACGAAAAACGACGAGTATTTGTATAAGACCGGCGAGTACGAATATAAGAATGAAAACAATCAAACCATAAGCGGCGTTGTGCAAACGGCAGAGGATAAGCTGTCCGTGATGGACTACCGCTATGGAAACGACAACTTCGAGTTATACGTAGATGCATATAGCGGAGAGGTTGCCGTTAAGAACAAGAAAACCGGCGATACGTTGTTTACCAACCCCTACGATCTGTCGAAGTCCAAAGCATCCGCAATTAACAACGGTATGAAAGATGAGCTTCTTTCTCAGCTCACCGTAAAATATACCGACATTGCAACGAATGCCACGGGAATCTTTAACAGCTATACCGAGGCGGCGCTTCGCAATCAGATTGCGGTTTCTTACATCAAAAACGGTATTCGCGTAGAATACGCCATTGGAACGATGGCGAAGAAAAGCATTGTTCCTCGTGCCATTGAGGCAAGCGCTTTGATGGATATTTGCAAGGTGTTGGAGGAAAACATCAAGAAAGCTGTTGAAGAAGGCAAGGAAGTAGGAAACGCGGAAAATATCCTGTGGTTGTTTGCCTTTGAGGGAAACAGTTATATCAAGTATACCAACGAGTCTGCTGACGTTTCCATTAAGAAGCAATATCCTATTGTAGAGACACACGATATTTACTTGTTAGATGCTGAGCTTTCCAATAACCATATCGCTAAGCTTGAGAATCTGATGAAGGAGTACTATCCTGATTATTCCTTTGAGGATCTGGAAGAGGATCACGCTTTCGTTGGATACGAGGCAAAGCTGGAGGCATTCCCGTTGTTCAATATGGCGTTGGAATATACGCTGGACGAGGAAGGATTGTCGGTCAGACTTCCTGCAAACAGTATCCGTTTTGACGAAACGCGTTATCGTCTGGATCACATTGAAATTCTTCCCTGGATGGGCGCGGGCAAAAACCCCAATGCGGGCTACACCTTCTTCCCCGACGGATCAGGCGCATTGTTTGATTTCCAAGAGGTAGCAACCTTGGGAGGAAATCCGACCATACAAGGAAAGGTTTACGGTCAGGATTATGCTTATCATGAAATTGACGGTAAATATGAGGAAATCATTCGTTATCCCGTTTTCGGCTTGGTAGAAACACAGGTAGATGCAGATACCGGCGTTTCGAGAGATCGCGGCTTCGTTGCGATCGTCGAGGAGGGAGACTCCTTGTTGAAGCTGACCACCTATCACGGAGGACAGGTTAACGAATATAATACGGTCAAGATGACGGTAGAACCCAGACCTACCGACTCCTACAATCTGGCAGATGCAATCTCGGTCGGAAGCAACACGGAGTGGACGGTCGTATCCTCCAGAAAGTACACGGGCAACTATAAAATTCGTTACGTTATGTTGGTAGACGATGCGGTTGCCGCGGAAAAAGGCTTAAGTGGCGCGTATGATTGTTCTTACATTGGTATGGCAAATGCGTATCGCGCGCATTTGATTAAGAACGGCATGCTGACCAAACTGACGGATGCGGACGTAAGCGAAAATATTCCGTTGTATATCGAAACCTTCGGTGCGGTAGAAACCACGGAGAAATTCCTTTCCATTCCCTTTACGGTTATGACACCCTTGACCAGCTTTGCAGATGTTGCTGCCATGTACGATGAATTAAAGGTGGAGGGCATTACCAACATCAACTTCATTTTGACAGGGTATACCAAGGGCGGCATGATGATGGAAAAGGTGCCGTACTATCTGAAGTGGGAGCGTGCAGTATCCAAGGACATGGATTTCGAGGAGCTTCTTGCTTACGCGAAGCAGGAAGGCTTCGGATTGTTCCCCGATACCGATTTCGTTTTCGCCACGAATGATACGTGGTTTGACGGTCTGTCGCTGAAAAAGCATGCGGCAAAGACCATTGATAACCGTTATACCAGTAAGCGTGAATATAGCGCGACCAAGCACTCTTACGTAGGATATTTCGATCTGGTATTGTCCGCGGCGTATTATAGCCACTTCTACGAGAAGTTTATTCCTGCGTATTCCGAATATGAGCCTATTGGAATTTCCGTATCCACTCTTGGTTCGTATTTAAGCTCGGATTTCGACGAGGATGAGCCTTACAACCGCGCGGATAGCCAGAACTTTACGGTGCAGGCGTTCGATTATATTGATCGGACTCTGCCAAACGCAGAGATTATGACCTCCGGCGGTAACGCCTACGCATGGAAGTACGTCGATCATATTACCGATATTGCACTGGATTCCAGCCGTTTCCATATTTCCTCCGCAGCGGTTCCTTTCTTGGGTATCGTATTGCACGGATACGTTGAAATTGCGGGAACACCTCTCAATATGGAAGGAAATTTGGAGTACTTCTTCTTGAAGTCCTTGGAAAACGGAGCAGCGCTGAATTTCGTTCTGTCTTATCGGAACACCGAGGTTCTGAAGCAATACGAAACCCTCAGCCAGTACTATTCCGTACAGTACGATATCTGGTTTGAGGATCTGGTATCTATGTATCTGGAGTTGAACGATCTTCTCAAGGGCGTACAGACCAGTGAGATCGTGGCGCACCAATTCTTGAATGGCGGTACTCGCGTTCCCGACGCAGACGAGCTGGAGCTTGACGCATGGCAGTCCTTGGAGGCGAGTATTGCAGCCGAAAAGAATAGAGTAGATGCAGCAAACGCCGCTGCAATGAAGGCGATTCGCCAGGCGAAGGATACGATCGAAAAAGATACGTGGGGAGTGGTTAACGCGAAGGATGCTACGGCATCTGGCTCCCTTGCATATCTGCTCAACGAATCCAACGCAAAATACGGAGAGTATGATCTTGCGATCGCAGACGCGCTTTCGAAGCATGCGACGATGCTTGCTAAGAAAAAAGACTATGACGACGTTGTTCAAAACAACTTTAACGATACCGTTGCGAAAAACGCAGCAAAGGAAGCTTGGGACAACGCAACTGCGGCTTATAACGAGTCTGCGGTTACCGCAAACAAATTGAGAATCGAGCTGTACGCTCTGATCACCGAAGCCAAGGATACGGTCAACAGACTGTCCGTGGCAAAGGATGCCGTTAAGGCAGCCGAGGCGTTGCTGAAGGCGAATCCCGATGCGTATACCTCTAACATGAGAGAGTATCTGTTCAATATGATTACTCCCGCATTTGAAGCAGCGTATGACGAATACGTTGTAGCGGGCGGCTATTTCGAGCAGGTAGCTACCGCTTTGGATGTTCTGGTAGAGAATGCGTATACGTTGTTGAACGGTTCGGGTTCGACACCGCCCGAAGGATTGGATGGAGATCGGTACGTTTACGTTCCCGAGCAAGAGCAAGGTTCGGGTTCTGTAGGCACCGTACCCCCCGGACAGCTTCCCGTGACGAACACGACCAAGTATGACACGGGAGCAAACACGATCGTATATGAGGCATATGCAAACGGAACGGCGTTCATTTTGAACTTTAACGATTATCGCGTAGTGGTTACCTTCAACGGCGTTTCTTACACCATTGATGCGTACGGTTACGTAGTATTAAGCCGCGGCGCTTAAGGAAAGGAGAGGAACTATGACGAAAGATGTAAAAATAAAAGCACCTAAAAAAAGAAAAAGAGCCTCTCTGGATAAGAAGAAAGCTCGCGCAGGTTGGATATTCGTTCTTCCGTTCTTGCTCGGATTCATTTTGGTATATCTGCCGATTATTATTGACTCCATTCAATACAGCTTTTCGGAGAAGCTGATTGTCGGCGGAGGAAAACCCGAGTTCCGCTTTAACGGATGGACGAACTACAAGGCGGCATTCGCAACCTCTGATTTCCTTGAAGTCCTGTTGGACGGATTGCAGGACATGATATTTGACATTCCTATGATCCTGATGTTCTCCCTGTTTATGGCAGTGCTGCTGAACCAGAAGATGGCGGGACGCGCCGTGTTCCGTGCGATCTTCTTCATTCCCGTTATTTTGGCAACGGGTCTGATGGAATCCATCGAGGCGCAGAACCTGCTTGGAGAATATATGGAGGAGGCAGAGGGTATCGAGGACGGCTCTGGAGAGAGTACGTCGCAGGATATCGTTTCCGCCTTGGACGTACAACAAATGTTTTCGGGTATGGCAGTCGGCGAAGGCTTGGTAGAATACGTTACGACGGCGATTAATAATATTTATAATATTGTAAACCGTTCGGGCGTACAGCTGCTGATCTTCCTTGCAGGTCTGCAATCCATTTCCCCCGCAATCTACGAGTCCGTACAGATCGATGGCGCAACCGCATGGGAGACCTTCTGGAAGATCACCTTCCCGATGATCAGCCCGATGATCCTTGTAAACGGAATTTATACAGTAATTGACTCCTTTACGACGGATTCCAATGTGGTAATGAAATATATTTCAGATCAATATGTGCAATCGAATGGTGCCGTAAGTGGTGACGTTCTCAGTTCTGCGATGGCATGGATGTACTTCTTGATTGTAATCGCGATGATTGCCGTAGTGGCAGGTTTGTTCTCGGCATTCGTGTTCTATCAGAAGCGTGATTAAGGAGGTTGAAATGAACGTACAGAATATTGATAACAAGCCAAGAGTTCAAAAAGAAACGAAGAAAAAAATTCGTGTGGAATTTGAACGGGCGCCTCTGAAACAAAGACTGAAGGCAAAATTTTTGTCGATGTTTTTCCTCAAAAAGGTCGTCTGGTATATTTTCCGGTTGGTTCTTTTGATCGGAGTTTCTTACGTGGTTCTTTTCCCTTTCTTCTCCAAGATCGCGGGTTCGTTTATGGGACCTGATGACTTTGTAGACGTAACGGTACGGTTGATCCCCAAAAACTTCTCCTTGGATATGTATAAGGCAATTTGGTCAGAACAGCATTATCTGGAAGCGTTTAGCAATACCTTGTTTCTGTCGGTAACGACCGCGCTGATTCAGACGTTTATCTGTTGCTTTGTTGCTTACGGATTGGCAAAATTCAAATTCAAGGGCAACAAGTTCATATTTGCGGCGGTGATCTTCTCATTGGTCGTTCCGCACCAGACGTTGCAGCTTTCCATGTTTATGAAGTTCTTGAACTTTGATATCCTTGGAATCGTTCAGCTTTTGAACGGAGGAGGTATCAACATCTTCGGATTTGAGTACACCAACGAAGCGTTGGCGGCGTTTGATATCATTCCCGATAGCTGGAAGCTGTTTGCCGATGGTTACGGTATTACGATGACCAACTCGTACTGGCCCTTGATCGTTCTTTCGATCTGCGGTCTTGCCTTTAAGAACGGATTGTACATTTTCATGCTCCGTCAGTTCTTCAGAGGCGTACCGGATGAGCTGGAGGAATCGGCATACATTGACGGTTCGGGCGTTATGCGCACCTTCTTTACCATCATTTTGCCGTTGTCCGTGCCTATGATGGTTACCGTGTTCCTGTTCGCCTTCTCATGGCAGTGGACCGACGATTTCTACACGACGGTATTCTTTACCAACAATAAAGAAATGGTATTGATGCCTGACGTGATCGGCGTGCCGAAGTCCTTGAGCAAGGGTGCGGAGTATGCGGGACAGAATCTGTATAGCTCTGCCGTACGAAACACCTGCGGTTTGATGATCATTGCGCCTCTGCTCGTAATGTATCTCTTCTGTCAGAAGTTCCTCGTTCAAGGTATCGAGCGTTCGGGACTTACCGCAGATTAATCGATTTTTTGATCAACCAAAAAACTCCCTTGCCCACGGGCAGGGGAGTTTTGATTCTGTAATAAAGGTTTTTACAATGTAAAGTCATAACCACCAGCCGTGCTGGTGGCTTGCAATAGCCCCCTTGGGGCATTTTACACGCTGAGCCTATAGGCTCGTCGAATTTTCTTCCACTTGCGGCAGTCGCCCTACCGCCACAGATGTGGCAACTAACTTTAAGCC
>JAFVQC010000084.1 GCA_017504995.1 Clostridia bacterium
ATCTTCATTGCAGAAATAATCGGCAAGGACGCCGCAATAGAGCAACGTCCGAAGCCACAGAAATCATTGATCACAGCAATCTTTTTTTGATGATTATGAGACATCTGATCATTACTCCTTGACATTTTGATGCTATTATTATATAATATCTCTGTACATATTAAAATAGTCAGTTTAGGAGAATTTTATATATACAGATGAAGTACGTAATCGATAAAGAAAAACGCCCGGTCTATCTCCAGCTATATAACCAGATACGTGAGGATATCGTAAACGATGTTCTGCGTTTTGATAGCAAGCTTCCCTCTATCCGCGCTCTTGCCGAGGAACTCGGAATAAGCACAGTGACTGTTGAGCACGCTTATGCCCTGCTCTCTGACGAAGGCTACGTAGAGTCAAGAGAACGGAGCGGATACGTGGTAAGCTTCCGTAAGACAGACGGCTTTGCATCAACCGCCAAGACAACTCACAAATATCACCCTGCAACCGAAACAAAGCATGCCTATCCGGATTTTCCTCTCTCTGTTTTAAGCAAAACAATGCGTAAGGTTTTGACGGAGCACGGTGATCTGTTGCTTGAGAAGTCGCCTAACTACGGTTGCACTGAGTTAAGAGAGGCTATTAAACAATACCTTGCACGCAATAGAGGTATTTCGGTTGATACCGAGCAGATCATTATCGGCTCAGGCTCCGAATACCTGTATGAGCATATCATCATGATGCTCGGAAGATCTCATACCTACGGGATTGAGTCTCCTTCCTATAAAAAGATTGAGGAGATTTATCACGCATCGGAGGTAGGATATGAGTTGCTCCCCCTCTCGCACGACGGTATTGACAGTGCCGCTCTCTCAAATACTACCGCAAGTGTCATTCACACCACGCCGTACAGAAGCTTCCCTACGGGTGTTAGCGCAACAGCCTCAAAGCTTCACGAATACGTTCGATGGGCAAATCAGAAAAACCGATATATCATTGAGGATGACTTTGAATCGGAGTTCTCGGTTTCTACCAAGCCGACGGACACGCTGTTTGCCCTCTCGAAAAACGATAACGTCATATATCTGAATACCTTTTCCAAAACGATCTCTCCCTCTCTTCGTATCGGATACATGGTGCTTCCCAAACATCTTGTCAAACCGTATGAAGAAAAGCTCGGCTTTTACTCCTGCACCGTTCCTACCTTTATGCAATACGTTCTCACTGAATTGATCGATAATGGAGATTTTGAACGGCATATTAATCGGGTAAGACGATGTTTGAGAAAGTATAACAAGTAAGAAGAAGCCCTCGCTCCGTAATGGAACGAGGGCTATTATTAGTCTTTCTTTTGTTTACCGGCTATATTTACTTATTTATCATCTCAACGTTCCCACTTATCCATGAGTGCTCTGATCTGCGCTGCAAATTTGGCATTTTCCTTATTCGGACGGCTCTCACAGCGCTTTGCAAGAGCAAGAAGTGCCTCAGCCTGCGATACAAGGTCACGATGAATGCTGTTCTTTCTCGAACGAGCCTTAGCTGCATCTGCTGCCGTTACACGCTTCTTCTCGGTATAGGCGGTCATAATGCCTTTTACAAGGTCATATTCGGTTCCGCTGTACGGAGCCTCTACCGCGTATCCACGCTCCTTAAGCTCATCGGTCAGGACCGCGATGGATTCCTCATTTCCGTGATTCAGGAAGACGGTACGAGGTTTCTTTTCAAAGCTCTCAAGCCACGAAATAAGTCCCTGCTGATCGGCGTGTCCGCTGGTTCCTTTGAGTGACTTAATCTGAGCTCTGACCACAATATCCTCACCGAACAGTCGAACGTTCTGTACGCCCTCAATTAAGTTTCTGCCAAGAGTACCTTCTGCCTGATAGCCAACAAAGAGTATGAGGTTCTGCGGTCTCCATAGATTGTGCTTGAGATGATGTCGGATTCTGCCCGCTTCGCACATTCCACTTGCAGAAAGAATGACCTTTGGCTCCGGAGTTTCGTTGATACGTTTGGATTCCTCGACTGTTACCGAAAGACGTAAGTTCGGGAACTTAATGGGATCAATTCCCTGCTCGATCAGTTTGTTTGTTTCTTCATCAAAGCACGCGGGATCACACTTGGAGAAGATCTCAGTTGCTTCGATTGCCAATGGGCTGTCAACGTAAACGGGGAAATCCGTATCCTTTACAAGTCCTCTCTGCTTGATCTCACGGATCGCATACAGAAGCTCTTGCGTGCGTCCGATGGCAAAGGAAGGTATTACGACGTTGCCGCCTTTTGTGAGCGTTTGATCGATAAGATGTGCAAATTCCTCGATGGTATCGGTATGACGCTCATGATTACGGCTGCCATACGTCGATTCCAAAACAAGATAGTCTGCTTCCGCTACAGGTGAAGGATCCTTGATGATAGGCTGATCGGTATTGCCAACGTCTCCGCTGAATACGATCTTTCTGTCATACTCACCCTCACGCAGCCATATCTCGATTGCCGAAGATCCAAGCAGATGCCCAATATCCGTAAAGCGGATATCCACGCCTGCGGACACCGTGATCCTTTGATTATAAGGGACACCGCGAAACAGCTTGATGGCTCCGATCGCATCCTCTAAGGTATAGGTAGGCTGCTGATTCTCATCGCCCGAGCGTTCCGCTTTTCTGTTTTTCCATTCCACTTCGCTCATCTGGATATGCGCACTATCCTTGAGCATGATATCTGCCAGCTTTGTAGTCGCTTCTGTTGCGTAAATAATGCCACGGAAGCCGTCCTTATAAAGTCTTGGTAACATTCCGGAATGGTCAATATGCGCGTGTGTCAGAAAGACTGCATCGACCTGACTCGGAGAGATTGGCAAGGCGACGTTCTGAAACACGTCAATTCCCTGTTCCATACCGCAATCGATGAGATAATATCTGTCGTTTACTTCAAGCAAGGTACAGCTTCCTGTTACCTCATGCGCC
>JAFVQC010000106.1 GCA_017504995.1 Clostridia bacterium
CTCTCACGCTGGAAACATGGGTTCGATTCCCGTACGGGTCACCAAACGTAACAAATCCGAACTATTTCGTAAATCGAAATTGGTTCGGATTTGTTTTTTACTATTAAATATCAAATTTGAGTGCTATCAAGAGCGAGGTCACGCGACCTCGCTCTTTTCCTTTTTAGCGGATTCTTGTTGTGCCTTCCACTCCTCAAACTCTCTCTGCCCCTGCTCCGATTCAAAGTAAGCCACGATATCCGGCAGAAGACAACGGGCGATTTCTTTGCGGATGTGTTCCGGTATTTGCGGAATGTGACTCTCTCCACGTGTGCTACGAAAAGCAAATTCGAGGCGCAGGAGGAATCGTTTGAACCAATTTGCGTTGAGATATTCTTCGCGGAAAAACCAAGTGGCGAGGATCTCTTGTTCTTTCTTCTGCCTTTCCGCTTCTTTCTCTCGCTGCATACGCTGAACTTCTTCCCAATCTTCGATGTTCTCACCATCACGAAGAACTGTACGGTTATCGTGAAACACTGCGTTTACACGCTTCAAGAAATTCTTGAAAGTCATCTTAAATTTTCAACCTCCATCGAATATATTTGCCGAAAAGTTATTTTTTCAGAGAGTATTTTTCAATTAATGCGCAGAAAATCGAAGCATTTTTATAAAAATATTTTAAATTGCTTTAAGAACAATGAGAGAATACTCAAAAAAGTCTCTCAAAAACACGTGCACACGCTTTTTGAAATTGTGCACTCATGTAACGTGCGTCGAATTTGATAAAGCTCTTCAAATCGCCTTAAATCTCGCTCAAGCTTGCGAACGGCGTTGCCGGTCGCTGTGAAGGGCGAGCAAAGTCGCACGCCTTTATCCTGCTTTGAAATCAGGAATCGGTGATTTTGAGCATCTCCGTGAAAAACCATCTCAAATTCCACTTTTTATTTGTTTACTGCGTAATCTTTTTTGCACGTTGAACAAATATACTTCAAGTCGATTTCCAACCATCTTTGGTATTTGGTATTATAACACAGCGATATTGTATTGTCAATAGGATTATATAATATTTTTGGAGTTTCTATTGACAAATACAAGTTTGTATGGTAAAATAGATGCGTAATACACTTGGAGGTATATCCGTATGAGCTTTATTGGCGAACAGATAAAAAAGTACCGTAATATAAAAGGCATGACCCAGCAGGACATTGCCGACGCTCTTGGCGAGAGCTCGGGCAGAGTCATTTATAACTGGGAGAAAGGTATCGGTCGCCCTGACTGCGATAAGCTCGCACGTCTTTGCGACCTGCTTGGTGTGTCTGCTGACGAGCTGATCGGATGCAAGTCCATGGCTCAACGCCCTACTGCTACCGAGTGGACAACGTTACAAAAATACCGCGCCCTTGACGAGCACGGTAAAGAGGTTGTTGATTATTTGATCGACAGCGAATATAAGCGTGTGACGACGCTGACAAGAAAGCCCAAGACCCGTATGTATAAGATTGATTGGTTTACGCTCCCTGCATCAGCAGGTACGGGTAACATTCTCGACAGTGATCTGGCTGAAGAGCTTCTCGTTCCCGAAAGTGCAGAGGCAGAACAGGCTGACTTTGTGATCTCCGTTGGCGGTGACAGTATGGAGCCTACCTATCACGACGGAGATAAGGTCTTTGTTGAAAAGTGCGATTCCGTCGATATCGGAGAGGTTGGTATCTTCGTTGTAAACGGCGATGTTTACATTAAGGAGCTTGGCAACAAGTGCTTGATCTCGCATAATGAGAAGTATAAGCCTATTCGCATTGGTGAGAACGATAGCGTTTACTGTTGCGGTAGGGTTATTGGGATAGTGGAAGAATAATTAAGGAGATCTCGTTCAATCGGACGGGATCTCCTTTTTTTATTTTGCAAACAATTTTCGATACTCTCTCATTACGAGCTCATTCACCTGTTTCTGCGTCACCTCCGTCCGTTTGGGTACCACCGTTTTCATCATTCGTGGTGTCATTATCGGCATCTCCATCATCAGTCGTCTCGTCGTCGATGTTATCTTCACCTTCATCGGTTTCATCGGAATCGTCTTCTTCCAAATGATATACCACGATATTTTCAACGCCGTCAGAGTCGGTATAGATGATTATCACGTCACCAACAACGATTTGGTCGCTCGTGCCTTCGGTTGCTACTCCGTCTTCAACGATCCATACGGTCCACGCGGAATCAACGATGAGCTCCTGTGTTTCTGATGAAGCCTCATAATTTGCGAGTTCAACAGCTGCAGCGTCGGTAATTACGTATCGACACGCTGACACACAAGCCATATCGAGAGCAACCGTAGCAGCGCAGTCCGAACTTCGCCGAGCGATGAATCAGGACTGGCTATTGTTTCAGCCTCATTTGTAAGCAAATAGCAGCGTGAATTTGATACGGGTGCCGAACCCTCGACACCCAACAATAAAAGCACGACTCCGTTCCCAAAACGGAACGGAGTCAAAAAATATTAGTTTCACTTATTCGTATTCATCCAACCCATCAAGCCGCTCGGCAAGCTCCTCACGGCTGTGGACGTTCAGCTTCTTATACGCCATTCGGAGATAATAGTTCGCTGTATTGACGGTGATACCGTCTTCTTCGGCAATTTGCTTGATGCGTTTGCCCTCGGCAAAGCGCGTCAGGACTTCCTTTTCCCGAACCGAAATGCCGTAGGCACGAAGCGGCCCCTCACAGGTGCGTTTATTCGGCTTTGCGGTCTCTGTCGGCTCCGGCTCCTTGCCGTGAAGGAGCCAATCGTAGTCGCAATCAAACTCCAAAGCGATCAGCTTGGCAAGGGCAGGCTTGATGCTTTCGGGACGTGCCTTGGCGTTGCCTGTCAGCAGAAGAACGTACTGCGGTGTCACGCCGATCCGCCGTGCAAATTCTGCCTTGCTGATCTGCTGTTCGTTAATAATCCGGTTTAATCTGTCAGCTAACGTCATTTTACACATTACCTCCTTGCTCTTGCTTCAAAATGGCTACGTATCTCAAAAGCTCCTTGCGGGAGGATACACCGAGCTTTGAGTAAATGTTCTTGTTGTGGTATTTCAGTCCGTTGTCGGTAATGCCCAGGATCTCCACGATCTCCTTTGCGGTCTTGCCTTCAACGTACAGATCGAAAACGGCTCTCTCACGCTTGGAAAGCGAGCGCATACATTCCAAAAAGAGCGCATAGCTGTCGGGATCGACCTCGTCCTTGCGCAGATAAGCAAGACGGGTATTGTCGGTCTTTACCATCTCCACCTGAGATTGCAATGCGGTCTTTTCGCCGTGCAGACGCTCTACCTCGCTTTGCAGGGTTTCGGTGCGTTCTCTGTGCGTTTGCATCTGATCCTCGTGCTCACGGTCTTGCTGTGCAAGGAATGCGAACAGGTCGGCGATTTCGGGGATGCGTGTCGTCGCACTGCTTTCGTGATAGCCCTTGCTGCGGATCTGTTCAAAGGCTTCGTTGACCGGCTTGATGTAACGGCGGGAGATAATGACCGAAGCGGTGATCGCCAGGATAAGCAACCCGATCACAACGGTAATGAAAATGTATCGGTTGCCCTCCACGGCATTGTGCAGAATGTCCTGCGGCATCAGCAGAGATACCGACCATTCCCGATCCTTGTAGGGAGAATCATCGGAATACAACCGCACCGAAACGGCCTTACCGCCGTAATCGTCGGCAGCACCGGAATAGTGAACAAAGCCGTCGTGACTGTCGGTGATCTTCAAGTCCTCGTCCCATCTGGTTCCCGAAAGGAACCTATTACCCGCAAGCAGTCCCTTGGAGGTGCAGATTCCACCCTCGCAAACAGGAGCCGCAACGGTAAAGATCTCGTCAAAATAGTCGCTCTCCGGCGTGTACAGGAGCTTGAACATACGATCGCTTACTTCAATACCGCATACGCCGAATACCGTGCCGTCCTTGCTGATCATCGGAACGCAAAGCAGAAATCCCGCTTCGCTGTTTCCTTTCAGCACCACACGCCCCGACCAGTAATACAGACGGGACAGCGGCAGATCGGGGTTATCCCTTGCGGTCTGCATGACCTCGTTCCAAAAGGGCTGATCGGAGATGTCGTATTCCATCTTCCATTGTCCCAGCAGCATAATACCGTTGTCACGGGCAAGCTGTGCAGGGCCGCGCAGACAGTGGATATCCACACCCACGTTTTCGGTAGCGGTGGGCTGTGTCTTTTTCAGGAAGATGCCCGCCTTGGCGGTTTCGGAGTCCTGCCGTACCGAAGCGTCCAGCATCACAAATACACCGCCGCAATAGCGGGTTTTGACGGTATTTACGAGCGTTTGCATATATTGATCAAGAAGCGGCTCTATCAGTTCGGGATGCTCCTGCAGCCCGTCGGCAGAGATACCGTTATCGGAAAAGAAACGGTCACTCCGTGCCGCCAAATCCTCGGCAATGCCGATACCGTCCAGTGAGATACGCCCGAAGTCATCCTCAACGCTGTCTGCAAGCATGGAAAGCTGCGTGGTGAGCTGTGCCTGTACGCTGTGCTCCTGCTTGCCGTCGATTCCGAATATGGACAGAAGCAGCGTAAAGAGCAGGATCAGCACCACCGAAACGCTGATAAAGAAGATCAGCAGTCTGCGGTGCAGCGTCGTTCCCTTGTGCTTGCGCTC
>JAFVQC010000019.1 GCA_017504995.1 Clostridia bacterium
GTAGCCGTGATGATCTTCATTGACCGTTGTTTCAAAAGGACGGTGTCCGATGGTTTTCCTTCAATCTTGGTAGGGGTCGGCGCCTCGACGACCCAAGAAAACGAACGAATTTCCGTAACCGAGAACAATAAATTTGAATGAAACACGGTAGGGGAGCGCCTTGGTGCTCCCGCAAAAAGCAATCAAATTTTCGCAATCCATCGGCGAACAATATTTCATGCGGTAGGGGAGGGGCAATGTTTGCGTAAGCAAGCTTGCAGTTGAGCGTAGCGAAACATGATTGCATCCTCCCGCGAAAAACAAACAAATTTTCGCAACCAATCGGCGAACAAGAAAGGCATCGCTTACCGTAAGCCTTCCCCCGTGGGGAAGGTGGATGCGACGAAGGAGCAGACGGATGAGGAGAATGGCATAGAACACAACAATCGCCGAACCGATAAACCCAAAAGCACACGAAAAAAACGCGGAGAGCCTCGGCTCTCCGCGTCGTGTTTTTCGATTGAATTCCAAGGAGATCAGATCAAGCCGTTTGCCTCAGCTTCTTCTGCTTCCCAATCTGCCTTGTCCTCACCCGTCAAGGAGAGGGTGCAAACGTCCTCGGTGGAGATCGCAACGAACTCAACCTCGGGTCTTACGTAAGTAATCTTTTTCATTTCCGTTCTCTCCCTTCCTTAGCCGTTCTGCGCGTTTGCGTAGGCGGTCAAAATGTCGAGCTGCTCCTGAGAATAGTTCGGCTTATTCGGATCATTCAATGCCTCAGCCGCAACCTCCGCAATGGTTCTGCTCAGCGTATTGTTCGCGTAAACGGTGATCCATTCACCGTCTGCGGAGGTTTTGAAGCGCCAGAAGCTCTGACAGCTATATTCGGTATTGTAGTGGGTATCATAGAGCTTAACGAGAGATGCGTGATAGTAGCCGTCCGTGATCTCGGAAGCGCTGCCCGCCATGGTAAGCGCGTTCGCGTAGTTCTCTGCCGTCAAAGCGTCCTCGCCCACAAGCTCGGTGGGAAGGAAGATCGCGCCAACCTGTACGTTTGCCGCGCCGTATACCGCCGTCAACGCAGCCAAAGCCTCAAGAGATGCTTCATCCATAGTGAACTTGAAGCGCAAGCCGCTTTCGTCCGCGGTGTTGTGAATACGAACGCCCGCGCCTACGTTGGTTTGAGTAACGGCGCTCGCAAGTCCGGATTCACCGTTGACTGTTCCAAGGTTTACACAGCCCGTCGCCGTAAGTGTACCTGAACTGCCATATACGATTCCGTTAACCGTTCCTTCCTTTTGAACAGTACCGGTGTTCACGCAGTTAGTAACCGTCACAGTGCCGGTAACATTGCCAACAATACCTGCCACACGCAGGGTGTTGGCAGTTCCTTCAAAATCAACGTTGCTCACACAGTTTTCGAAGATACCCGTGGCAGCATAGCTACCGAAAAAGCCGGCAACGTTTTTCGTTCCACCGCCGGTTCCAACGTTAATTTTACCGTTCGCCGTACAGTTCGTTATCGTCGTAGTATCCGCTGTAGATCTGGGGAAAAAGGCACCGAAATTCAATGTCGATGTCGTTGCTCCGCTTAAATCCGCATCGATGTAAACGTCAACGTTGGTAATAACGGTTCCACCCGAAACGTTATTACCGAGCAGACCAATGTTTGTGCCTTTAGAGAGTTCACCGACAGCAAATCTTACGGGCTCTTCTTCCGTACCGATCTGAATATTCTTGATCGTCGCGCCAGCCAAGGCGTTGAAGATCATACCATACGATTTTGCAGCGCTATATTCGCCCAAGATCGTTAAGGTATGACCATCGCCGTCCAACGTGCCCTTGAAAGAACCAAGGTGTACTATCTCCTCGAACTCAATATTGGCAGTCAGCTTATAGTTGCCTTCAAGATTATCATCAATCGCAAGAAATTCATCCGCGGTTGCAATCTCAATGACGTCAGTGCCTTCGTCTGCAACGGCTTCAACACCCTCGCCGGTCTGATCTGCCACGGGCTCGCTGTTTTCCACAGCAAAAGCAGGCAGGCACAAGACTGTTGCCATCATTGCAAACGTCAAAAGGATCGCTAAAATTCTTTTTGTCGTTTTCATTTTGCAAAAAAGTCCTTTCTAAATTTTAATTTTTTCATGGTCATAATGAAGATTCCCGTCAACCGCGAAAGAACCCCCGTGGCTGCCCTCGTTTTGGTGGCAAAATAAGAAATTTTGTGCAGCTCGCTACCAAAATTTAGGCGATTTCCCCAAGCAATTGACAAACAATCCATATTATTTATTTATACTATACCACAAAAAATCAATGCGTTCTTATAATACTCAATGATTGAGTAAAAAATCGTAACCGTTGTGGTCGATATATATTTATCGTTTTTCGGTTCGCCGATCGGTTGCAAAAATTCGATTGTTTTTTCGGGAGGAGCAAGCCCCTCCCCTACCAAGATTGAGGGAAACCATCGGACAACGTCCTTTTGAAACAACGGGCAAGGAATATCTTCACGGCTACCGAAAAATAATATTTTTCAAGAGACGGTCAGGAGTGCGCCTTGGTGCTCCCGTTTTTATTCGCAATTTTTTGTTCGCGCACAAAGCCACGAATACAAAAAAAAAAGGGGGCTTACGCCCCCGAAACGGATTTTTCCATCATTTTTTATATATACTGCCAATTTCTTACACATCGATCTTCATGTCGCCCGTTTTCACCCAACCAATCTTACGAAGAATTTCATTGAACAGAAAAGACAGAACGGCAGGCAGAAGAATACACAGCACGGGTATACCCACCCATTTCCACACGCTGTTCTCGGTTGCCGAAACGATACCGATCGGTCCTACCAAGCCGCACGTCCCCATGCCCGCGGAAACGCCTACGCATTTGAGGCGGAAGAGCATGGTGGATAGGGGTCCGCACACCGCCGATGCCAGCGTGGGGGCGATCCAGATCTGCGGCTTTCGGCAAATGTTGCCCATCTGCAGCATGGACGTGCCCAAGCCTTGCGCCACAAGTCCGCCAAAGCGGTTCTCGCGGAAGCTGATCACCGCAAAGCCAACCATCTGACAGCAACACCCCACTGCCGCCGCGCCGCCTGCCAAGCCCGATATACCGATCATGGCGCAGATCGCCGCGCTGGAAATAGGCAACGTCAAAATCACGCCCACCACCACCGACACGACAATACCCATCAGCAGAGGTTGCATTTCGGTTGCCGTGTTGACGAAATAGCCGAGATAATACATGAGGTACGCGATGGCTGGGCACAGAAGCGCCGACACCGCAAAGCCCGTAAGGATCGTGACGATGGGCGTGACCAAAATGTCTACTTTCGTCTTTTTCGACACCAGCATACCGATCTCCGCCGCCACGATGACAGCAAAGAACGCGCCCGCAGGTCCTGCCGTGTAGGCGATCTCCCCCGCCGCCGTACCGATGGTCGCCCCCATGGAATAGCCGATGCTTCCCACCGCCGCGCAGCTGAACATGACCAAGGGGTGCGCCCCCAAGGCGTAGGCGATGGCGCAGCCGATCGCCATGCCCGACGCGCCCGAAGCGTAGTTGTTGATCCGGATCAGGAAGTCCAGCTTCAGATACGTGCCTGCCGTTTTGAAGATCGTACCGATCAGAAGCGACGCGAACAGACCAAGCGCCATTGCCCCCATCGCGTCAATGAAATACCGCCGCAGATATTTTTTTACCGTCTCCATTTCCTTTCTCCTTCATTTTTAAAATATAGGCAACAGCAGAATCGCCTCGTATGCCACGGGAACGAGCAAGGCGGGCAACAGATTGCCCACGCGAATTTTATTGGGAAAGAGCAGATTGACCCCCACCGCGAAGATCAACACCGAGCCGACACCCGAAAGGCTCAAAATCAGCGCGTCGGATAGGAAGGGGGAAATCCACACGGCAAACAAGGTGATTAAGCCTTGGTATACGCCCACCGCCAATGCGGAAAAACCCGCGCCGATGCCGTAGACCGAGGAAAAAACCGCCACGATGACAAGGTCGAGGATCGATTTCACAAGCAGGGTACGGGAATTTCCCGTCAGACCCTCCTCAAGCGGTCCGCAGATCGCCATTGCGCCCACACAGGTCACCAAGGACGCGGTAACGAATCCCTCCACAAAGCGGGTATCTCCCCCCGATCGGACGGCTTTTTTCAGCTTTTCACCAACCGAATCCAACCGCTTTTCAATATCGATCAGCTCGCCAAGCAAGCCGCCGATCACCAAGGAAAGGACGATCAGCATCGTTGACCCCGAGCTGAGCTTCCCTTCTTTGATGGTAAAAATCATCTCAAACGCGCCCGCCATGCCGATAAACATGGTCGCCAAACCGCACGCTTGCATCATGTTTGTGCGAAACCGTTCCTTCAAGCCGCTTTTGAACAGCAGTCCGATTGCGCATCCAAAGAGGATCGCCAACACGTTGACGATCGTACCAAGACCTCTCATTTTTTCTTCACTTCTCTCTTTTTATATTGTAAAATTCGTCGTTATTTTGCATATTTTTCATCGGTGAATCGCCAAAGCTTTTCTTGATCGGATAAGGAAGCATAGCCGATTCCCACCCGTTTTCCTTTGACAATTTTCGACACGTATCCGTCATCCTCCAGCCACAATCCACAATTGGGAGAAAGAATCTCTCGATTGAGGCTTCGATCAACAGAAAGCAGTCTTGTGACCCGTCCGGGTCCCATTGCGCCCTCCACGCCTCGAACGAGGACCGCCTCGGGGTGCCCCTCAACACCGGTTGTAATATTCAACAGATTATGAATTCCGTAGCAAAGGTAGATATAGGCTCGTCCGCCCTCACCGTACATCACCTCGGTGCGATTTGTTTTTCCTTTGTGCGCATGGCACGCCGTGTCCTCCTCGCCAAAATAGCACTCGGTTTCGGTGATCCGCGCCCGAATCACCTCGTCTCCGATTTTTCGACACAACAGCTTGCCCACAAGCAACGGCGCAAGCTCCACAGCGCTTGCCCAAAACCATTCTCTTTGTAGGATCATCTTCTTATCCGAGGGAAGCGCTTCCGAATGAGAACGCCGCTTCCCTCGCTTTCTTTTGATTTTGATTAAGAGTATTATAGCATATTTGTCGCAGGTTTGCAAGTGGTTCGGTCAAATCAGCAGGCGAGAAACGAAAGAAATGATCAAGCAAAGCAAAGCGCCGATCACCGTCGGCAACACCGCCGCCAAAATCGCCCACCGAAGCTTCCCCGATTCCTTGCGGATCGTCATGAGGGTGGTGGAGCATGGGAAGTGGAACAAAAGGAAGATCACCACGCAGCAGGCGCTGAGCGCCGTCCAGCCGTTTTCGCTCAAGATCAGGCGTAGTTCCTCCAAGCCCCCGTATTCGATCAGGCTTCCCGACGAGGTATACGCCATGAGCAGAACGGGAAGGAATATCTCTGCCGCGGGAAGCGCCAATAAGAAGGCGAGCAGGATCACTCCGTCCATGCCCAAAAGTGAGCCGATGGGATCAAGCCACCCCGCCAGATGCCAGAGGATCCCCACGCCGTCCACCTTCCCATTGGCAAGAATCCAAAGGATCAGCCCCGCGGGTGCCGCCACCGCCACGGCTCTTCCAAGCACGAACACCGTTCGGTCAAGAACCGAGCGCAGGATCACCTGCCCTACTTGCGGCGGACGGTAGGGCGGAAGCTCCAAGGTAAACGAGGACGGCTCTCCCCGAAGAAGCGTACAAGACAGAAGCTTGGAGCAACCCAAGGTAACCAGAACGGAAAGAAGGATCAGCCCTGCCAAGGCAAGGGCGGACAACAGCGAGCCGCCAAATCCCCCTGCCGAAACGAAAAAAATGGAGATCAAGGCAATCAGCGTGGGAAACCTTCCGTTGCAGGGCACGAAGGAGTTGGTCAGCATGGCGATCAGCCTCTCTCGTTTCGAATCGATGATGCGACAGCCCGTCACACCCACGGCGTTGCACCCAAAGCCCATGCACATGGTCAGCGCTTGCTTGCCGCAGGCGTTGCAGCCGCAAAAGCAACGGTCCAGATTAAAGGCGATTCGCGGTAAATATCCCAGATCCTCCAAAATCGTAAACAAGGGAAAAAATATCGCCATGGGCGGAAGCATCACCGAAACCACCCACGCCACGGTACGGTAGACCCCGCTGACGAGAGCGCCGCTGAGCCACCACGGCGCGCCAAGGGCGTTCATGCCCTCCATCAACCGATCTTCGACCCAGAACAGTCCCTTCGCCAAAAGCGCCGAGGGAATATTCGCCCCCTCGATGGTGATCCAAAAGATCAACGCCAAGAGAAGGAGCATCAAGGGAAAGCCAAACAGCTTGCTCGTCACGATCCGATCGACCGTCCGATCCCGCACGTCGCGTTCCTGCCGTTTGATCGTGACCTCCTCCGCGATCTGCTCCGCGGTCTCGGCAAGAGCGCGAGGCTCTTGGTCGGAATGAAGCGGAGCAACACCGTCTGAGGCGGTCTGCATGACTCGCACCGCATCGTCGATCCCCTTTCCGCTTCGGGCGGACAATCCCACCACGGGAACGCCAAGCCGATCCGACAGAAGATCAAGATCGATCTCGATCCCCTTCTTTTTCGCCTCGTCCATCAGATTGACAAAAACCACCGCCCGATCGGTAACCGATAAGATCTGCAACACGAGAATCAGGTTCCGTCCGAGGCAGGTGGCGTCGCAAACGATTGCAACGAGATCGGGAAGCTCGGAGCAGATCACCTCTTTCGCCACCCGTTCCTCCTCGGAATGGGCAAACAGCGAATACGTCCCCGGCAGATCCACCACGGTCATTGGCTGCTCACCCAAACGGCAGTGTCCCTCGGCAACTCCCACGGTCTTTCCCGTCCAGTTCCCCGTATGCTGACGCATTCCCGTCAGCCGATTAAAAAGCGTACTTTTCCCTACGTTGGGATTGCCCGCAAGGGCAATGACCTTTTCCTTTTCTTGGAAGCTTGGGGCGGAATCGTTCCGCTTCGGCATCAACGCCATCTCCTTCCCCTCCTTCCGTTTTCCACGTCATGGGGAGACGGCGTGATCGGCACGCCAAAGACGGTTGCCGCATCCCGATCCCGCAGGGCGATCACCGCCCCCTGAATCCGATACGCCTTGGGGTCACCCAAGGGGCTTTTCATCAGACAGGTCACCCTCGATCCCTCCGTCAAGCCGATATCCTCCAGCCTGCGCCGCATTGCCGCCTCCCCCGTCAGCCGCCGCACCTCCATGCTCTCTCCTATTTTTAAATGATTCAATGTATCCATACGTATATCTCTTTTCCAGCCTTTCCAAAGCGCAACAAACCCATTTTGTTGCTTACTGTCAATATATGACGGCATGGGACGGAGAGTGCATGGAACGGACTTGAAAGAACCTTGGCGTTTTTTCAAGAACACGTTAAGGCAAAAGAAAAATATTTTTCTTCATTCGGTTGATTTTCCCCTCGGAATATGGTACAATAAACAAAGAAGCATATACCCGAAAAATGATAAAAAAGGAACTACATATCTATGAACAACAAAGAAAAATTTATAGAGATCTACCGCGCTTGCATCACCCGTGAGGGGGCAGACACCTTTCTCGACTATCTCACCGAAAAAACCGACTTCTTCACCGCCCCCGCCTCTACCCGTTTTCACGGCTCTTACGAGGGCGGACTTCTGGAGCATAGCCTGAACGTTTACGAATGTCTTTGCGATTTCGTCAAGCGTCCTCGCTTCCGTGAAAAATACGGCTTCACCTTCACGGAAGAATCCCTTGCCATCGTTTCTCTGCTTCACGATATCTGCAAGACCAATTTTTATAAGACCGAAATGCGGAACGTAAAGAAAAACGGCGTTTGGGAAAGCGTACCCTACTATACCATTGAAGATTCCCTTCCTTACGGTCACGGAGAAAAATCGGTCTATATTCTCTCGGGCTTTATGAAGCTGACCCGTGAGGAAGCCTTCGCCATTCGCTATCACATGGGCTTTTCGGGACCCGAGGACGCCAATCAGGTAGGGCGCGCCCTTGAGATGTTCCCCCTCGCCTTCGCCCTCTGCGTTGCCGATATGGAAGCGTCCTATTACATGGAAGGAACAGAGAAAAAATAAAAAGCAGATTTTCGCCTTAGCGAAAATCCCAGGCTGTCGAAAAACCTATATAACAAATAAAGTTGCACAAAAAAGCCTTCTCCTGTGGGAGCCCTGCCGCAAGCGGCGTCGAGTTTTGCAAGCAAAACGTCGAGGGGGACCACGAAGTGGCAATGTTTGCGTAAGCAAAC
>JAFVQC010000020.1 GCA_017504995.1 Clostridia bacterium
TTGCGCTTTATGCAATGGCTGTTTTTTCCTCGCTTGGTTTACGAGTCATTATGAGTTGTCGTTTTTAGATATGGATTTTTATCCCGATTGGTTCCCCTTTGTGTGGTACTTGTCATTCGCTTTAATTATTCTTTTCGGAGGGTTGGAAGGAATCATTTGGTATTTGAATCGTCGCAAGAAAAAGAAAAAAGAAGTAGCTGAATCCGAAGAAACGACGATATAGGCAACACACCCCCATCGGGCAACCGATGGGGGTGAAAAATGAAGGATTTCCAAAAAATATTGAGAAAACACAAAAAAATTCAAAAAAGGCTTGCAATTTGCGAAAAAATAGTGTAAAATAAAATGGATAGTGTGCCTATCTCTTTAGGCAAGCAGAAATTTATATCTTCGGAGGTATATAAAAATGGTAGTAGCAGGAGATTTTAAGAACGGCGTAACGTTTGACATGGACGGTAGCGTATATCAGGTTATCGAGTTCCAGCACGTAAAGCCCGGTAAGGGCGCGGCTTTCGTCCGCACCAAGATCAAGAACGTCATCACGGGCTCCGTGATCGAGCGTACCTTCAGCCCCACGGACAAGTTTGAGAACGCGTATATCGAAAGAAAGGAAATGCAGTATTCCTACAACGACGGCGATCTGTATTACTTTATGGATATGGAAACCTTCGATATGCTTCCCCTCAACGGCGATAAGCTTCCCGATAGCTTCAAGTTCGTGAAGGAAGAAATGATGTGTAAGATCGTTTCCTACAAGGGCAACGTGTTCGGCGTAGAGCCTCCCACGTTCGTTGAGCTGGCTGTGACCCAGACCGACCCCGGTTTCGCGGGCAACACCGCCACCAACACCCTCAAGCCCGCAACGCTGGAGACGGGCGCGGTCATCAAGGTTCCGCTTTTCATCAACGAGGGCGAGGTCCTGAAGATCGACACCAGAACCGGCGAGTATCTGTCCCGCGCGTAAGCTTTGGAGGTGCGTATGACTTTGTTGGAAAAGGCGGCGTATCTGAAGGGCTTGGCAGAGGGCATGGAGCTGGACCGTTCCTCGGGAAACGGCAAGCTGATCGGCGCGCTGATCGATCTCGTTTCCGAAATGGCGGAGGAGATCGAGAATCTGCAGGAGGACGTGGAAACCCTGAACGACTATGCGGAGGAGCTGGACGAGGATCTGGGAAGCGTCGAGGAGCTGCTCTTGGACTGTGACGACGACGAGGACGACGACTTCGATTGCGACGGCGATTGCGCTTGTTGCTCGGAGGACTGTGAGCTGGCAGGCGAGGAAGAGGACTACTTTGAGGTAGAATGTCCTTCCTGTGGCGACACAATCTGCTTTGACAGCAGCATCGATCCCGAGGAATTGGTTTGTCCCGCTTGCGGCGAAAAATTCGAATGCCTCGTGTCCGAAGAGGATCTGAAGGCACTTGACGCGGAATAAAACACTTGAATTTTGGGAAGCTTTTTTCGGAAAGCTTCCCGATTTTTTATAATGAAAGAGGAAAAAAGCGAAAAATCGCTGAAAATACGCGAAAAAACTTTCGAAAAACTATTGACAGAAAAAACGAAAGGTGATATAATAGTTCTACCTCTGCGAGCAGGTCTTTTTTGTTGTGCCCGAAAAGCGCCAAGCCGAAAGGCTCGGACACACACTGCCCGATGAGGGAGGTACACGGACGGTCCCTTGCGGAGCGTCAAATATTTTGAAATGGGAGGTGCCGCTAACATGGCTAATGATGCAAGAGTCAAGATTACTCTGGTTTGCACTGAGTGCAAGCAGAGAAACTATGACACGAAGAAGAACAAGAAGAATGACCCTGACAGACTTGAGCTGAAGAAGTACTGCAGGTTCTGCCGCAAGCACACTCTTCACAAAGAATCCAAATAATTCGGAAGGAGAGAACTATGGCAGATAAGGAAAAGAAGGTCGCACAGACCGACGACAAGCCCGCGAAAGCGCCCAAAAAGGAAAAGAAAAAGGGCAAACTGAAAGAGGCTTGGCGCGGTTTTAAGAGCGAGGTAAAGAAAATCGTCTGGCCCTCGTGGAAGCAGGTGCTCAAGAATACACTTGTGGTTCTGGTGATCGTAGTGGTTTGCGCGGTGGTCATCGGCGCGCTTGACTATGCTTTTTCTCAGGGTATGATGGCTCTGACAAAACTCTTCTCTTAACGAGAAAATAAGAGGCTTTGATATGAGTGATATTAACGAGATGAACGTTGGACCGAGATGGTACGTGGCGCATACTTATTCCGGTTATGAAAACAAGGTAAAGGCAAGCCTTGAAAAAATCATTGAAAACCGAGGACTCGGACATCTCTTTTTCGACATTCGTATTCCCGTGGAGACCGTGATCGAAAAGAACGGTGACGTGGAAAAGGAAGTGGAAATGAAGATCTTCCCCTGTTACGTCTACATCAAGATGACGATGACGGAGGAAAGCTGGCACGCCGTGAGAAATATTACGGGTGTGACTGGCTTCGTAGGACCCGGATCGAGACCGACTCCCCTGAGCGACGCTGAGGTGGACGCGCTGAATATCGATACGAAGCGCGTGGAAATGCTGGTCAAGGTCGGCGACGAGGTCGTTGTAACAGACGGCTTGTTCGAGGGTTATACGGGAACGGTTCAATCGGTTTCCGACGATCTGAAAAAGATCACGGTGCTCATCAAGAGAGGACGCCGCGATATGCCTGTTGAGCTTGACGCGAACGTGGTAAAGCTCGCATAACGGTGACGGAAGTCACACAATCGTGGGAGGGAGAAAAATTTTTGAATTCTCCCGTATATTCACCACAATGGAGGTAATTTTATTATGGCAAAGAAAGTTATGGGTTATATCAAGCTGCAGCTGCCCGCAGGTAAGGCAACGCCGCAGCCTCCCGTAGGACCTGCTCTGGGTCAGTACGGTGTTGCAATTCCCGTATTTACGAAGGAATTCAACGAAAGAACGAAGAACGACATTGGTCTGATCATTCCCGTTGTCATCACGGTTTATGCAGACCGTTCCTTCACCTTTATCACCAAGACTCCCCCTGCTCCCGTTCTGATCAAGAAGGCAGCGGGCATTGAGTCCGGTTCCGCAAAGCCCAACAAGACCAAGGTGGCAAAGATCACCACCGAGCAGGTTCGCAAGATCGCGGAGACCAAGATGCCCGACTTGAACGCGGCAAGTATCGAGACGGCTATGAGCATGATCGCGGGAACCGCGCGCAGCATGGGCGTCGTAGTTGAGGACTAAGGAGGGATAGGAAAATGGGAAAGAAATATACGGATAGCGCAAAGCTGATTGATAAGAGCAAGGCATACGATCCCTCTGAAGCATTGGAGCTGGTTTGCCAGACTTCCAAGGCAAAGTTCGATGAGACCATCGAGATCCACATTCGTTTGGGTGTTGACTCCCGTCACGCTGACCAGCAGGTCAGAGGCGCGGTCGTTCTCCCCAACGGAACGGGTAAGAACGTAAAGGTTCTGGTATTCGCAAAGGGCGATAACGTACAGAAGGCACTGGACGCAGGCGCAGATTACGCAGGCGGCGCAGAGTACGCTGACAAGATCGTTCAGGAGAACTGGTTCGATTTCGACGTTGTCGTAGCAAGCCCCGATATGATGGGTGTGATCGGTAAGCTCGGTAAGGTCCTCGGTCCTAAGGGACTGATGCCCTCTCCCAAGGCAGGAACCGTTACCCCCGACGTTGCCCGCGCGGTAACCGAGGCAAAGGCAGGTAAGATCGAGTACCGTCTGGATAAGACCAACATCATTCACTGCCCCATCGGTAAGGCTTCCTTCGGTACGGAGAAGCTGACCGAGAACTTCAACACGCTGGTAGGCGCCGTTCTGAAGGCAAAGCCCGCCGCTGCGAAGGGTCAGTATATCAAGAGCTGCGTCATCGCAAGCACCATGGGCCCCGGTATCAAGATCAATCAGGCAAAGCTTGGTTAATTTCGGGTCAATGAAGTAATAAAAAGCCGTCTCGCCGAGCGAGGCGGCTTTTTGCGTGCCGTTGCCTCCGTATTTCGAAAATCTCGTCGATTTCTCTTGACAGCCGTCCGTGGATTTGTTATAATAGAACCGCAAAATTCAATCAAAAAAGAGGAATTACAATGAAGAAAAGAATGATAGCCCTTTTGTTACTTGCGATGCTGTTGCTTCTTAGCTCTTGTCAGACGGCGCAGCCCAGAGAGATTCGGGAGGCAAGGATCAACGATAAGGGAGAGCTGGAGCTTCTTTATACCGACGGCACGCAAAGCAATCTCGGTGTGGTTCGCGGCTCTGACGGTAAGGACGGTCAGGACGGCGCGGACGGCAAGGACGGCGAGAAGGGCGCGACGGGCGCGACGGGTGCCACGGGAGCGACGGGCGCAATTGGTCCGGAGGGACCCAAAGGACCTACGGGCGCGGCAGGCACACCGGGTCGGGACGGCAGAGAAATTACCGATATTCAGCTTACCGCCGACGGAAATCTTGCGGTATACTATGACAATCGGGAATCCACGGCGGTAGAGATGCTCGGTAAGCTGTATTTGTTCGGCGGGCAGTGCGCCACCAACGAGAACGCCGTTTGGGCGGTCTATAACGGCGGTCTTTTGATTCTCGGAGGTACGGGCGAGATGGATTACGCCGCGGGAAGCGCGCCGTGGTCGTCGATCATTCCTCTCTTGACAGGGGTTTTCGTGGATACGAGCAACGGCTTGACCTTGGGAGAGAATACCCTTGCGGGGTTTGATGCGGCGCAGATCTTCTATCCCGAAGAGCCGACCTATATTTGGGTGGATATGACGGCTTCCGCGCCGCTGTACGAGACGGCAGATACGGAGGGAACGAAGATTGCCGACCTGCCCTTGGGAACGCGGCTGGAGTCCTTGGGCACGGAAGGTGACTTTACCAAGGTTTCCTACGAGGGCGAGGAACGGTATATCGAGACGCGCTATACGGTGTCCTCGGATGGCTCGGTGGTCTATGACCCCATTACGGAGCAGGTAACGGTTACCAACGACGCGGGGGCAAACCTGCGAACCTTCCCTGATGCTACTGAAGCGTCTGCCCATAACATTCATGTTAACGTCCCCAAGGGAACGACCCTCAACTGTACGGGTATCAGTCGCAACGGGCGCTGGCTCAGAATCGATTACGAAGGACGAACGCTGTATTGCCTTGCGAGTCTGGTTGCCGAAGGGTGAGCCCTTTATACGTTCAAAGAAATTATCAAAAAGCCGCAACTAC
The DNA here is from genome assembly GCA_017504995.1 of Clostridia bacterium. GTDB lineage: Bacteria > Bacillota > Clostridia > Oscillospirales > CAG-272 > HGM12713. The sequence continues at coordinate 5,215 of JAFVQC010000020.1, forward strand.
ACAAATTGTGTAGCCGTGGCTTTTTGTGTCACGAAAATCACGCTAAGTCGCGTGGTTCTAAAGAGGTTGATCGGGGAGAAAATAGAAATAAAGGGATAAGGCACAATAAAAAATGCGCTTGTAGGGACCGGCGTCCTCGACGGTCCAAAAAGCAAAGGATAAAGTAAAGCTTTGGTGAACAAAAAACATCATGAAATGGACCGTCGAGGACGCCGATCCCTACAAGGTATGATAAAATCCCGAGCAAACCCGTTTACGGGTAGCAAGTAATAATTGCGAGGCTCTGCAGACCAATCTACAGAGCGCTTGTGCGCAGTCGGTAGTATTAGGAATATTTATTGTATGAATTGGATCGATTTTTCAAAAAACTCGTTTTTTTCTCAATTTTTTGCGAGAGAAGCGGGCGGATTCGCCGAAAACTCTTGACAATTCATTGAAAATCGTGTAAAATATTAGTATGTGTCAGAAATGCGATTTGTCGAACGCCCTCGGGCGGACGCTTTTTCATACTTTATGATACGAATCATGATAAAGGAATAAAAAACAAGGAGGTGTGTTTATGGAAACATGGATGTGGGCAATACTTGCCGCGGCTGCTTCGATGGCGGTTTCGGCAGTTGTATTCGGACTGATTTTTTACCGAGTCGGTTATAAGCGCCGTCAGGAAAAGGCGGAAGCCGAGATCGGTTCTGCAGAAGAAGAAGCCAAGCGAATTCGCGAAGAAGGCGCAAAGGAAGCCGAAACCCGTAAAAAGGAAGCGTTGATCAGCGCCAAGGAAGAAATCCTTAAGCAGAGAAACGAAGCGGAAAAGGAAATGAAGGAGCGTCGCTCGGAAATTTCCCGTATGGAAAGACGCTTGACCCAAAAAGAAGAAAATCTGGACAAAAAGACCGAAGCGCTGGAGCGCAAAAACGAGCAGCTGGATAAGAAGCTGAAGGAAAACGATGCCCTTCGTGAGCAGATCGAAGAGCTTCGCGCCAAGGAAATGGTGATTCTTGAAGAAATTTCGGGCATTTCCGTTACCGAGGCGAAGGAAGAACTGATCAGCCGTGTGGAATCGGAGGTGAAGCACGAGCTGGCGCAGAGACTTTCCGAGCTGGAAGAGGAATTCAAGGAGGAAGCGGACAGCAAGGCGAAGAACATTATCTCTCTGGCAATTCAACGGTGCGCCGCCGATCACGTGGCGGAAACCACCGTGTCGGTGGTCTCCCTTCCCAACGAGGATATGAAGGGAAGGATCATCGGTCGAGAGGGAAGAAACATTCAGATGCTGGAAAAGCTGACGGGCGTGGAGCTGATCATCGACGATACGCCTGAGGCGATCACCCTTTCGGGCTTTGACCCCGTACGCAGAGAAATCGCGCGGATCACGCTGGAGAAGCTGATCTCCGACGGACGGATCCACCCCACGAGAATCGAGGAGACCGTGGAAAAGGCGGGACGTGAGGTTGAGGCAAGCATCAAGCAGGCAGGCGAGCGAGCAACCTTTGACGTGGGCATCCACGGCATTCATCCCGAGCTTGTCAGAATGTTGGGCAGACTGAAATACAGAACCAGCTACGGACAAAACGTACTCAAGCATTCCATCGAGGTATCCCTGATCGCGGGCATGATCGCCGACGAGCTGGGAATCGACAGTACCGTTGCCAAACGGGCGGGACTGTTGCACGATATCGGAAAGGCGCAGACCCATGAAATGGAAGGCTCTCACGTAGAGCTTGGCGTAAATCTTGCCAAGAAGTATAAGGAAAGCCGAGAGGTAATCCACGCGATTGAAGCGCACCACGGAGACGTGGAAGCGCAGACGATCACAGCGGTGATCATTCAGGCGGCAGACGCGATTTCCGCGGCAAGACCGGGCGCGCGCCGTGAGGATCTGGAAAACTACATTAAGAGACTGGAAAAGATCGAGGAGATCGCCAAGAGCTTTGGCGGAGTGGATAAGGCGTTTGCTGTACAGGCAGGGCGCGAGATCCGTGTCATGGTCAAGCCCGAGGAAGTCAACGACGACGGAATGAAGCTGATCGCCCGTGAAATGGCGCAGAAGATTCAGGAAGAAGTGAAGTATCCGGGACAGATCAAGATCAATCTGATTCGGGAAAGCCGCGCGGTCGATTACGCCAAGTAAGCGCGGACGACCCAACTACCGTTTCCTAAAATGGGATTGAATATAGAATTCATATAAAACCATTCAGGCGAATACGCGGCTATGCCGCTGGGATAGATTGCGAGACTTCTCAAAAGGAAGTCTCGCGGTTTTATTGTCTTTTTCGGCAGAGATGTTGTTTTCTCTGCCGATTTGTGTTATAATGGGATTGGTGATAAAAATGGAAGAATTAGAAAAGAGAAAAACACCAAGATATCAAAGTTTTGATTACAATAGAGTCGGTGTATATTTCATAACGATCTGTACGCAAAGCAGGCGCCCGATTTTATCTCGCATCGTAGGGACAGGCGTCCTCGACTGTCCGCGAGTCGAATTGACAAGATACGGAAAAATTGCGGATAAATATATCAAACAATTAAATGACTTCTATGATCATTTGTCGATTGAAGCTTATGTGATAATGCCCAATCACATTCATCTGTTGCTTTGTGTGAAAGAAAATAAAAAGACGACACAAAACGGACAGTCGAGGACGCCTGTCCCTACAAATGTTGAGAGAGCGAACACCACGTGTTCACAATTTGTATCGACATTTAAGCGTTTTTGCAACAAGGAGTATGGCGAAAACATTTGGCAAGCACGTTTCAACGATCACATTATCCGAAATCGGGAAGACTACGAAGAACACGTAAAATACATATATGAAAATCCAATCCGTTGGTACTACGACGAACTATATACAGAAGAATAAGAGGGATGGGTTTGGTCCGATGCGTTTTTGAAACAAATGTAAAGACAAGGATAAAACAAAATTATTTTCCAAGCTTTGAAAATTTATATTGAAAAATAAGCGCAGATATGGTAGAATATAAGTGCGGTGCTTGCCGCGACGAAAACGATGTTACATAAAAGGAACGATACGATGAATCAACATATTCCCACCCAACGTCCTCCACAACGCTCACCCCAAAGGCAGCCGCAACGACAGCCCAAGAAGCCGCCGTCTCACAAATACAGCACGGCGTTTATCGCGATTCTTGTTTCTACCGTGTCGCTCTTGGTGATCAGCCTGATCGCCCTGTGTGTCGCTCTCGCGGTAGGCGGCTTTGGCGACGATCTTCCCGCTGCGGACAACCCCAAGGGGGGCAATGAGACCAAAGAGCCGACGCAACAGACTGCGCCGTCCGTTCCTACGGTCAAGGCGAAATTCCTGACCTTCCCGTCCACGAAGACGTCGGGAAACTACGGAAGCACTTCTGCCGCAAACGCTGACGTTTCCGCAGATACGAATATCAAATCCGCCGCCGCGATTCTGGTGGATGTTTCGGCAGGGAAGTCCGTTGCGGACAAGAACGCCGATACCCGCATCTATCCCGCGTCCATGACCAAGGTAATGACGGTTCTTGTGACCTGCGAGAACGCAAAGAGCTTTACGGACAAGCTGACGGTGACGCAAGCGCATATGACCAAGCTCACCGCCAACAAGGATGCGTCCGTTTGGGGCGGATTGGCGGTAGGCTCTACCTTGACGGTAGAGGACGCGCTGTTTTTGGTCAACTATCAATCGGATTCGGTTGCCTGCTGGTTGCTCGCCGACTATATTGCGGGAAGCGAAGATGCCTTCGTTCAGATGATGAACGCGCGGGCAAGAGAGCTTGGTTGTAACGGCACGAATTTCGTCAACAATACGGGCTTGCATCACGACAATCATTATACCACCTGCCGTGATATGGCAACCATCATGACCGCCGCCATGGATAACCCTGCGGCGAAGATCGTTTTGACCTCCTTTAACGGGTATACCGTAAACGGCGTAGGCGGACCGCTTTATGCAAGCTGGTATAGCGACAAAAACCGCTTCAACGACAACCCGTCGGTGGGGGGCGGCTCGAATATGACCGTGATCGGCGGAAAAACGGGTTATGAGACCATTCCCACGTCTTGCTTCGTGACGGTAGCAAAGGACAACTCCACGGGAAAGACCTACGTTTGCGTTGTCGTGGGACGGAGCGATTCCACCCAGACTGCAATTACCAACGCCGTCTCCACAAGCGACACGAAATATCTGTATCAAAAATACGCCGCAGGGCAGTAAAAAACAAGGCAATATCTTCCGAATCCCAAAGGGATCGGACGGATATTGCCTTATTTGCTTGACTGTTAAAACGAAACTGGAAGGAGAGGAGAAGCGGACAGTCGAGGACGCCTGTCCCTACAAATCTGTAAAAAGTATTGAGTATTCGTAGCCATTTTGAACGGTAAACTCTTAATATAAGAATACGATCTAAGCAATAAAATTATATAAAACCTAGTAGGGACAGGCGTCCTCGACTGTCCGCGATAAATTCACAATCAACAACAAACAACGGCGACGGGAACCCCGTCGCCGCTTGCTTTGCATCAATCAATACAATTTATACTTCAATCTCAAATTATCTGCGATCATGGCGATAAACTCGCTATTCGTGGGCTTTCCTCTGTTATTCTGTATGGTGTAGCCAAAGTAGGAATTGAGCGTATCCACGTCGCCTCTGTCCCACGCCACCTCGATGGCGTGGCGAATGGCGCGCTCCACGCGAGACGTGGTGGTGCTGTATTTCTTGGCAACCGAGGGATAGAGTGCCTTGGTCACCGAGTTGATCATTTCGCTGTCGCGGACGGTAAGTAGGATCGCCGTGCGGAGATATTGATAGCCCTTGATATGGGCGGGAACGCCGATCTGATGAATGATCTTGGTGACCTGCGCTTCAATATCGGGGGCTTTTTGTTCGCCCTCGGCAAGGACGGGAGCATCGGCGTTTGCGTTCTTTCTGTTTTCCGAAAGGGAATGAATGTGCTGGCACAGGCTTTCTACGTTGTAGGGCTTGAGAAGGCACAGATCCGCACCCGCCCTTGCCGCTTCCATAAAGATGCTTTGATTGGAAACCATGGAGACGATGATGAAGGCAGGGGGAAGATCGTCCTCAAAGCGCAGGGATTTGCAGTTGCGAAGCACCCCGATGCCGTCCAGCTTGGACAGCCAGACGTCCAGAATCGCCACGTCGGGGTGAAACCGTCCGATCTTAATGAGGGCATCCTCGCCGTTGGCGGCTTCCTCTACGTTTCGAAACCCCATGCGACGAAGCTCACTTGCCAACGCTTGCCGCTGGGCGGGATTTTCGTCGGCAATCAGTATTTTCGTGTTATTTTCCATTTGATCCTCCAAATTTTTATTTTGATATACATATTTTACCATATTTTGGTAATAATATCAAGCAAAATACAAAAATTACCAACCGTCAAATTTCACAATCTTAATTTCCAATATTTGGTAATTGCGAACAACAATTTGCGAATAGGATCGAAAAATATCAAATAAAGAATAAAAAATTGCCAAATATAACCAATTCATGCGGGGGCTAAGAATGGAAAAAGTGCTTGAAAAAAAGGAAAGCTGTGGTATAATAAAACCGCATAACGGACAAGGAGACAAGACCATGAGGGCAATTGATCTGAAGGATCGCTATTCGGTGCTGTGGCTCTATGCGTCTCTTTGCTTGACCGATCCCGAAATCGAAAAAATTCTGTCTGAATAGAACAACGCCTCATTTCGCTTTTGCGAAATGAGGCGTTGTTTGTAAGCTGAATTATGATTGGATTATTTTCTCAAGCAGGGGAATAAGGTGCTCTGCCACGGTTTTATGACCGTCTCGCAGGGGGTGAAGCGGCTCGGGAGAGATCCAACCGTTCGAATCGATAAAGGCAACCGAATCGCCCGTTTCCTTATTGTAGGCTTGGATCAACTCGCCCAATTCCTTGTGATGCGCGCCGCAGAAGGCGGAAAGGGAAATGATCTTGGAATCGGGATTCCGACGGCGGATCACGTCAAGCAGCTCGCGGTATTTTGCCGTGTATTCCTCTGCCGTTTTTGCTCTGTCGTTTGCTCCGTGGTTGATGAGGATATAATCGGGCTGGGGACGGGTGATGGGCGAGCCGTCAAAATTGTAAGGATAAGCCAAGGGGGCGGCAGGAACCTTTCCTTGTCCCGCGCGGGTCGTCCCCACTGCGCCGTAACCCATAAAGATGGGGCGAAGATTCAGGGCTTGCGCGGTCAGCCACGCATAGGTGGCGCAAACGTCGTCCTCGTATATACGGTTGTGCTGGTTGATATAGGAGACCGGCTCCGCGCCGTCTACTCCTTTGTAATAATCTACGTCGATCAGCACACCCTCGGTGATGGAATCGCCTACGAATTCAATGGTCTTGCGGGTATCCTCTCCGATGGCGACGGGGGTTTCGGTCTGCACGCCGACGAAGGAGACCTTTCCGCCCAAGGGGCGATACCAACGGCGATGATTTTCCACGCCGCCCTTGTAGATGATCCTTACCACGTGTCTGCCTGCCGTAGGCGTTACGATACGGAGATAGCGGTCAATGGGCGTTTCGGTCAAAGCGCCGCCGTCTACCTGCATCCATAGACGAAGCAGGGGTGTTTCGTTGGTCAGAAGATCGAAGATCGCCAAGGCGGTCGTACCCTCAAAGGCAAACTCAATATACGCGCCTGTGGTGGTGGTCTCGGCGTAACGGGGATCGGTCATGTCCCACCGACCCGTCAAACGGATTGATTCGTGTGTGTAAGAAATTCTCATGGTGATATCCTTTCTTTATACGTGATAGCCCAGCGCGCGCATATGGGCAATGATGGCGTCTACCGCCTGCTCGAAGCTGACGCGGCTGGTGTTGATGCAAAGATCGTAATTGTTGACGTCATCCCAATCCTTGCCCGTGTAGTATTTGTAATAAGCGGCTCTTGCGCGGTCCAGAGACACAATTCGCTCGTTGGCTTCCTTGGGCAGCACGCCGTACAGGTCGGTGACGTTTTTGATACAGGTTTTGCGATCGGCGTAAATGAATAGACGAAGCGCCTTGGGGTTGTCTCTCAGAATATAGTCGGAGCAGCGTCCGATGATGATGCAGTTCTGCTTTTCGGCAAGCTCGCGAATGATCTTTGCCTGATAGTTGAACAGATTGTCGTCGGATACGAATTCGTCGCTGTCGGGAGGGATCAGCTTATCGCCGTAGCTGCGGTTGTAGCGCTTGAACAGGTTGGTTTTGACCCGTTCGTCCGCCTTGCCGAACAGCTCCAGATTGATGCCGCTTTCTTCCGATGCCAGACGGATCAGGTCGCTGTCGTAGTAGTTGATATCCAGCTTTTGCGCCAGCATCCGACCGATGGTTCGTCCGCCGCTTCCAAAGCCTCTTGCGATGGTAATGACAAATTCAGCCATAGTGATGGTTCCTTTCTTTTCCGTTTTGGTATTTTTTATCGAATGGTAGCAATAAACCGCAGGAAGGCAAGCCTGCCGCCCTCGGTGTTTTTATAAACGCCCGCGTCCTCCAGTACTCGCTCAAAGGTCTTGCCGATCTCGGCTTGCAGAATGGATTCGGTGTTTTCCTCGGTGAAGTCGTAGCCCTCACGGAAGCGTTCAAACCACGCCTTGTGCTTTTCGATGCGCTCGTCCTCGGAAAAATCCCGACCCGCGAGAATGAAGTCCTTCATGACGGCAAGCTCCTCCTTCAGCCTTGCGGGAAGAACCGCCAGACCCATGACCTCGATCAAGCCGATGTTTTCTTTTTTGACGTTGTGTACGTCGGCGTGGGGGTGGAATACGCCGAGGGGATGTTCGTCGGTGGTGACGTTGTTGCGAAGCACCAGATCCAGCTCATACTTGCCGTCTCTCATTCTGGCGATGGGCGTGAGGGTGTTGTGCGCCTCTCCGTCGCTTCTCGCAAAAATGAAGGCTTCGGGATCGGAGTAGCTTCGCCAAGAAGCGAGGATCTTCTCCGCAAGAGAGATCAGATTCTGTCGGTTGGCGCTGCGCAGACGGATCACCGACATAGGCCACTTGACGATGCCCGCTTCGACGTCGTCGTAGCAGGAAAAGTGAATGGCAGTCTCAATGGGCGCTTTTGCCATAGCGAAGGTGTAGTGCCCGCCCTGCATATGATCGTGGGAGAGGATCGAGCCGCCCACGATGGGGAGGTCGGCGTTAGAGCCGAGGAAGTAGTGGGGAAACTGTCCCACGAAATCCAAGAGTCTCGCGAAGGTATTCTTGTCGATCTTCATGGGGGTGTGTTCACTCGACAGGACGATGCAATGCTCGTTATAATAAACGTAGGGGGAATATTGCAAGAACCATTGCTTGCCCGCAAGGGTGATGGGGATCAGCCGCAGGGTTTGACGGGCGGGCTTTGCCGCGTTGCCCGCGAAGCCCTCGTTCTCGGCGCAGAGCAGACATTTGGGATAGCCGCTTTGGGGCAGTAGCTTGGCGGCGGCGATGGCTTTGGGATCTTTTTCGGGCTTGGAGAGATTGACGGTGATGTCCAGCTCTCCGTATTTGCCCGCGTAGGTCCACTTCAGGTCCTTTTCCACGCGGTAGGTGCGGATATAGTCGCTGGCGCGGCAGAGCTTGTAAAAATAGTCGGTTGCCGCTTTGGGCGATAGGGCGTAAAAGGCGAAAAAGCTTCGAATGACCTCGCTGGGACGGGGCGTGAGAAGTCCCATCAGCTTGGTGTCAAACAGGTCGCGGTATACCACGCTGTTGCTTTCCAACAAGCCTTGCTCCGCGGCAAAGTCGCAAAGCGCGCCCAGCATCTCCTCCAAGGAGGGATCTCCTTCTGCGGGGCAGTCCACGAATTCGGAAAGACCGAGCGCGTCGATTAGCGCGTTGGTGGCGTAGCTGCGGTCGTCCTCGCCGATGAGCTTTTGTCTTACGGCGTAATTGACCAGTTGCTTGATCGTTACGCAGATCGTACTTGACATAATGAAGCCTCCAAATAAAGCAAAGGATTTTCTACCATCATTATATCATTAAAATTGCCGTCTGTCAAAGGATTTTCAATAATTTTTTCAATATTTTCAAAGCTGTGAAAGAAAAAAAGAGAATTTGGGTGTCCGTGTTGACAGAGGGGGAAAAAAATGATAAAATATAAAGGAAAAAGATAGAAAAAGACCCACGCGGCGCGTGGGCGGAGGAAGAAATGCGTGATATGGAAGAGGTGCGGATCCGACTGCGGTCGATCCGCTACGAGGTGGAGGAATCCCTATTTTCCGTTGAGGACGGAGAGGGGGTCAGAATGATGGAGGACGGGGGCGCGCCCGAACCGCAAACCATCGATATCAATACCGTTGGGAAGCGGGAACGCTCCGAGGGACGGTTGAAGATCTCCTACGAGGAGACCGAGGCAACGGGCATGGACGGCTCGGTAACGGAGATCACCTTTCTTACGGATCAGCCCGAGGTGGTCAGCATGATCCGAGAGGGCGCGGTATCCACCGCGCTTGTATTCGAGGAAGGGAAGCGGCATCATTGCCTGTATCAAACTCCCTTTATGCCCTTTGAGATTTGCGTGCGCACGATCAAGGTAGAGAATCGTTTGATGGAGGACGGGTATCTTGCGCTGGATTACGTCATTGAGATTCGGGGCGCAAAGGCAGAGAGAACGAAATTTCGCATGGAAGTGCTGTAAGAGGAAAAATTATGAAGCTGTTGTTGGAATATCTGAAGCCCCATCGCCGCCTGATCGCCTTGGCTCTGACGATCAAGACCGTGGGAACGCTGGTGGAGCTGTTTATTCCGTATATCCTGAGCTATATTTTGGACGACGTTGTTCCCACGGGGCGGGTAGATCGGATCGTCCTGTGGGGGGGCGCCATGATTCTTTGCGCCGCCTTCGGTTGCTTGGGCAATATTACAGCCAACCGTATGGCGTCAAAGATCGCCAAGCGATCTACCGAGGGCATACGGCACGCGCTGTTCGAGCGTGTGATGACCCTCAGCGCGCGTCAGATCGATGCCTTTACCGTTCCCAGCTTGGAATCCAGACTGACCTCGGATACCTACCACGTGCATCATTTCGTGGGTATGAGTATGCGCCTTGGCGTGCGCGCCCCCCTTTTGCTGGTGGGTGGTATTCTTGTGACGGCGATGCTGGATCTGACCATGACGCTGGTCATGCTGGCGATTCTGCCTCTGATCGGGCTTACGGTGTGGGTGATCACCAAAAAAGGAATTCCGCTTTTCCAAAAAAGCCAACGGTCCTTGGACGGAATGGTTCGGATCGTCAGAGAGGACGCCAAGGGAATCCGTGTCATCAAAGCGCTGTCCCGAGGGGATTACGAACGCCGACGGTTTGATGGCGCGAACCGCGTGTTGATGACGAGCGAGCAAACGGCAAGCTCGGTGATGGCGGCGTCCAATCCGCTGGTGACCCTGCTTTTGAACGTGGGACTGGTGGCGGTGATCCTCGTGGGCGCGTTCCGCGTCAACGGAGCGCTCACCGAGGCGGGAAAGATCATTGCGTTTATTCAGTATTTTACCTTGATCTCCAACGCGATGATCGGGATCACCCGTATTTTCGTCAATTACTCCAAGGGAACGGCATCGGCGAAACGGATCGAGGAGGTGGTTCGTACCGCCCCCGATCTGGAGCTTCGCTCGGAGGAAGAATTCCCACCCCGTAAGGGCGAGTCGGGAATCGTGTTTGAGGACGTTTCCTTTTCCTACATGGGAAAGAAAAATAACCTATCCCATATTTCCTTTTCCTTGCCCCGTGGCGGAACGCTTGGCGTGATCGGCGCGACGGGAAGTGGAAAGACCACGTTGATCCGCCTTCTGATGCGAGCGTACGACGTGGATTCGGGCAGCGTGCGGATCGACGGCAGAGATCTGCGGACGATCCCGCCCGACGAGCTGAATACCGCCTTTGGCGTGGTGATGCAAAATGATTTTATCTTTGCCGATACGATTGCGGAAAATATCCGTTTCGGCAGAGATCTGTCCGAGGAAGCCGTTCGACGCGGCGCGGAATTGGCGCAGGCAAGCGAATTTATCGAAGCCTACGAGGACGGATACGGGCATATGCTGCAATCCAAGGGAACGAACGTCAGCGGCGGACAAAAGCAGAGGCTTCTGATCGCGCGGGCACTGGCGGGCGAGCCGCAGATCCTTGTTTTGGACGACGCTTCCTCTGCCTTGGACTATAAGACCGACGCAAGACTTCGCCGCAGTATCCGCGAGGGTCTTGTGGGAGTGACCTCGGTGGTGGTGGCGCAGCGAGTCAGCTCGGTGATGCACGCCGACCTGATTCTGGTGCTGGAGGACGGCGAGCTGATCGGCGCGGGACGGCACGAGGAGCTGCTTGCGACCTGTGAGGTCTATCGCCAGATCAGCAATTCCCAGATTGGAGGTGCGATCCTTGAATAACGGAAAAGGCTTTGGAGGCGGCAAACGGGGTATGAACGCCGCCCCGCCCATGACGGGGAAGGCAAAGCTGGCGGTGGTTCGGCGGATTTCCACCTATTTGTTTCGCTATAAGGGACGGGTCGCCCTTTGCTTTGCCTTGATGCTGTTCTCAAACTTTTTGGCGCTTGCCGCCCCCAAGCTGTCGCAAAAAGCCATCGACGCCATTGAGCTTGGTGTTGGACGGGTCGATACGGATCGGGTTCTGTTCTATGGCGGAATTATGTTGATTTTTTATATTCTATCCGCCGTATTGTCTTATATTCTTGCGGTTTTGATGGTAAGATTGAGTCAAAAAATTGTATACACCATGCGAAAAGAGCTGTTCGATCATTTGACGGAATTGCCCATCGGATATTTTGATACCCATGCGACGGGGGAGATCATCAGCCGCATTTCCTACGATATTGATACCGTGAACACCTCGCTGTCTCACGATCTGCTCCAGATCGGCGCCAGCGTGGTTACCGTGGTGGGCGCGCTGATCATGATGGCGTCTATTTCTCCCGTTTTACTGTTGGTTTTTGTTATTACCGTGCCCATGTCGATTCTGTATACCGCATGGCGCTCCAAACGGGTTCGTCCGCTGTTCCGTGCGCGTTCACAAAAGCTCGGCGAGCTGAACGGCTATGCGGAGGAAATGCTTTCGGGTCAGAAAACCATTCGCGCTTACCGACGGGAAAAGGTGATCGGAGAACGGTTTGACGAGAAAAACAAAGCCTCGGTGGAGGCGTATTACCGCGCGGAATATTACGGCGCGACGGTTGGGCCGACGGTGAATTTCATCAATAACTTCTCACTGTCTCTCGTTACAACGCTGGGCGGAATCTTCTATCTGTTCTATCTCCTTCGGGGGGCGGGACAGATGGATATACTGTCGATTTTTACAATATCCTTGGGCGGCGTTTCGGCGTTCGTCCAGTATTCCAGAAAATTCGCGGGTCCCATCAATGAGTTCGCCAATATCATGAACGATCTGCAATCGGCTTGCTCCTCGGCAGAAAAAGTGTTTGCTGTCATCGACGAGGCTGCGGAAGCGCCCGACGCCGAAGGCGCGGAGGAGCTTTCCGAGGTGCGCGGAGACGTCACCCTTTCTCACGTGCGCTTTGGCTACGTGCCCGAACGGACCATCATTCAGGATCTGTCGCTGCGGGCAGAAAAGGGAAATCTGATTGCTATCGTCGGACCGACGGGGGCGGGAAAGACCACCGTCATCAATCTGCTCATGCGGTTTTACGACGTAAACGATGGGCAGATCACCGTAGATGGCAAAGAGATACGCGAAATTACGCGCGAGAGTCTGCGGCAGGCGTATACCATGGTGCTGCAGGAAACGTGGCTGTTCCACGGAACGATCTACGAGAATATTACCTACGGAAAAGAGAACGCCAGCCGAGAGGACGTGATCCGCGTGGCAAAAATGGCGCATATCCATTCCTACGTGGAGTCTCTGCCCGAGGGGTACGATACCGTGCTGTCCGATGACGGCGCGAATATCTCCAAGGGACATAAGCAGCTCATTACCATTGCCCGCGCCATGCTTGCCGATGCGCCCATGCTGATTCTGGACGAGGCAACCTCCAACGTGGATTCCCGTACCGAGCAAAAAATTCAGGAAGCGATGCTCACCCTGATGAAGGGGCGCACCTGCTTCGTCATCGCCCACCGCCTTTCTACCGTGCGGAACGCCGACGTAATTCTGGTGGTGAAGGACGGTAACGTGATCGAGCAGGGGAATCACGACGCGCTGATGGCGCAAAAGGGATTTTATTATTCTCTGTACCATTCTCAATTTGAACAATAAAATTGCGGCGACGCGTCCTCATGGCGCGTCGCCGCTTGTTGTCTTACGAAAAACCCGCCATAGTGGAGTGGCTCAAAATAGGTTAACCGGTGTAAAAGCTACGAAAATAAAAAACAAAGAGTGGTCCTAAGCGTGATTTAGGAATTCTCGTTTGCCACGCGGACAGCCGAGGACGTCTGTCCCTACAAGCCTCTTGTTGTTTGTTGTACTCTTCCTACAGAGGCAATCGATAATCGATTGTATATAATAGGAATTCTCGTTTGCCACGCGGACAGCCGAGGACGTCTGTCCCTACAAGCCTCTTATTGTTTGTTGTACTCTTCCTACAGAGGCAATCGATAATCGATTGTATATAATAGGAACGAAGCATCAAACTTTTTTGAAACATTGTAGGGACAGACGTCCTCGGCTGTCCGCGTGGCATTCGCCGATTCCTAAAGTTCGCTCAGGATTCCCTGTAAAGAAAGAACCCACTTATGGGTAGTAAGTAACAATTGCATGGCTGGCAGGCCAATCTAAAACGCACTTGTGCGTAGCCAGTAGTATTAGGGCTATGCCCGAAAATGAAATACACCACCCGCTACGCGGGTGGATTTTTGTTGTTTACAGATGAGCCTTTATTGCCTTGTAAAGATTCTTGAAATAATGAGCAAAGCCCTCGTCGTTGGGGTGCAGATATTTGTCGCTGAAATAAGCGGGATCCTTCGGAACGAAGTCGATGCCGCGCAAAACCGTTACGTTGGGCAGATCCTTGACCGCCCGTTCAATGTACTCGGCGGCATAGGAAAACTCGCCTACCTTCGTCTGGCGGTCGTTGTCCGCCCGCCAGATGGGTGTGATGGCAAAGATCCTTGCCGTAGGATAGAGGCGGGAAAGGGTCTTGTAGAAATCAGAGCAGTTTGCCTCAAAGACCTCTTTTTCCTTTTTGCTCCAGTCGTTCGTTCCGTACGCTACGGTGACGTAGTCAAATTCCTCCCGATCACCTGCCTCTGCCAAAGCGGGACGGAAGCATTCTCCGCCGATGGCTTTGTTGATAGCGTCGGCGTCCAGCGCGTCAGCCAACAGAGAAGCGTAAGAGCCCGAGGGATTTTTCGCGTCGTAGCCGTGGGTAATGGAGTCGCCGTACATCAGCATACGGCAGGATTTTTCCACGGGGACAAGGGTTGCGCCGTCGTCCAGCGTCAGACGGAGCAGGGGAGAGGCGACCGACCAAGGAAATACGATCTTGACTCGTTTTTCGCCCTCGCCCAGATCGTTATACGTCCCTACGACCACGTCGTCGGTGAGGACCTCGCCGCCGTGAGAGCCGAGCTTTACGCCGTTACAAAAGACCTCGTAAGAGAAGAATCGTCTGGAAGAGCCTGCGGATACCTTGGTTTCCATGGAAAGCGTGCGGCTGTTGGTGATAAACTCCAAGCGAACGCCCGCCGTCGCGTAAGATTTTTTCCAGAAGCCCTTGTCGTCCCGAGCAGCGTAGACCGCTTCCTGCTCGGCGGTGAAACGGAGAAGATGGATCGCTCCGTCTCTTTCCTCTACGCGGGATACGCCCTTGGCGATCGACTTGATCTGTTCTAAAGTTAAATTCATGACAAAACTCCTTCGTTGTATATAAATTTATAATATCTGTTCGTTACCGGGGAGGGAAAGATACGCCACCCGATCGTTTCCGCCGTAATCCTTGTAGACCTCACAGCGGAAGCCTGCCTCGTGGGCAATGGCGCTGACCGCCTTGGCTTGGTTCCAACCGATCTCCAAGAGCATCAACCCACCCGAACGAAGATATTTGCCGTATTCCTTGATGATCACACGGTAAAAATCCAGTCCGTCGTCTCCGCCGTCCAACGCCGCCTCCGGCTCAAAGGAAACCTCCTCCGAAAGCAGGGAGATCTGTTCGGTTTCAATATAGGGAGGATTGGATAGAATACAGTCGAATTCGCCGAGGTCGTCCATAAAGTCAGGCTTCAGGACGTTTTGGGCAAGGAAGCCGATCCGATCTCCCACGCCGTTGGTTTCGGCGTTTTCTCCCGCGATCTTCAGGGTCTCCTCAAACAGATCCACCGCCACCGCGTGACAGTCGGGACGGGCAGCAAGGGTAGAGATCGCCACGCATCCGCTTCCCGTGCAGAGATCGATGAAGCGAGACTGCTTGGGCATCAGGCGGACAGCCAGCTCCACCAGCTTTTCGGTGTCCTGACGGGGAATGAGGGTGTTTTCGGTGACCCGATAGGTCTCCCGACAAAAATCCCAATATCCGAGAATATATTGCAGGGGATAGTGAGAGCAACGCTTGATGACGGCGGATTCCAGCTCGGGAGAGTCGAAATCCTCCTCCCGTCTGCTCAACAGCTCCGCCTTATTGATGTTGCAAAATCGGCAGATCAGCATGGAAGCCTCGCCGCGGTCGTTTTCAATACCCGCGTCTGCCAGCGCGATACATATTTCGTTATAGGTCATGGATTCCTCCGCTTTTGTTACGCTTCCTATATTATAACAGATTTTGCGCAAGAAAAAAAGGGCTTTTTGAAAAATAACCCAACAAAAATAAAAAAACGCAACCGTTTCCGAAGAAACGGTTGCGAAGGGGATGTGCTTATTTGTAAAGCTCGGACATCTTCTGGAGTCTGTCGTACTTCGCCTTTGCGTTTTCCTCACCCTGAGCAAAGAGAGCCTCTGCCTTTTCGGGCGCGGTCTGTACCAGACGAGCGTAACGGTTTTCAGACTTCACGAAGTCTACGTAGCTTGCCGTAGGAGCCTTCGAGTCGATGGTCAGCTTGTTCTCGGTCTTGGTGGGATCGTAGCGGAACATCTGCCAGTAGCCTGCCTCAACCGCCTTCTTCATTTCGAGCTGGCAGTTCTGCATGGTTCCCTTAATGCCGTGCATCTCACAAGGAGCGTAGCCGATGACGATGGAAGGACCGTTGTAAGCCTCAGCCTCGGTCAGAGCCTTGAGCAGCTGATTCATATCCGCGCCCATAGCGACCTGTGCCACGTAAACGTAGCCGTAGGACATCGCGATCTGCGCCAGATCCTTCTTGCCGATTGCCTTACCCGCAGCCGCGAACTGAGCGACCTGACCGATCTGGGAAGCCTTGGATGCCTGACCGCCCGTGTTGGAGTAAACCTCGGTATCGAATACCATGATGTTGATATCCTCGCCCGAAGCGATCACGTGGTCCAAACCGCCAAAGCCGATGTCGTATGCCCAGCCGTCGCCACCGAAGATCCAAGTGGACTTCTTGCCCAGATAATCCTTTTCAGCGAGGATTTCGGGCGCTACGGGACAGCCTGCTGCAGCAGCCTTTTCCAGCTCGGCGATCAGAGCCTTGGTGGGCTCGACGTTTGCCTTGGAGCTGTCCTTGGTTGCCATGAACGCGTCAACAGCAGCCTTGAACTCGTCGGAAGCCTTGTCGGAGGCAGCCATTTCGGCAACCTTGCGGATCAGCTTCTCACGAATGGTCTTCTGACCCAGATGGATTCCGAGACCGTGCTCTGCGTTATCCTCAAACAGGGAGTTCGCCCAAGCAGGACCGCGTCCGCTTTCGCGGTTTACGGTGTAGGGAGTTGCGGGCGCGGAGCCACCCCAGATGGAGGAGCATCCGGTTGCGTTGGAGATGTACATGGACTCACCGAACAGCTGGGTGATCAGACGGGCGTAAGAGGTCTCGGCACATCCTGCGCAAGAGCCGGAGAACTCAAGCAGAGGCTGCTTGAACTGAGAGCCCTTGACGGTGGTGTTGATGAGTTCCTTCTTCTCGGAGACGTTTGCGACTGCATAGTCCCAAGGAGCCTGCTGGTCTGCCTGCGTGGAAGCGAGAACCATTTCGATGGCGGTGCCCATCTTCGGATTGTTGTTGACGGGACAAGCCTTTACGCAGAGGGTACAACCCATACAGTCTGCGGGAGATACCGACATGGTGAACTTGTAGTTGGTCTTGATAACGGGCTTTGCGGAGAACTTCGTAGCCGCGGGAGCGTTTGCAGCCTCCTCCTCGGTCATCGCGAAGGGACGGATACAAGCGTGAGGACATACGAACGCGCAGTTGTTACACTGGATACAAGCCTCGGGATTCCAAGAGGGAACGTATACGGCAACGCCGCGCTTCTCGGAAGCGGTAGAGCCCTGCGGGAAGGTACCGTCTACGTACTCGGTGAATGCCGAAACGGGGAGACTGTCGCCTGCCATTGCGTTGACGGGAGCAACTACGTTGTTTACGAACTTGGTCAGGTCGGCGCGAGGGCTTTCGAAAACAGCCTTGGGTGCGTCAACGCCTGCGTTCTTCCAGGATTCGGGAACCTGAACCTCTACGTAAGCGTCTGCGCCCGCATCGATTGCGGCGTAGTTGAGGTCAACGATCGCCTGTCCCTTCTTGATGTAGGACTTATAAGCAGCCTTCTTCATGTACTCGATCGCCTCGTCCTTGGGCAGAATGTTTGCCAAAGAGAAGAACGCGGACTGAAGCACGGTGTTCTTTACCTTTGCGTTACCGATCTGCTTGGTCGCGATGGTGGTAGCGTCGATGATGATGAAGCGAATGTTGTTGTTTGCGATGTAGCCCTTTACCTTTTCGGGAAGCTTTTCACCAAGCTCCTCTACGCTCCAAGCGCAGTCAAGCAGGAAGGTTCCGCCGGGCTTGACGTCGCTGATCATGTCGTACTTCTTCAGGTATGCGGAGTTGTGGCAAGCAACGAAGTCAGCCTTGTTGATGTAGTAGGGAGACTTGATGGGGTTATCGCCGAAACGCAGGTGGGAAATGGTGATACCCGAGGTCTTCTTGGAGTCATACTGGAAGTATGCCTGAATGAACTTGTCGGTATGGTCACCGATGATCTTAATGGAGTTCTTGTTTGCGCCAACGGTTCCGTCACCGCCCAGACCCCAGAACTTGCAAGCGATCGTGCCTG
Organism: Clostridia bacterium; assembly: GCA_017504995.1. Lineage (GTDB taxonomy): Bacteria > Bacillota > Clostridia > Oscillospirales > CAG-272 > HGM12713. The sequence goes on from JAFVQC010000020.1 coordinate 23,309, forward strand.
CGGCAGCGGTGTCGGGCGCGGGCTTCTCTTCCAGAGACGTGCCCGTAACGTCGTCTACGATACCGATGGTAAAGCCGTTCTTGGGAGCGTCCTTGGTAAGCTCCTCGTAAATGGCGAAGATGGAGGAAGGAGGAGTATCCTTCGAACCCAGACCGTAACGGCCGCCAACTACCTTTGCGCTAACGCCGCCCTGAGCCAGCGCGGTAACCACGTCAAGGTAAAGAGGCTCGCCGAGAGAGCCGGGCTCCTTGGTTCTGTCAAGCACCGCGATCTTCTTTGCGGTTGCGGGGATTGCTTCAATCAGCTTTGCGGCAACGAAGGGTCTGTACAGACGAACCTTCACAAGACCGACCTTTTCGCCCTTGGCGGTGAGGTAGTCGATCACTTCCTCCGCAACGTCACAGATCGAGCCCATCGCAACGATGACTCTGTCCGCGTCGGGCGCACCGTAGTAGTTGAAGAGCTTGTAGTCGGTGCCGATCTTCTCGTTGACCTTGTCCATGTACTCCTCTACGATTGCGGGAAGCGCGTCGTAGTAGCGGTTGCAGGCCTCTCTGTGCTGGAAGAAGATGTCACCGTTTTCAGCGGAGCCGCGGAGAACGGGATGCTCGGGGTTCAGAGAGCGCGCGCGGAATGCGGCGATGGCGTCCTTGTCAACCATTTCTTCCAGATCCTTGTAGTCCCAGACCTCGATCTTCTGGATCTCGTGAGAGGTACGGAAGCCGTCGAAGAAGTTAACGAAGGGAACGCGACCCTTGATGGTGGACAGATGGGCAACCGCGCCAAGGTCCATGACCTCCTGAGGGTTCGAGCTAGCCATCATAGCGAAGCCGGTCTGGCGGCAAGCGTAAACGTCGGAGTGATCACCGAAAATGTTCAGCGCGTGAGAAGCAACGCAACGCGCGGAAACGTGGATCACGCAGGGAAGAAGCTCGCCCGCGATCTTGTACATGTTGGGGATCATGAGCAACAGACCCTGAGATGCGGTGTAGGTCGTGGTCAGAGCGCCTGCTGCGAGAGAGCCGTGAACGGTACCAGCGGCACCTGCCTCGGACTGCATCTCCATCACCTTGACGTTCTCGCCCATGATGTTCTTCAGTCCGCCTGCGGACCAGGAGTCGGTCAGCTCAGCCATAACGGAAGAGGGGGTAATGGGATAGATTGCGGCAACCTCGGTGAACGCATAAGAAACGTGCGCCGCCGCGGTATTACCGTCCATGGATTGTTTTTTTCTTGCAATAGCCATGTTAAGATTCCTCCATATGTAAAAATATTTTTTTCCACCTAATATGATACCACAAAACTCGAAAGAAGTAAAGGGATATTTTCGATTTTTTATAAAAATTTTTTGCAAAAACAGGAGACTTTTCGAAAAAAGAAAATAAATTTCCCAAAAAATCTTGACAAAGGGAAAAGAGCGTGATATAATGAAACATCATAAATGCAGAGAATTGGAGATGCATGAAAAGGACGGAAGCGATTCCGTACTTTTTTGCGTCTTTTTTTGTTTAATTTTTTGAAAAAGGAAGGCTGATCCATGAAGTACGACATTGCGATCATCGGTTACGGAGATCTTGGCGAGGAAATTGTTGCTGCGCTGGAACGATACGAGCTTGGCTTGTGTTTACTGACCAGTGAGAGAAGAAGAATAGATAGGGCTGCCGAGGACGGCTGCGATCGGATCTATCGATTTGACGTTGTTGAAATCGAGAGAATGAGCCGCTATTACGCCATTCATCCCAAGCAGGGAGAGACGGTTTTTGCCCGCATGGTGGTGGATTGCTACGGGACGGCGTCCGATCGGGAGCAGACCGTATCGGAAGCTGATGGGTTCCGCATCGGTCGAAACGAGGATATCTTCACCGTGACGGTAACGGACGAGGCGGAGCTTTGCGCCGTTGCCGAAGAAGTGAGACGGGTCCTGACCGAGGATCTGGTATCGTTGACCGAACGTGTCTGACGGAAAACCGATAAGAATAAAGGAAGCCTTGACCGATGGCGGCAAGGCTTCCGTATTTTTTTGAAAATTTTCGATATCCTATTGATTTTTTGAATTGTATGTGTTATAATAACAGTAAGAAGTAGTATTCAAAACCACATAACAAGGAGAAAAAGAAAGAATTATGTCGAAGCAAAGAATCCGTTTAAAAGATCGCGTCCTGCCCACCTACACGAAGGGCGAGGAGATTTTCAATATGGTGACCCATATCGTGGGGGGAGGGATCGGTATTGCCACGCTGGTATTTTGTATTCTGATTCCCGCCTTTCGCGGAAGTGTGGCGGGGGTGCTGACGGGAATCGTGTTTGGCGTATCGATGATCGCCCTGTATTCCATGTCCAGTATCTATCACGGCTTGCGCCCCAATCTGGCGAAAAAGGTCTTTCAGGTGATGGATCACTGTACGATTTATTTATTGATCGCGGGGACGTATACGCCCATTCTGGTGTGCGGTATGGCGAAGGAGTATCCCGTTGCGGCGTGGGTCACCTTCGGCGCGGTATGGGGACTGGCGACCCTCGCCACCGTTCTGACGGCGATCGATATCGCGAAATATAAAGTGTTCAGCATGATTTGTTATATCGGCATGGGCTGGGCGGTGATCTTCAGCATCCGTCAAGCCTTTGCAACCCTTGGCTTCGGTGGCTTTTCGCTGGTGCTTGGCGGCGGCGTTCTCTATACCCTCGGTGTGATCTTTTTCAAGCTGGGAAAAAAGAAAAAATATTTTCATTCGATCTTTCACATCATGGTTCTGCTCGGCAGCGTCTGCCACTCCCTTGCCGTTATGTTTTTCGTGCTGTGGACGGTTTAAAATAATATAATGAAGAAAAGACTTGACTTTTTTTCGGGAAGTGATATAATGAAAGATATCACCAAAGAAAAGGAGACCGTGATGAAAGTTTGTGTCGTTCAACCAGCGTATTCTACCGATTATGCCGAAAGCGATCGGTATTTTGAGGATCAGCTTCGCTTGCTTTCGCAGTGCGACGAAAGCATGGACCTGATCGTTATGCCCGAGTCCTGTGACGTGCCCTGCCTTGCCAAAACCAAGGAGCAATCGGAGGCGTCCTCTCAAAAATATTTTCCCAAGCTGTTAGAAGCGGCGACCGAGACCGCCAAGCGTTGTCACGCCATGCTGTTTTTCAACGCCCGTTCCAAAACCGAGAAGGGTCTGCGGAATACCACCTACGCTCTGAACCGAGAGGGGGAGATCGTCGGCACGTACGACAAGCAGCATCTGACTCCGGGTGAGGTGACCAAAACGCGGCTGGATAGCGACTATACCTACGAGTTTTCCGAGCCGACGGTCATCGAAATGGAAGGGATCCGCTTTGGATTTCTGACCTGCTACGATTTTTATTTTTACGAGAGCTTTGCGGCTCTGGCGCGTAAAAGCGTAGACGTGATCATCGGTTGCTCCCACCAGCGAAGCGATACCCATCTGGCGCTGGAGATCATCACGCAGAATCTTGCCTACCAGACCAACGCCTACGTGGTGCGCTCCTCGGTATCCATGGACGAGAGGTCGGATATCGGCGGCGGATCGATGATCGTCGCGCCTACGGGAAAGATCCTTGCCAACCTGTACAGCAAGGTGGGGCTTGCGACCGCAGAGCTTGACCCGAAGGATAAATACTATAAGCCCGCGGGCTTTGGCAATCCCCCCGCGGCGCATTACGAGTATATCGAGCAGGGACGGCGTCCTTGGAAGTACCGCCCCGCGGGAAGTGCCATCGTGCGGCACGACGAGGTGATGCCCTACCCCAGAACCTGCGCGCATCGAGGCTTTAATACCATCGCCCCCGAGAACAGTATGCCCGCCTTCGGCGCGGCAGTGGCAATGGGCGCGGAGGAGATCGAGTTCGACCTTTGGTTTACCAAGGACGGGGAAGTGGTATCCATGCACGACTCTACCTTGGATCGGGTATCCGACGGAACGGGAAAAATCCGGCAGTACACGCTAGAGGAGCTGAGAGCCCTTGATTTCGGCTTTAAGCGCGGAGAAGTGTTCCGCGGTATGCGGATTCCCACCTTTGAAGAGATCCTTCAGAAATTCGCTTGCCATTGCGTGATGAATATCCACTTGAAGACCGCGGGCGAGAAGCCCGAATATCTGGATCGGGTGGTGGAGCTGATCCACAAATACGACTGCGAAAAATACGTGTATTTCATGACCGGAGACGACGACCTTATGGCGCTGTTGCAAAAGAAATATCCCGAGATCACCCGTTGCTGCGGCGGGGGAAAGGACAAATGGGGGATCGTCGAACGGGCGATCAAGTACGGTTGTAAAAAGGTCCAGCTCTTCAAGGGGTATTTCAATCAGGAAATGATCGATAAGGCGCACGCCAACGGTATTATCTGTAACGTGTTCTGGTCGGACGACCCCGCCGAGACCGAGCAATTCTTGGATATGGGCATCGACGTAATTCTGACCAACGACTACCATACCATCGCCCAAGTCGTAGCGAAAAGGGAAAAATATATTACCTATTGACTGATAAAAGCGCTCCATCTCCTGCCGTAAGGCAGATTTCGTAGAAAAAAGCACTTACGTACGCAAGTGCTTTTTTCTGTCTTAAACGAGTGAAAAGGTCAAAAGTAGAAGTAAAAACGAAAAAAAGGTAAACTTTTAAGATCCATATGCTCCTAATAATCCCAATAGTGCCTGCAAAATTCCAAAAACGAAAAGCGCAATTGATATAAATGTCAACTGACCGCCAATTTTACTGTTCTTGCTTTTGAAATGCTTGCCTGCGAAAAACATAGCTATAAGAAGAGGGAGAAACATAAAGAACACAAGTATACCTTGAACTCGTTGACTCGGTGTAAAATCAGGTATAATTGCACCTTGAACAAGACTGCTTAACACTGAAAATCCAATAAGAAATACAACAAATATTGCTCCGGATATTAATCCGATTTTTTGATTTTGATCAAGTTTCTTCATTTTACGTTCTCCTTTGCTGTGTTAACGGAGGCAATCAACATTCTGCGGATCGTACCGCACTGAGTATAAAGTTCTTTTGCAACCTCACGGTCAAGTAATTCGGATTTGACAAACAGTTCAAGCCAATATTCCGTTTCATAGCACTCTTTCAGCGCAATTTGAAATTTGGCAACAAAATCGGCTTTGCTATGAGCGTAATTCGCTTCGTGAACATTTGCACCGATTGAGGTTGAAGAACGCTCTAATTGGTTTACGAGCGAATAGTGACCTTTGATGCCGTCGCACAACTTAATTACTTTAACCGCAAAATCTGTGGATAGGTCACGAAGTTTCGAGTCTGCCATAATAACACCGCCTTTCTGCCGTTATTATAACATAAATTCTAACGTTTTTCAAGTGAAATATTCGGCGATGCCGAATGTGAAATAATTCACTTCGTGAATTGTGAAATATTGCTCCCGTTGGTCACAATGTGAAATGAAATTCGCCTCTTCACATTTGCGAAGCAAATATTTCACGGCGTAGCTATTTCACATGGCGAAGCCATATTTCACTCGCCGAAGGCGAATTTCGTTGAAAAAAGCACACATTGTCTTGGTAGACAAATGTGTGCTTTTTTCTGGCGGAGAGAGAGAGATTCGAACTCTCGGTAGGGTATTAGCCTACACACGATTTCCAGTCGTGCGCCTTAGACCAGCTCAGCCATCTCTCCATGCCGACCTAAACATTATATCATAGTTTTTTTGAAAATGCAATAGGTTTTAGAAAAAATTTTTTGAAAAAAATGACGAAAATTTTTGACGGATTTTTGGCGAAAAATGTGTGAAAAAATATGGAAAAGGGGTTGACAAGCAAGGGGGATGATGGTAAAATACACAAAACAATAAAAAGGAGCGCACCCATGCGGTTGCATACAGTGTAATGGATACTCGGTTTTTAATCAACCAAAAGCTGACGGATTCCCAGAAGCAAACCATTCAGTCCCTTGGCAGTGAGGACGAGCCTATATTGTTTGCGGTGGTGGGAGAGATCTCCAAGTCCGCCCAATACGGCACTTGCGTCTTGCTCGCTACGAAAGCGCATCTGTTCACCTACGATTTTTCCAAGGAAGAATGCTCGGAACGGTATGCGTTTGAGGACGTAGAGGACATTTTCAACAAACGAATGTACGGAAACGGGATCATGCGCCTTCGTACCCGCGACGGCGCGCTACACGACGTGTTCCGCTTTACCTTTACGGTGACGGCGCTTTGCGACGCGGTGCTTTCCTACGTGAAGGAGATCCGTGACGGAGAAGATCCCGAGGAAGCCCTTCGGGCAATGGAGGCGGTCTACGAGAAGCAGCTTTCCATCTGTCCCAAGTGCGGACGGACCCTGTCTGCCCCCGGTGTTCCTTGCGTGCATTGCATGAAAAAGGGAAGATTGCTCAAAAAGCTGGGGCAATATCTCAAGCCCGAAGCGCCCGTTTTGATCATTTCGGTGATTATTTCCGTCATAACCACGGCGATCGCGCTGGTTCCGCCCCTTTTGACCAAATCCCTTGTGGACGAGATCCTGCCCACGCAAAACCGACGAATGCTTGCCGCGGTGGTGGTGTTCCTCGTGGTTCTGCATATCGTCCGTTACCTGATGGCGGGAATTCGGGGCTATATGCTTCGCGTGTCGGGCAATAAGATTATCGCGCGGCTGCGGTGCGAGGTCTATGAAAAAGCCCAATATCTGCCCATGCGGTTTTACGATAAAACCTCTACGGGCGCGGTGATCAACCGCATCAGCGGCGATACTGCCACGATCCAGTCCTTTATGCTCCGTATCACCCAAGAGGTGGTGGTGCAGTTCTTCAAGCTGGTGGGTATCATCGTCGTGATGCTTTGCATCAACTGGAAGCTGACCCTCTTTTCGCTTGTTCCCGTTCCGCTGGTGGTGGTTGGCTCTCGCATCTTCCGTCAGAAGATCGCGCCCTTCTACCGTCGGATCTGGAGACGAAGCTCGGCGGTGACCTCGGTGCTGACCGACACGATTCCCGGTATCCGCGTGATCAAATCCTTTACCAATGAGAAAAATTCCACAAAGAAATTCGGCAATTGCGTGGAAGAATGGCGCGTGACCGATACCAAGGCGGGGAAGATCCTCAACGCCTATCCCGCCATCGTCAACTGTCTGATCAGCTGCGGAAGCGTGGTGATCTGGGCAATGGGCGGCAACATGGTCATCGACGGGATTGCCACGGGCAACGGCGGAGAGATCTCCGTGGGTCTTTTGGTTTCCTTCATTTCCTATGCGTCCATGTTCTATGAGCCCGTCAACTTCTTTGCCAATCTGTCCGATTCCACCCAGAGCGCCCTTGCGGCGGTGGAGCGAATCATGGATATTCTGGACGCCGAGCCCGAGCATGACTTCGGACAAGGCAATACCGACGCCGATATGGGCGGACGGATCGAGTTCAAGAACGTCAGCTTCTCCTTTGACCGTACCAAGAAGGTTCTCAAAAACATCAACCTGACCATTGAGCCGGGGGATATCGTGGGAATCGTCGGTACGACGGGATCGGGAAAATCCACGCTGATCAACCTGCTGCTGCGGTATTACGATCATTACGAGGGAGAAATCACCGTGGGCGGCGTGGACATTCGGGATATCGATATGCAGTATTACCGTTCTCGGATCGGATACGTTCAGCAAGAGCCACAGATGTTCCACGATACCATCTTTAACAATATCGCCTACGGAGACGAGAGCTATACCGTGGACGAGGTGATCCACGCGGCGGATATCGCCAACGCCCACGAGTTCATCGTCCGCCAGCCCGATGGCTACGATTCGGTGCTGGGTGAGCGAGGCGTGGGACTTTCGGGCGGCGAGAGACAGCGTCTTTCCATTGCCCGCGCCATGCTGCGCAATCCCAAGATGCTGGTCTTTGACGAAGCCACCGCCTCGGTGGACTCCGAAACCGAGCATCTGATTCAGGAAGCCATTGAAAACCTCATCAGCAACCGCACCACGCTGATGATCGCCCACAGACTGTCCACTCTTTCCAAGGCGAATAAGATCGTGGTGGTGGATAACGGTGAGATCATTGAGTGCGGAACGCCCGAGGAGCTGATGGCGCTGAAGGGGAAGTACTATCGATTGGTACAGATCCAGACCATGTCCGACAAGGTCGCCGAGGAGCGACGCGCCGAGAAATTTGAGTAAGGAGGCAGTCATGGAAAGAATTTACGTGGACCGTTATACGGGAACGATCGAGAGAACCGATCTGTATCTGGTCAAGCTGACCTTAAAGGACGGCACGGTATACGAGGATTTAGAGCCGAGAATGCTGTTTCCCTTTACGAAGCACGACGAGTATATTTCGCTTTTGGATAATAGGGAAAAAGAGGTAGGCTTCGTCCGCGCGCTGGAGGAGCTGAACGACGAATCGGTGGAGGCGTTGCGGGAGTGCTTTCGGGAATACTACATGATCCCGAAGATCAAGAGACTCATTGCCTGTGAGGACAAGTTCGGTAATTTGAAATGGAAGGTAGAGACCGACCGAGGGGTCGTGAGCTTTCGTATCCGCAACCGTCACAGCGACATCAAAAAGCTTTGGGGCACGAACCGCGTGATCATTCGCGACTCCAACGACAACCGTTACGAGATCCCCGACTGTACCGCCATGGACGCCCACAGCAACCGCCTGCTGTTCTCGTATCTGTAATGGAATCAATGAAGAAAAAGAAATAATAAAACAAAAAGCCGCTTTTGCTATCTGAAAAATGATAGTAAAAGCGGTTTTTTTGTATTCTGAAACCACCAGCAGTGCTGGTGGTTCCAGGCTGTCGAAAAACCTATATAACAAATAAAGTTGCACAAAAAAGCCTTCCCCAGCGGGGAAGGGGGACCGCTTGCGGTGGATGAGGAGAACGTGAGCGCAATACACAAACGGCAGTCTCCTCATCCGTCGGCTTCGCC
>JAFVQC010000021.1 GCA_017504995.1 Clostridia bacterium
AAAACCTATATAACAAATAAAGTTGCACAAAAAAGCCTTCCCCAGCGGGGAAGGGGGACCGCTTGCGGTGGATGAGGAGAACGTGAGCGCAATACACAAACGGCAGTCTCCTCATCCGTCGGCTTCGCCGCCACCTTCCCCACTGGGGAAGGCTTAAAGTTAGTTGCCACATCTGTGGCGGTAGGGCGACTGCCGCAAGTGGCAGAAAATTCGACGAGCCTATAGGCTCAGCGAGTGGAATGCCCCAAGGGGGCTTGTGCAAGCCACCAGCACGGCTGGTGGTCATGACTGTAGGGACCGGCGTCCTCGACGGTCCATTTTGTTTCAAACAAAGCTTCTTTTTTGGACCGTCGAGGACGCCGATCCCTACAAGAATAAATCAAATTTCAAGCGAATCCGTTTACGGGGGGATATTGATTATATAAGCGAAAAGCGCGTTACACGTTCTCCTGAAAAAATGCTTGAAGCGACTCGGCGATCTCGGCGGCGTTTTCGCCTTCTACCGTGACGCTTACCGTGTCGCCGTGGCGAATGCCAAGTCCCATAACGGCGAGGAGCTTCTTGAGATTGGCGGAGCGATCCCCGAGGCAGATGGTGATCTCTCCCCCAAGCTCCTGCGCCCGTTTGACCAAAAGCCCCGCGGGACGGGCGTGCAAGCCGTTGGGATCGGTGATGGTATAGGAAAAGGTTTGTTTCATGTTGCGTTGGGTTCCTTTCTTTTTTGTGGCGGATCGGAAAGATCCGTGTTTCTGATTTGATCCCTTAGGGGAAGAATATAGGCAGGGGATACGGATAGCTCGTCGATCCCCATGCGAAGGAAGGTCTCGGTCAGCTCGGGGTCAGAGCCAAGCTCGCCGCAGATGCCGATCCATTTTCCGTGGCGGTGGGCGTTTTCGGCGGCAAGGGCGATCAGACGAAGCACCGCCTCGTGGTGGGGATCGAAGAAGGGCGCGACGCTTTGATTCTGACGGTCAAGCGCCAGCGTGTATTGGGTCAGATCGTTTGTCCCTACGCTGAAAAAATCTACCAGAGGGGCAAGCAGATCGCTGATGACGGCGGCGGCAGGGGTTTCGATCATAATGCCAAGCTCGGTGTCGGGCGAGGTGGCGATCCTTTTCTTTTCCAATTCCTTCCGAACCTCCTCTACCGTTTCTCGGATAGAAAGGACCTCCTCTACCGAGGTGATCATGGGAAACATGATGGCGAGCGTTCCGAACACCGAGGCGCGGAGCAGGGCGCGAAGCTGGGTGCGGAAGATTTCGGGACGGGTCAGACAGATGCGAATGGCGCGCATTCCCATGGCGGGATTTTGCTCTTTTTCCAAATTGAAATATCCCACCTGCTTGTCCGCACCGATATCCAGCGTGCGAATGACCACCTTTTTTCCGCCCATGCTTTGCAGAACGGTTTTGTAGACCTGAAATTGCTCCTCCTCGTCGGGGAAATCCGAACGGTCGAGGTAGAGAAACTCACTGCGGAACAGTCCGATCCCCCCTGCGTCGTTGAGCAATGCCGCGCCCACCTCCCGCAAGCCCTGTATGTTGGCGAACACGTCGATCCGCGTGCCGTCCAACGTCACGTTATCCATGCCCTTGTATTTTTGGAGCAACGCCTTGGCTTTGCGATCCTCTTCCATACGGGCGCGCATGGCGGTCATGGTCTTTTGATCGGGAGAAAGATAGACGTTTCCCGTAAAGCCGTCCACGATCACCTCCACTCCGTCCTTTGCCTCGAATAGCTCCTTACCCACGGCGATAACGGCGGGGATCCCCATGGTTCTTGCCAGAATGGCGGTGTGGGAGTTCACCGACCCCTCCGCCGTGACGAAGGCGGCAACCTTGTCCCGATCCAGCTGCATGGTCTCGCTGGGGGCGAGATCGTCGGCGCAAACGATTCTTTCTTTTTCGTCCGCCTCGGAACGATCCCCCTTTTTTCCTGCCAGCGCCATGACCAGACGGTTGGAAATATCCCGTATATCGGCGGCGCGCTCCTTCATGTAAGGATCGTCCATGGAAGAAAAGACCATGGAAAAATTCTCCGCGGCGGTAGAGACGGCGTACTCGGCGTTGACCTTTTCGACGCGAATGGTGTTGACCACCGAGTCGTTATAGTCGTCGTCCTCCAGCATCATACCGTGAATCTCAAAGATCCTCGCTCCGCTTTCGCCGATATCCCGAAGCGCCTTTTCGTAAAGCTCCTTCAATTCCCGAAGGGCTTGCTTCTTTGCCCGCATAAAACGGTCAAGCTCTGCCTGCGGATCGGACACCGTGTGTCGGCGGACGTCAACGCCCCGTCGGCGAAAGAAGGCGATGCGACCGATCGCGATGCCCCCGTAAACGCCTTTTCCTTTCAAAGTAATCATGCGAATCCTTCCTTTTCCGAGAAATCATGTTCAAGGATTAGTATGGTTCGGCAGTAAAGGTTTTACTAATAAATTCGAAGTATTTTTAAAATATTTTCGTGAGATGCTTGACATTCCTTTGGGGGTGTGATACAATAAATTAAACTTAAATTTTTTGGAGGTATGTCATGGAAACGTTGAAGAAATTTTTCCCTCTGTCCTTTAAGCGTACGGATTCGATTGGCAATTTGATCGTGGGTATTCTGCTCTACTTGTTGGTCGGAATCGTGGCAGGCGCTCTGATCTGGCTTGCAACGCTGATCGTTGGTTGGCTTCCCGTTGTGGGCGCTTTGATCGGTTGGGCGCTTGGTGTGGTCGGCGGATTGATCGAGCTGTACATTCTTGCGGGAATTATCATTCAGATTCTCGTGTTCGCGAAGGTTATTAAGGACTAATCGAATAAGAATAAAACCGCAGGTCGCAAAAGAATGCGACCTGCGGTTTTTGTATGAAATTAAATATCCGCGTCCTTCATGTATTCACTGCCGTGGAGGGCAATGAATTCCTTGCGCGCGGGGAGGTTGTTTCCAAGGAGGGTATCGAAGATCTCCTCGGTTTTTTGCGCGTCGGTGGGAGTCACCGCGATGAGACGGCGCGTCGTGGGATGCATGGTGGTACGGGACATCATCTCGGGCTCGTTCTCGCCAAGACCCTTGGAGCGCTGGAGCGTGTATTTCTGATTGCCCAGCTTTTTGAGGATCTCCGCCTTTTCAAATTCGTCGTAGGCAAAATAGGTTTCGTCCTTTGTGGTGATCTCAAACAGAGGGGTTTCGGCGATGAATACCTTTCCTTCCTTGAGCAGGGTGGGGAGCAGACGGTAGAACAACGTCAAAAGCAGGGTTCGGATCTGGAAGCCGTCCTCGTCCGCATCGGTACAGATGATGATCTTGGACCAGCGCAAGGCGTTCAGATCAAAGGTAACGAGGTCGCCCTTGACCTTCTTTCCCGTGATCTCCACGCCGCAGCCGATGACACGGAGCAGGTCGGTGATGATCTCGTTCTTGAAGATCTGATCGTAGGTGCTCTTCATACAGTTCAGGGTCTTGCCTCGAACGGGAATGATGGCTTGGAAGTCGGCGTTTCTCGCCAGCTTACAGGAGGTCAGCGCCGAGTCACCCTCTACGATATACAGCTCGCGGACGGTGGGGTCCTTGGAACGGCAGTTGACGAACTTTTCCACGCGGCTGGCGATATCCATCGTGCCCGTGAGCTTCTTTTTGATGTTCAGCCTCTCGGACTCCGCGCTCTCACGGCTTCGCTTGTTGATGAGCACCTGATTGGCAAATGTCTCGGCGGCAGAGGGATTCTCCATGAAATAAATGTCCAGATTTTCCTTTAAGAAGGCGGTCATTGCCTCGTAGATAAAAGCGTTATTGATTGCTTTTTTCGTCTGATTCTCATATGAGGTCATCGTGGACTCACTGCTGATAACGAGAAGCAGGGAATCGGCAACATCGGCAAAGGTGATTTTGGAGTCGTTTTTGTTGTATTTGTTTTGCGTGCGCAAATATTTGTCCAGCGCGTATACGAACGCGACCTTTACCGCTTTGTCGGGAGAGCCGCCGTATTCAAGGAAGCTCGAGTTGTGATAATATTCGGTGGTGTTGACGATGTTTGAAACGCAGAACGAGAAATCGGCTTTGAGCTTATAGTCGGGCTTGTCCTCGCGGTCGCGTCCCTTGGTTTCGAGATGCCAGAGGACGGGCGCGGTCATTGCAGTGTCGCCCGCAAGCTCGGAGATATAATCGGAGATCCCGTTCTCATAAAGAAATTTCTGTTCTTCAAATTTTCCATCATCACCTTGGATACGGAGCGTAAAGCAGATTCCCGCGTTGACGACCGACTGACGGCGCATCGTGTCAACAAAAAAGCTGGGGGGGATTTTGATGTCGGTAAAGACGTCAAGGTCGGGACGCCAACGAACGACCGTACCCGTACGGCGCTCGCCGCGCTCTAACGGACGAACCAAAAGCTCGGTTACAGGCTCACCTTTTTTAAAGCTGATATGTGATTCGTTCTTTCCGTCGTAAGAGAAAACCTCCATATATTCGGAGCTGTACTGCGTAGCGCACGCGCCAAGTCCGTTCAAGCCGAGCGAAAATTCGTACGCCGAGTCTCCGCTGTTGTTGTCGTATTTACCGCCCGCGTAAAGCTCGCAGTAAATGAGATCCCAGTTCCAGCGTCCCTCGGCTTCATTGTATCCAAGGGGAACGCCGCGTCCGTGGTCGTCCACGCTGATTGAGTGATCGGCGTAAGCGGTGACAACGATCTCGTTTCCGTGTCCCCCTTTTGCTTCGTCGACCGAGTTGGAGAGAATCTCAAAGAAGGAGTGCTCACACCCCTCCAGTCCGTCCGAACCGAAAATAACGCTGGGGCGCTTTCGCACACGGTCGGCTCCTTTGAGTGCCTTGATGCTTTGATCGTTATATTGCTTTGGAGTTTCTTTCTTGACTGCCATAACGTTCCTTTCGTTGTTGCGTTGATTTTCGGATTATGCTTCTTTGGGCTTGCAGAAATCTCCCCATTCAAGCGCGCCCGAGGCGGCGAACAGCTCGTCGCAGGAAAGACGCACCGCGCTGTTTGAGGAGCCTGCGGCGGGATAGACGGTGTCAAACCGTCTGAGAGATTCGTCCAGATACACGGGAACGCCCGCGGGAAGGGCAAAGGGGCAAACGCCGCCCACGGCGTGTCCCGTCATGGACAGAACGTCCTCGGGAGAAAGCATTTTCGGCTTGAAGCCGAAATGCGCCTTGAATTTCTGATTGTCGATCTTGTAGTCTCCTGCCGAGACGATGAGAATACAGCCCCCGTCCTTGCCGTAAAGGGATACGGTCTTTGCGATCCGCGCCCCCTCGGTTCCAAGCGCCGCCGCGGCAAGCTCCACCGTGGCGCTGGAGACGTCGAATTCCTCGATCCGATCTGCCAGCCCGTACAGAGAAAGATATGCCCTTACCGATGAAACAGACATGATTTTTTACCCAACCGTCATAAATAAAATAATTATCTATATTATATCAAATTTTTTTCATTTTGAAAAGGGTTTTTTATGATTTTATGGAAATTTTGATTTTTATTCAAAAAACTTGACAAAAAGTGAGGTTCGTGATATAATAATCATGATCCCTGCGACTGGCGGAAGCATAGAATACTATGGTGGAACAGGGGGGAATATTGCCGACCGTCTGGGCACCCTTTACGCAGTGGGGTGTCTTTTTGTTTTTGTTGAAAAATCTGGAGATAGAGAGGAAAAGAAAAATGGATTGTTGGAGAGGCTTTCGGGAAGGAAACTGGCAAAAGGAAATTGACGTCAGAGACTTTATTCAGAAGAATTATACTCCCTACGGGGGAGACGAGCGCTTCCTCGCGGGAACGACCGAGCGTACCGATTCGGTGAGAGCGAGAGTGGAGGAGCTGTTGATCGAGGAAACGAAAAAGGGAGGCGTGCTGGACGTGGATACCGAGCGCGTGTCGTCTCTTTTGACCTACGAGCCGGGATATATCAAGAAGGGCGAGGATCTGATCCTCGGTCTGCAGACCGACGCGCCCTTAAAGCGCGCCGTTAACCCCTTCGCAGGCTATCGGAACGCCGTGCAGGCTTGTCAGGCGTACGGCTATGAGATCGGCGACGCGATCAAAAACGAGTTCCGTTACCGCACGACGCACAATACGGGCGTGTTCCGCGTTTATACCGAGACCATGAGAAAGGCAAGACACGCGGGCGTGCTGACGGGTCTGCCCGACGCGTACGGCAGAGGACGGATCATCGGCGACTACCGCCGCATCGCGCTGTACGGTATGGAGCATCTGATCCGCGAAAGAAAGGCAGATAAGAAGCGGATCGGCGAGAGAGATATGAATGAAGAAACCATTCAGCTTTTGGAGGATATCCAGAAGCAATTGGAGTTTATGGAGCAGCTTGTTACCATGGCGGCGCAGTACGGCTGTGATATCACCCGTCCCGCGGAGAACGCCAAGGAAGCGATCCAGTGGCTGTATTTCGGCTATCTTGGCGCGGTCAAGGAGCAGAACGGTGCGGCGAACAGCATCGGACGTATCTCCGCGTTTATCGATATCTACGTGCAGAGAGATCTGGAGGAGGGTATCCTCGACGAGCTCGGCGCACAGGAGCTGATCGATGATCTTGTGCTGAAAATGAGATTGGTGCGCCATCTGCGTACCCCCGAATATAACGATCTGTTTGCGGGCGACCCCGTTTGGGTGACCTGCTCGCTGGCAGGCGTGGGCGAGGACGGCAGACCCATGGTCACCAAGACCTGCTTCCGTTTCTTGCAGACCCTGTATAATCTTGGTCCCAGCGCCGAGCCGAACCTGACCGTGCTTTGGTCGGACAAGCTCCCCGAGGCGTTCAAGCGCTTCTGTGCCAAGGTGTCCATCGATACCGACTCGATCCAGTATGAGAACGACGACGTGATGAGAAAGGATTTCGGCGACGATTACGCCATCGCTTGCTGTGTTTCGGCAATGAAAACGGGCAAGCAGATGCAGTTCTTCGGCGCAAGATGTAATATCGCCAAGGTTCTCCTGATGGCGCTCAACGGCGGACGGGACGAGCTTTACGGCGAGCAGATCGCTCCCGAGGGCAAGGTGTTTGAGGCAGGCGTGCCCCTTTGCTACGACGAGGTCATCGAGGCGTTCAAGACCTACGCCGCATGGATGGCGAAGCTGTACGTCAACACCATGAACGTGATCCACTATATGCACGACCGTTACGCCTACGAGCGTCTGATGATGTCTCTCCACGACGCCGAGCCGGAGCGCCTGATGGCGTTCGGTATCAGTGGCTTCAGCGTCCTTGCGGATAGCCTGAGCGCCATCAAATACGCGAAGGTTACTCCCGTGAAGGACGAGAACGGCTTGATCGTGGACTTCGTTACCGAGGGCGACTTCCCCAAATACGGCAACGACGACGACCGTGCGGACGAGATCGCGCAGTGGATCACCGAATACTTCTATTCCGAGCTTTGCAAGACCAAGACCTATCGGAACGCAAAGCATACCCTGTCGGTTCTGACCATCACCTCTAACGTGGTGTACGGTAAAAAGACGGGATCGACCCCCGACGGACGAAAGAAGGGCGAGCCCTTCGCGCCGGGCGCGAACCCCATGCACGGCAGAGATGCCGAGGGCGCGTTGGCGTCTCTAAACTCGGTGGCGAAGATCTGCTACGATTGCTGTCAGGACGGTATCTCCAATACCTTCTCCATCACCCCCGCCGCCCTTGGCACGGACGACGAGGATCGCGTCAATAAGCTGGTTGCGGTCCTTGACGGATATTTCGCGCAGCACGCCCATCACCTGAACGTCAACGTGCTTAACCGTCAAAAGCTGATCGACGCTATGAACGATCCCACGCTGTATCCTTCCTTGACCATTCGCGTCAGCGGATACGCGGTGAATTTCAATAAGCTGACCAAGGACAAGCAGCTGGAGGTTATCGCGAGAACCTTCCACGAGAATATGTAAGGGTATGACGGGCTTCGTACACTCCTTTGAGAGTATGGCGGCGGTGGACGGCGACGGACTTCGATGCGCGGTGTTTCTCGCGGGCTGTCCCATGCGCTGCGTCTATTGCCACAACCCCGATACTTGGCATACCGAAGGCGGTCGGGAGACCGAGGCGGAAGCGCTTGTCCGTAAGATCGCGCGCTATAAGCCTTATTTTGGAAAGGACGGCGGCGTGACCTTCAGCGGCGGAGAGCCATTGGCGCAAGCCGAATTCCTTCGATCCATGATGCCGCTTCTGGCAGAGCAGGGGATCCGATACGCCGTCGATACCGCAGGGGGCGTTCCCCTGACCGAAACGGTGAAGGAAGTCCTTTCGGGGGCGCAGGAGGTTCTGCTGGACCTGAAATTTCCCGACGATGCGGGCTATCGGCGCTATACGGGAGTGGGCATCGACCGCCCCTTGGCGATCTTGGATTTTTTGAACGCCATCGGGAAAAAGACCCGTGTCCGTACGGTGATCGTACCCGACCTGAACGATACGGAGGAGGCGCTTCTTTCCTATCTTGTCCACCTTGCGGACAAATCCTGCGTGGATCGGTACGAGCTGCTCGGCTTTCATACCATGGGCTTTTTCAAGTATGAAAAGCTGGGGATTGCCAATCCCCTCGCGGGAAAGAAGGCGTTAGACCCCGCGGTGAAGCAACGGCTGCAAGCCTTTGTGGATGAAAAAATGAAAGAAAACCGATAAAAATCGTAGCCGTGAGAATGTTCTCACGGCTACGCTGTTTTGATGGAGATCTTTCTTGCTTTTTGTAGGGACCGGCGTCCTCGACGGTCCAAAAAGGAAGTTTTGTTTGAAACAAAATAGACCGTCGAGGACGCCGGTCCCTACAAGCTTAAAAAAATGATCGGACACGGTTCTTTTGAACCAACCGCAATTTGTGAAGGAACGGTAAGCCGAAGGACAATGTTTTTTAAGAGGGACTTGTCTCCCGCCGAAAAGATAGATCGTTGCTTTGCAAAACGGCGGGAGACAAGCCCCCACCCTACGGTAAACAATCGAATTTTTGCGATCAATCGGCGAACCTACCGAACCAATTCGTTTCAAGTTCTTGAAGGGGTATGGGGGAACTTCTCGAAAGAAGTTCCCCCATCAGGCTGTCGAAAAACCTATATAACAAATAAAGTTGCACAAAAAAGCCTTCCCCAGCGGGGAAGGGGGACCGCTTGCGGTGGATGAGGAGAACGTGAGCGCAATACACAAACGGCAGTCTCCTCATCCGTCGGCTTCGCCG
>JAFVQC010000107.1 GCA_017504995.1 Clostridia bacterium
CCATTGATGCCGAGCTTGGATTATGCGAGGAAGGTTATGCCTATCCGAGCAAATTTCCGTACTCCTACGATGATTTTTACAAGGCTGCGGGAGGTCACGAATACGACCTTTTCCGTTGCGTTGAGAACGGAAAAATCTATATTCCTTGTCATCACGACCTGCAAATTTACCGCGAGGAAAAGAACAAAACCTTTGAGGTTGAAATCACGGAAACGCTTGTGAAAACCGTTACCGTTGAAGCCGCTGATGCTCACGAAGCACAGCAAATCGTCGCGGACGGATACCACCGAGGACATTATATTCTTTTGGCAGATGATTTTCGCGGAGTCGATTTTGAAACCAAAGAACCCGTCAAAAGCCGCAACGATAAAGAACGATGAAAGGAGGACTTCGGGGCGGCGGATTAGTGTCTTTCACTCTTAGCAAGCATTGGATTTGGACGCCCAAACCCGCTTGTTAGGGGAAATCCCCTAATACCCCCGCCCATAAAACGATGAACAAATTTGATGCTACGCGCAAGCGGCAACACCGCATCACAATTCGTCTTGATGAAAAAGAATACAACAATTTGTGTGTGTGGTCAACCGCCGCCAATATGACTATGAATGAGTATATCCGTCAACTCATCAATGGCTTTCAGCCCGTTGAGTTTCCACCCGCAGAATATAAACAAGTCATTGACGAGCTTCAGCACATCGGCATCAATATGAACCAACTTGCAACGAAGGCACACTCTCTCGGTTTTATTGATGAACCCGAGTACCGACGAAATGCAAACCGCGTGTGGCGGATTGTTGCGGAGCTTTCGGCGCAGCTTGCGAGGGGAGGTATCAAGATTGGCGGTAACAAAAATATGGTATGTAAAAAGCCACCTAAAGGAACTGATTGATTATGTCGGAGATCTTCACAAATCTTCGGAGAATTTATCAGAGGATACGCTGAAGGCTCTCGTCGAATACGGCGTGGATATTCTAAAAACCGAAGAACGGCTTTATGTCAGCACTCTCCAATGCGAGCTTGACTCTGCGGTGAGCTTGATGGAACAGCTTAACTCACGGACGGGTAGCAAGTCCAACACGATTGCTTACCACGCCTATCAGAGCTTCAAGCGCGGCGAGGTTGCTCCCGAGGTGGCACACGAAATCGGTGTGCGCCTTGCGCGGGAGCTATGGGGCAACTTTCCCGTGGTCGTTTCCACCCACACCAACACGGGAACGATACACAATCACTTTGCTTTTCCCGCCACAGGCTTTGATATGAAACGGTACAATCCTTGTAAGGCAACGTACCAACAAATCCGCGATGTATCCGACCGCCTTTGCCGTGAATACGGCTTGTCGGTTATCGAGAAGCCGAGAGGAAAAGGACGGCATATCGGAGATATAAAAGCCGAGCAAGAAGGACGGGCGACGGTGCGAGGTTTGATCCGGCGAGATATGGACGAAGCCATCAAGCATTGCTTCACCTATCCGCAGTTCGCAAACACCTTTCAATCCCTCGGCTATACCCTTGAATGGCGAGGAAAATATCTGCGTATCCGCCCCGACGAAAG
>JAFVQC010000022.1 GCA_017504995.1 Clostridia bacterium
ACCAAGCCTACGGGCGTTCTTTACGGCGGAACTTCGGTTATTTCTTCGGGCGACTCCACCAATGCAAGCTATGTTAAGTTCGTTCCGAGCGACAATATCGGTCTTGCAAATATCTATGTGAAGAAGCCTAACACCACCACCTATGCTGCGTACACTTCGGGTACACAGTTGACCGCAGAAGGCACTTACACCTTCTATGCAACCGACAAGGCGGGTAACACCTCGGCATACTACACCGTAAAGGTTGACCGTCAGATCCCTTCGGCTCAGCTCTATGTGGACGGCAAAGCAATCAGCAGCGGCACTTATACCAACGGCGAGTATATCAAGTTCGTCTGCGGTGAGGATTGCTATGTCAAGACTCCCGATAGCTCCACCTTTACCGCTTATGTTTCGGGAACAGAGTTCTCCAAGGTGGGCAAGTACACCTTCTACGGACTTGACGATGCAGGCAACTCCACGGGCAACTACACCGTAATCATCGACAGAACTCAGAAAAAGGCAACCCTTTCGGGTGTGTCGGGCGGTAAGACAAACGGCGACGTGAAGATCACTTGGTCTAACGGTGATGCTAACCTTTACGCACCCGTTAAGAGCGTAACCGTCAACGGCAAATCCGTGACTAACGGCAAGCTCATTTCCACCATTGACACGGGCGTTTACAAGGTTGTTGTAACCGACACCGCAGGCAACGTATGGAGCACCGAGTTTGTATCCTCCAAGCAGAACGTACAGACCTCTACGCTTCAGAAGGAATACTACGAGGTAGCCGACAAGGACGGCAATATCTTCGCATTTGCTTCTTACGAAAAGGCACTTGAATTTGCAACCCTCCGTGAGAACGGCTTGGTTGTAAACGGCACTTGGAGCAGCGCAACTTGGGATACGGGTATTGCGATGGACGAGAAGGACAGCGCAAATGCCGTGAACGGCGCGTATTTCATCTATAAGAAGTCCGGCTCTCCCAATGAGCAGGTCGCTTATTTCACCGCAGAGCGTTTGGCAGAGGTCATTGCCGAGTATGCTGAGGACTCCATCAAGTCCTACTACTATTGGCAGAAAGCACCCGCAACCGTAGCTGACGGCGAGAACCTTTACACCTACTCCGAGGGCAAGAATATCCTTGCAAACAAGGTTGAGTTCGGTACTGACGTCGGCTTGCTCCTTGACGGTGAGGAATTTGTCGGCAACGTGATCGAAACCGAGGGCAAGCACACCGTAACCGTCTTTGACGAGTTCGGTAATACTTGCGACTACTCCGTTATCATTATCCGTAACGCTCCCTCCATTCAGTATGCGATTGGCGAGGGTGCAACCAACAACGTATCCTTTGACAGAACGTATTTCTTCAAGGACGAAGTAACCGTTTCTATCACCGAAGCACTTGACGAAATGGCTATGTTCCGTATCTACCGCGTCATCGACGAGGACGAGAGTGAGCTTGTGGCAATCAAGAGCCTTGGCGAGAGCTTCACCCTTACCGAAAGCGGCACTTACACCGTGGTAGCGGTGAACCACGCAGGAGATAGTCAGAGCTTCAATCTCGTAATCTCCCGCAGCGCACCCTCTGTAACTCTTACCGAGGATGCAGACAAGAAACAGCTTGTTATCGAGGTAAAGCCGAGCGCGGACGCAGAGAGCCACATTCAGACTCTCATCGTTCAGAAGTCCACCGACGGCGGCAGCACTTGGGTAACTCTTGATACCGACGACTACGGCACGGCTATCGAGCTTGACACGCTCACCTACAAGTTCCGCACAAGCGGCATCTACAAGGTGACTATCACCGACGAGTTCCGCACGGGTATCGACTCCATTATCGGAGAGAAGAACTACACGCAGCCTGCTCCCACGGGTGAACTTGAAGGCGTTGACAACGGCGGTCACACCAACGGCATCGTTAAGTTCTCTTGGGATGATGATGCAAAGGTAACTGTAACCAAGGACGGCGAGAAAATCGAGTACAGATCGGGCGTAAGACTCACCGAGGACGGCGACTACACCATCGTATTTGAGAACCACGACGGACACAAGACCACCTACACCTTTACCATTGACACCGAAGCTCCCGAAATCTCGGTTGACGGTGCAAAGGCAGAGGGCGCAACCAACACCAACGTATCCGTAACCTTTGAGGGCGAGGGCGTGACCGCAACGCTTGAAAAGAACGATACCGAGGTCAGCGACTACGCTTCGGGTACGGTTGTTTCCGAGGACGGCAAATACACCGTTATCGTGACCGACGAGGCGGGCAACGAAACCAAGACGAGCTTTGTGATCGACAAGAGCGTGAGCTACGACGTGAATATCAACGACGGCGGACTTGCGAACTCCGTCACCATCTACGAGAAGGAGAACCTTGAATTTGTTGTAACGAAGAACGGCACTCCTATCGAGTACAAGGACGGCACGGCTATCACCGAGCCTGCTGAGTACACCGTAACTCTCACCGATGACATCGGCAACAAGGCAGAGTTCAGCTTCACCATCGTAGAACCCGTTGTGACCAAGTTCACCCACAACTTCGACGACCTTGCAGGCTTTGAAAAGGTGCTTGTGAACGGCAACGAAGCAAGACTCAACTACGGAACTCTTGAAATCACCGCAGACGGCAAGTACACCGTGGACGTGATTGCTAACGGCGAAACCCACTCCTTCAATGTGACCGTTGATACCAAGGTGGACTACTCCGTAAACGCACACGACAAGGGCTTTGCGAACTCCGTGAAGATCTCCGCAAACGAAAGCGTAACCGCTACCGTCACCAAGAATGGCGAAGCGTTCAAGTACGAGCTTGGCAAGGAGATCACCGAGCCTGCGACCTATGGCGTTAAGCTCGTTGACGCGCTCGGCAACAAGGTAGAGTTCAGCTTCACCATCGTTGAGCCTATCGTCGGCAAGTTTGAGGAAGAAATCGACCTTATCCCCGGTTTTGAAAAGGTGCTTGTCAATGGCAACGAAACCACCATCGAGAAAGGCACTCTCGCACTCACCGAAAGCGGCGTTTACGAGGTATCTATCATTGCGGGTGGTAAGACTCAGAAGTTCACCGTAACCGTGGATGCTACTGCTCCTACGCTCACTCTGAACGGCGTTGAGAACGGCGGCACGACCACCGATGCAGTAACCCTTACCGACGTTTCCGAGGAAGCAGAGGTTGTGGTAACGCTCAACGGTGAGCAGATCGAGTACACCGTAGGCGACGAGCTTACCGAGATTGGCGAGTACAAGGTAACTGTGACCGATGCTTACGGCAATGCTACCGAGTACGACTTCACCATCGAGAAGGGCGCGAATATCGCACTCATCGTTATTCTCATCATTCTCGGCGTAGCTGCTATCGGAACGGGTGTGTTCTTCTACTTCAAAAAGAAGAATAGCATCTAAGGCATAACCCCGACCGCCCGGGACTAACCTCTCGGGCGGTCTTTCATCTTGAAAAGTTCACGGAAAAGTGATATAATAAAAGCAATTTTATAAGCAAAGCGGGAGAGGTCAATCCCTTCCGCAGAAAAGCGAGAAGCCGAGCACAAAATCCTAAGTGTTCGGCTTTTTTTTTGTTAAATCGGGCAAAAATAAATTTATATAAAGGCAGGTGTTACTATGAAGTACAAAGATTGGCTCAAAGATTGGCTTGAACACTACGTCAAGCCGACGGTAAAAGATAAGACCTATACACGATATGCCGAAGTCGTGCGGCTACACCTCATTCCCGCACTTGGCGACTACGAGCTTTCCGACCTCAAACCCATCGTTCTGCAACGATACGTGACCGAGCTGACTCAATCGGGCAATCTAAAAACGGGCAAAGGTCTGTCGGCAAACTCTGTCAACGGTATTCTCATCGTGATACGCGGTTCGCTGACAACGGCTCACAATATCGGACTCACCGATGAACTCGTCGTCGGAAAAATCAAACGACCGAGAAACGAGGAAAAGGCGGTGGAATGCTTCGCCGTATCAGAGCAGAAGCAAATCGAGCAGGCGGTCTTTGCCGACAAACGAGATAAAATGATCGGCGTGGTACTCTGTCTATATACGGGGCTACGCTTGGGTGAGCTTTTAGCTCTTGAATGGACGGACGTTGACCTTTCTCGCGGGGAGCTTACCGTGAGCAAATCGTGTCACGACGGCAAGGATGAAAACGGCAATTATTGCCGTATTACGGGAGCACCGAAAACCAACAGCTCAAAAAGAACGATACCGATACCGAAGCAGCTCATACCGCACTTGCGGGAGGTGAAAAAGCGAAGTATCTGCGACCACGTGATTGCCAACGGAAGTAAACCCGTTACGGTACGCTCCTATCAACGCAGCTTCGACCTATTGCAACAGAAAATAAAAATACCACACCACGGCTTTCACGCCCTGCGTCACACCTTTGCAACGAGAGCCATTGAATGTGGTATGGATGTAAAATCGCTATCCGAAATTCTCGGACACAAAGATCCGACCATCACGCTCAAACGCTATGTTCATTCCTTGATGGAACACAAGCGAGAGTATATGAATCGGCTCGGAAAAATGCTTTAATTTTTTTACCCTTTGGGAGTTCCTATTCGCATAATAGGTGGTAATACTTAACGACTAATTATATCATAAAAACGGCGCAAAGTCAATATTTTGAGGATCATTGGTGGGGTTCATCAATGGTTTTTTTCTTTTTTATGGCAATAGAACGAACAAAATACGGTGTGCCGTTCACCTATTATGCGAATAGGTGAACACGGTAAAGGAGCGTTTGTGCATCTATTGTATGTTTTGGAGTGAGCCGTACCGCGTGGCTTTGTTTGGTCACAGATATTTAGATAGCTTATACAAGGTCGATGAACGGCTTTCGCCTCTCGTCAAAGACCTGCTCCGCACTAAAGAGTGCGTAGAATTTTATATCGGTCGTGACGGTGAGTTCGACGAGTATGCCGCTTCGGTAATCAAGCTCGCGCGGCGCGACGTCGGCACGGATAATTCCGTGATTACCCTTGTTTTGCCGTATTCCAAGGCGAAGATGGACGACTACGAAAACTACTACGACGAGATAACCATTCCCGATGTGTGCTACGGTAAGCATTTCAAGGCGGCAATCACCAAGCGCAACCGTTGGATGGTGGAGCAAGCCGACCTTGTAATCGTGTTCGTGGAAAAGGATAGCGGCGGCGCATACACCGCGATGAAATATGCGAAAAAGCTTGAAAAGGAGGTAATCAACCTTGCCGTTGACAACGAAGAAAAAGCCGATGAGTGATGCCGAAAGAAAATACCACTTGGCAAAGAATTACCGCCATTTCGCGTGGCGCATTATGGTATATCTGAAAGCGCACCCCGACGTTTTGAACGAGAACAACAATCAAGAGGTTTACGAAGCCGTAAGAGAGATACAGGTACAGTACCACTTAAAGCATACCCCGAAATACACCCGCGAGGATGCTGCCTATTTCGTGGACTTTATGTGTGAGCTTGAAGCTAAGCACGAGGGCGCAGAGTTCTACGTGGGGCAAAACGATATGGACTTGTATCGACCGAGCGTGGAAAAGGACGATGCTTGGAAGATGATGTTCTTCATCGTCTTGATGGCGTATGATCCTGGTTGTTACACCAAGGAAATCCACGAAGCGGTGCTTGCCGAGGAAGAAGCCGAGAAACGCAAAAGTTGAATGTCAGTAAAAAGGCATCGGTATTTTAATGCGGTTTTAATGCCGATGCCTTCTTTAGAACCAAAAAACTTTAACTTCGCAGACTTTTTTCTTCAAAACGAAATCCAAACTATTGAACAAAGTGCTTTTTTGTGCTATAATGTATTAAATAACTTTGAGTGAGGTATAGTATGACTTTTTGCTATAAGAAGCTTTGGAAGCTATTGATTGACAAGGGTATGAAGAAAAAGGAGCTTTGCGCACTTGCCGGTGTTAGCTCTGCTACTCTCGCTAAAATGAACAAAGGTGGAACTGTCAGCACCGATGTTCTGCTCAAAATATGTGTTGCTCTGAACTGCGACACAGCGGATATTATGGAGTTAGTACCCGTAGAAACGAGGTGAGAAAATGAGAGCAGCATTTCAAATACTTGCAATACCGTATCGGATTATTGACGGCACTCCGAAATACTGTGTATTCCATCGTGCCGATCACGACCAATGGCAGTTTATAGCCGGAGGTGGTGAAGATGAAGAAACGGCGTTAGAAGCGGCAAAAAGAGAAACATTTGAGGAAGGTGGAGTTCAGGCATCTAAGTGGATTGAACTGACAAGCTTAGCCTATCTCCCCATCACAGTTATTTCTGAGAAATGCCGTCAGCATTGGAGCAAGGATACATACGTTATTCCCGAATATACCTTTGGATTTGAGTGCCAAGAGGATATAAGGTTATCACACGAGCATACGGAATGTGTTTGGCTGACCTATGAAGAAGCAATTCAAAAACTCAAATGGGATTCTAACCGAACTGCGTTATTTGAGTTGAATTGCAGACTTAAGCAAAACTGAACACAATAGGACTTGGATTAGACAAGAAAGCAACTATAACAGGTTGACACTTAATAAGGAGATTTAATATGCACGAACACCATGATATTGTTGAGAGCGATGAGCTTTTTGATAATGGAACACTATACCACCTTGTACCCGGCAATCAAGGGCGAGTTTTAGATGGCAGACGTACCCCTGGCTATATTGAATCCTTCGACATTGAGAGTTGTATGTTCGTTTGGCGTATAACAGATTTTGAGGACAAAGGTAAGTGTTGGGAGATTCCTGCTGAGCAAATTGGTAGTTATCAATTTAGAAAGGGCAGCAAATTGCTTGATGGTGCTGTGGTTGAACAAATTAGTAATCAATGCGAGATATTCAAAGAAAGACTCAATATTTCATGTATCGAAGAAAATTTGAGTGATACCGAATTGCTAATTTCAGAAGAAGAAAAAGATGCTGAATATTGGCTACAGAATCATTCTCGTTTTTTGAAAAACGGCAAGAACCTTGATTTTTCCGCTGAGGTTGGCGATGCAGACTTGTACTGCGATTTGGAAGATTATTTGAGTTCCAAAGGGCTATTAGAATTGGAAAAGCAAACAGCTGAGCAATATTTGTTGAATCCATATTCCGGTGAATGGATTAAGGGTATGAAGATTGTAATGGCAGAGTTAGGCTTAGTTAATTACAATGGAACTGTTCCGAGATCTTCTAATATTTTTGCTGGCAACGGAAGCAAAGCGTTGAGAAAGCAATATATCATTTCACGATGTTCTTTTTTGAGAGCTATTTTCAAATATTGCAAAATATCCGAAGTTCCTCTTTACAGAGGGGTAGCAAGTCCCATCGACTTCTACGAAACACCCATTACGTTACTCTCGACAACTTTTTCTGCTGATATGGCAAAAGAATT
>JAFVQC010000023.1 GCA_017504995.1 Clostridia bacterium
GCGAAGCCGACGGATGAGGAGACTGCCGTTTGTGTATTGCGCTCACGTTCTCCTCATCCACCGCAAGCGGTCCCCCTTCCCCGCTGGGGAAGGCTTTTTTGTGCAACTTTATTTGTTATATAGGTTTTTCGACAGCCTGAAAGGGGCAAAGTTGGAAACTTTGCCCCTTGGTGGATTGCTTGAAAAATCAGCTTATATCGTAGATCAAACTTTGGTTGATGATGGAAAAGTAGCCTGTGTTGACGTAGCTTCCGAGTGTTTCGTTGATTTGGGCTTGTGAGATCGAATGGGAGCTATCCAATGCGGGAGGGGTCTTTCCGAAGATGGCGCGGTAGATCATGTGCGCGCCCACGTAGCCTCCCAAGGCGGTGCTATGCTGGTGCATGTCGTCGTAACAGAAGTCGCTCTTAGGCACTCCCGATTGGATGAAATTATTGATCTCGCTCTTCCAATCCAAAAGAATGGGGTAATCGTATTTCGCCATGGCGGCTCTGACGTCGTTTAAGTCCTCGTTGTGGGCGGGAAATACGACCAGCTTGGTATTCGATGCTTTGCAGGCATTTACGATCGGACCTAACGCATCGGCATCCTCGGCAGAATAAAATCCGCACAAAAAGACCGCGTCTGCTTTGCCGTTCCGAATTTGATTGAGGCGGGCGGTATCCTGAGAATAGGTTTTGCTCACGCTGGCGTATCCGATGGACACCGCATCAATTGTGGCGTTTCCGTTACACATATCCGACAAAATTGAGCCGATTTCGGAGTAGGAGACAAAGCTGTTGCCAAGGATCATAATAGAAGGCTTGGGGTCAGAGATCCGCAAAACGCCGAGTTGGGCTTCGGTTCGCGCCTGCCTCAGTTCCGTACTGTAAAACAGAAGGTTGGCGGCAGCTTCATTCAATTCCTTGTATTCGGTATCCAACACGAGAGAATGCGCAGTGCCGTCCACCTCATAGGAAAAGGTCATGCGATGACGGAAGGTGACGGTGTCTGTGCCGTAACGAAGAATGAGACGGCTGTGGTGAATGCCCGAAAATTGTTCTGCCTTTTGATAGACCCCTACCGAGCCTGCGGTATCGGGTGCGGAGGACTGCACCGAGATACTGCCGATTGCCGCACCGTTCTTCAAAATTTCGCAGAAGCCGCTTTCCGTCTTTTTCAAGGACCAATTCTTGGGCAGGGAAGCGGAAAAAACATAGGAGTCATTCTTCCCAAAGGAAAGATAAACCGTTTGATAGCCTGAGATCTTTTCGCAGACGATCTCAAGATAGCCGTCGTCCTCGACAAAGGACAGGGGGCGTGTTTCGGTGGTTTCCGCTTGAGACGCGGACGGTACGTTTTCTTGCTCTTTGTCCGACTGACAGCCGTTTGCCGTGAAAAGAAGCAGGGCGGTCAAAAGCAGAAGGGAAAGCGCTTTTTTCATCGTGTATACTCCTTTCATTATTCCAATTCGTCCAAGGTCTTCCCGAAGGACTCAAGGAAGGTTTCGCAGAAGTAGCGGACTTCCTCGTATTGGTAGTATTTTTCGATCTCCCCGCGCAAAGAGGCTTCCGCTTTGGCGAATTCTCGGTTGCCGCTGCGAAGCTCCTCCACACACTTGATGTAGGCGGAGATCTTATCCGCCGCCTTTACCAGCGTATGCTCGTAGGAATTCGGATCTGTGACGATCAGCGCGCGGTACTCCCCCCGCAATTCCTCGGGGAGCATGGAGAGCAGCTTTTCGTTGGCGATCCCCTCAATGTCCTTGTACGCCTTGCGGATCTCGGGATTGTAATATTTAATGGGGGTGGGCAGGTCGCCCGTCAGTACCTCGGAGGTCTCGTGATAAAGCGCTATCGTGGCAACGCGATCCGCGTTCAGATCGCCCCCAAACAGCGTGTTTTTGATTACGGCAAGGGCGTGGGCGATCTGCGCGACCTGCGCGCTGTGCTCCGCAATGTTCTCCTCACTGACCGATTTCATCAAGCTCCATCGTCGGATCAGCTTCATCCGCGCCATATAAGCAAAAAAATGATTCATAAAGTTACCTCGTGGTTAGTTTAGATGTATGAGGATGCGCTTACTTTTCTTTCGCGAAAGAAAAGTAAGCAAAAGAAAGCAAAGCAGGGGTTTTATTTTTCTCGATATTGTTTTCAAAATCCGTTTTTTCACGGGTCGCCGAGGACGTCGACCCCTACGGTCTCTTGAAAAATATTGTTCTCTCACTCGCCGTTTGCTTCAAAAGGACGGTGAACGATGACTTTTTTGAAACTTGTAGGGGTCGACGTCCTCGGCGACCCGTTGGGGTTATCTACAAAGAATAGAAAGGAGCAATCCGATCTTCAAGAAATTGCTTGCAAGTTCTTGGAAGGGGTCATAGGGGAAACCTTCTCGAAAGAAG
Organism: Clostridia bacterium; assembly: GCA_017504995.1. Taxonomy (GTDB): domain Bacteria; phylum Bacillota; class Clostridia; order Oscillospirales; family CAG-272; genus HGM12713. Next base: position 2,381 of record JAFVQC010000023.1, read on the forward strand.
GTTTCCCCTATCGCGTCCCTATATATTATTCTTCACTAACTACCGCAATACCAAGCTCGGCAAGAGCGCCCGCGTCGGGGGCGGAGGGGGCTTTGGTCATCAGCTCGGAGGCGTTTTGCACCTTGGGGAAGGCAATGACGTCGCGGATATCCTCCAGACCCAGAAGCAGGGTAACCAGACGGTCGAAGCCGAAGGCGAGACCGCCGTGAGGAGGCACGCCGTACTGGAAGGCATCCAGCAGATAGCCGAATTTTTCCTTTGCTTCCGCTTCGGTAAGACCCAGTACCTCAAACATCTTGGACTGGATCGCGCCGTCGTGGATTCGGATCGAACCGCCGCCAAGCTCGGTGCCGTTGAGGACGATATCGTACGCCTTGGCGCGGACTCTGGCGGGATCGCTGTCAAGATACTGAAGGTCCTCGTCCATGGGAGAGGTGAAGGGGTGGTGCATCGCGTAGAAGCGACCGTCCTCCTCGCTATACTCCAGAAGCGGGAACTCGGTGACCCACAGGAATTTGAAGTCAAAGGGATCGAGCAGGTTCAATCTCTTGGCGCATTCGCAGCGGAGCGCACCGAGGGAGTCGAACACCACGCGGTTCTTATCGGCAACGATCAAAATCAGGTCGCCTGCCTCGGCAGCCATTGCCGTCTTGATCGCTTCATTTTCTTCTTCGGTCAGGAACTTGGCGTAAGAGGACGAAACGTCGCCGTTCTCCGCCCATTTCAGCCATGCCAGTCCCTTTGCGCGGTAGGATTTTACGAATTCCGCCAAAGAGTCGATCTCCTTACGGGAGAATTTCGCGCCGCCCTTGACGTTGATGCCGCGGACCGATCCGCCTGCTTCCACCGCGCCCGCAAAGACCTTGAAGCCGCAGTTGCGAACCACCTCGGAAAGGTCGGTCAGCTCAAAGCCGAAACGGATATCGGGCTTGTCCGAGCCGAAACGGTTCATTGCCTCGGCGTAGGGCATACGGATAAACTGTCCCTCAAGCTCCTTGCCCATGTATTCACGGAACAGATATTTGAGGAAGCCCTCGTGCATATTCATGACGTCGTCGGCGGTGACGAAGGACATCTCGGTATCGATCTGGGTAAACTCGGGCTGACGGTCCGCGCGCAGATCCTCGTCGCGGTAGCAACGGGCGATCTGGAAATAGCGGTCAAAGCCAGACACCATCAACAGCTGCTTATAGAGCTGAGGAGACTGGGGAAGGGCGTAGAACTTTCCCTTATGCACACGGGAAGGAACGAGATAGTCTCTCGCGCCCTCGGGGGTAGGCTTGCAGAGGGTAGGGGTTTCGATATCGATAAAGCCGTTGTCCGCATAGTAGTCTCGCGCGATCTTGGAGATCTTGGAGCGAGCAATGATCCGTCCCTGCATATCGGGGCGGCGAAGATCCAGATAGCGGTGCTTCAGACGAAGCTCGGCGTTGACGCGGCTATCCTCCACCACCTCAAAGGGAGGGGTCTGCGCCGCGGACAGAACGCGCAGCTCGTCTACGATGATCTCGATCTCGCCCGTGGGAAGGTTGGGGTTGATCGAGCCGCGTCTTTGCACCACGCCCCTGGCGCAAAGCACGAATTCCGCGCGAATGCCGAAGGCGGTATCGAAGATCGAACGCTCGGTATTTTCGTCAAAGGCAAGCTGTACGATACCCGTGCGGTCACGGAGATCGATAAAGATCAGCGAGCCGAGGTCTCTTTGCTTTTGCACCCAGCCCATCACGCAGACGCGCTTCCCGATGTCGTTGACGGAAAGCTCGCCGCAATAGCAGGTGCGCTTGTCGGTTTCTCTCAATAATTCAGCCATGGTTTTGTTTCCTTTTATGTGTCTTATATTTTTTCTTTAAGTATACGGGGAAGGGATCAGAGCGCATTGCCCTCGGAATCAAACAGGGGCAGCTTTTCCAGATAGATCAGATCGTCTCTGTCTGCCGCCTCTCCCTCGGCAAGGATCGCCATGCGTCCGCAGATCACGCCGCCTGCCTTCTCCACCAGATGCTCGATCGCCTTCAGGGATTCGCCCGTGGAGATCACGTCGTCCACGATGAGGATCTTTTTGCCTCGCATCAGCTCCGCGTCGGCGGTATCCAGATACAGCTTTTGCTCCTTGGCGGTGGTGATGGATTGAACGGTGGCTTCAAACACGCCCGTCATGTAGAGCTTGGGCGCTTTTCTTGCCAGAAAATATTTTTGATTGCCCGCAAGGCGCGCCATTTCGTGAACGAGGGGGATTCCCTTTGCCTCGGCGGAGATCAGATAATGGTATTCGGGAGCGCGGTCGAGCAATTCCTTTGCGCAGGCGGTGGTCAGCTCGGGATCGCCAAAGATGACGAAAGCGCCGATCATCAGCGTGTCGCTGATGGGACAAAGGGGAAGGGCGCGGTCGATACCCGCAATCTTCATTTTGTGAAACATTCGTGCCATACTACTCCTCCGTTTCGGTGGGTTTGCGCGTGTGCCGTGAGGGCGCGCGCGCCTCTCATTATATTATACACCAAATTCCATAAATGTCAAGACCAAAAAGAGAAGGAATCGGGCGTCAAGGATAAAATATCCAAAGGATTTTCAAGAATCAAACGTGTCGGCAAAGGTAGTGGCAAGCAGGTCACATCGCTCGTTATAGGCGTGACCGTGGTGACCGTGTACCCATACGAAGCGAACGGTATGGATCGATAGAAGCTTGTCGATCCTTTCCCAAAGCTCCACGTTGAGCACGGGCTTCTTATCGGCTTTGACCCAGCCGTTCTTTTTCCACGCGGAAAGCCAGCCCTTATTGATGGCGTCGGTGAGGTATTTGGAGTCGGAGGTCAGCGTAATATCACACGGCTCGCGCAGGGCTTCCATGGCGGCGATGGCTGCCATCAGCTCCATGCGGTTGTTGGTGGTCATTGGCTCGCCTCCCGACAGCTCCTTTTCTTTTGCGCCGTATACCAAGATCGCGCCCCAGCCGCCCCGCCCGGGATTGCCGCGGCACGCGCCGTCGGTGTAGATATCTACGTGTTTCATAGTTGGACCTCTCTTTCTTTCGTTGCTTTTATTGTACCATAAAACGGAACGAAACGCAAGGATTTTTTTGTTTATTAAAATACTTGTAAAATCGGTAAAAATGTGGTAAAATAAAATAGACACAGTAAACTGAGGAAAGAAGGACAAAACGATGCTTTCGACCGTATACAGCGCAGGGCTTTTTGGCATTGACGGCTATATCGTGACCGTGGAATGTAACGCCCGATCCAAGATCCCGAGTCTGGAGCTGGTGGGATTGCCCGACCTTGCCGTAAAGGAAGCCAAGGAACGGGTGCGGACTGCCTGCGAGAACAGCGGATTTCGCTTTCCGTCGCTGGATCTGATGCTGAATCTTGCTCCCGCGGATCGGCGGAAGGAGGGCTCTGCCTTTGATACCGCTATTCTTTTGGGGATTTTGCATTGCGGCGGCATCGTGGAATACGGCGTGAATTTTTCGGATAAATGCTTCGTGGGAGAGTTATCCCTTTCGGGCAAGCTTCGCTCGGTTCGAGGCACGCTCTGTATGTGCGTTGCCGCCAGAGACGCGGGCTTTCGGGAGTTTTACGCCCCTGCGGAAAACGCGGGAGAAGCGGCGGCGGTAGAGGGCATCCGCGTGTACGCGGTGGACAATATCGCCCAATTGGTGGCACATCTGAACGGAACGGCGCCGCTGACCCCCGTGACGTGTGATCGCAAGACCTTTATGGACGCTACGCTTCATTCCACTCTGGACTTTGCCGACGTGCGAGGGCAGGGAATGGCAAAGCGGGCGCTGGAGATCGCGGCGGCAGGCGGGCACAACGTGCTGCTCATCGGACCGCCCGGCACGGGAAAATCCATGCTTTCCAAGCGGATCCCCACTATTTTGCCACCTATGCGATTTGCCGAGGCGATCGAGACGACCAAGGTCCACTCGGTGGCGGGTACGCTTCCCGACGGTGTTTCGTTGGTGGCGCAACGCCCCTTCCGTTCCCCCCACCATACCATGAGCGCGGTCAGCCTTGTAGGCGGCGGCGTCAATCCCCTTCCCGGGGAGGTATCCTTGGCGCACAACGGCGTGCTGTTTTTGGACGAGCTGCCCGAATTTCCCAAGCAGGTGTCGGACGCGCTCCGTCAGCCCTTGGAGGACAGACGGGTGACCATCACCCGCGCCAACGGACGGGTTACATATCCTTGCTCCTTTATGCTGGTGGGGGCGATGAATCCCTGCCGATGCGGATATTTCGGTCATCCCACGCAAAAATGCACCTGCAGTCCCCTGGACGTAAAGCGGTATATTTCCAAGATCAGCGGACCGATGCTGGACCGCATTGACATACAGATCGAGCTTCCGTCTCTCTCCTACGACGAGCTGTCGGCAAAGGAGGGAAGCGAGGAGACCTCGGCGGTGGTTCGGGAACGGGTCACGAGAGCCAGAGAATTTGCGGCGGCGCGCATGGGGGAGACCGAGGGGATCTATTGCAATGCCCAATTGGATTCCGCGTCGATTCGCAAGTATTGCGTGGCGGACGATGCGGCAAAGGCGATCCTGAAGGCGGCGTACGAGCGCATGGGAATGTCGGCGCGGGGCTACGACCGCGTGATGCGGGTCGCCAGAACCATTGCCGATCTGGAGGGCTGTGAGATCATTGGCGCGAAGCACGTAGCCGAGGCGATCCAATACCGCAGTCTCGATAAGAAATACTGGGGAAACTGATACCTTGAGGCAACCGCCTGCGAGAAAGTTTTTAATCGACCTTTTCTCAAAAAGGTCGCGGCAGGCTGTCGAAAAACCTATATAACAAATAAAGTTGCACAAAAAAGCCTTCCCCAGCGGGGAAGGGGGACCGCTTGCGGTGGATGAGGAGAACGTGAGCGCAATACACAAACGGCAGTCTCCTCATCCGTCGGCTTCGCC
>JAFVQC010000024.1 GCA_017504995.1 Clostridia bacterium
AAAATTTACACGCTCCATTCGCCCGAGATCCTGCTCGGCTTCGCCTCGCACTGCTTCGCAGTTCGACTGCGCCCCCTCGTGTCATTCTGAGTGAGGGCGCAAGCCCGAATCGAACCGCGAAGCGGCGTCGAGCATTGCGAGCCGGAATCTCCGAGGGGGCTTCGCTCAGGATGACACGGGCGAGGGATCGGAACGTCAAGCTTTAGATGAAACAAGATACTACAAGATCAGATAAAAATCCAACAAAACAGCGTAGCCGTGAGGATTTCTCATAGCTACGCTATTTTGCTTTTTTATTTTTACATCTTTATTACGCCTTCTTCACCACAAGGGCGCACCAACCGTTTTCGTCTACCCGTTCGACGATCTCAAAGCCATGCTCGCGGAAGCAAGCGATCACGTCCTCGGAGCGTTCCACGATAATGCCTGAAGCCAGAATCACCGACTGCTCGTCCATCAGCCGTCCCACGTCGGGGGTCATACGGATAATGATATCCGCTACGATATTGGCGCAAATCACTCGATAGGGCGCGTAGGCGGTATCCACCTGCTTGAGCAGATCGGACACGTCGCAGGTCACGTTGGTAAGCCCACTATCCTTGATGTTCTCTCTGGCGACCTTTACCGCGACGGGATCGATATCGTATGCCTTACAGCTCCCCGCCCCCAGCTTCGACGCGCAGATGGCAAGAATTCCGCTTCCGCAGCCCACGTCTAGCACCCGAATGTCGGGTGTGACGTATTTTTCCAGCAAACCGATCACAAGACGGGTCGTTTCGTGCGTACCCGTACCGAATGCCATTCCGGGGTCCATACGAACCACCACGTCATTGGGTCTTGCCTCGTATTTTTCCCAGGCGGGAACAATCACGATTCGCTCTCCGATCCGAATGGGCTTGTAGTACGCCTTCCAAGAGTTTGCCCAGTCCTCCTCGTTCACACCGCTGATCGAGATGGATGCATCGATGCCGAGAGAAGAAAATCGCTCCCTCAAAAACGACACGGTATCCACACATCCGCCGTCGGCTGGCAGATACACCGAAACCGACGCGATCGTTTTATCTGCGTTGAGAATCGCCTCATCGATCAGATCCCCATAGCAGGTTTTCAGATCGATATCGCTGTAATCCTCGATCTGCAAGTAATTGGAGATCATATTCATGACCGCCACCACGTCGTCCAAAAGCTCCAGCTTGACGGTCACCTTGATCTGCGTCCATTCCGCCACCTCTCCCCAATCCTCGCAGGTATAGTCCTTATCCATGTTTCGTCCTCACTTATTTTTTGTCAAAAATCCGCTTGAAGAAGCCCGTTTTCTTGGAATAATTGGTTTCCTTGCAGGAATCGGCAAAGGCTCGCATATGTTCCTTCTGCTTTTCGCTAAGACCCTTGGGGATCTCCACGTTCACCGAAAAGATCAAATCACCGCGGCGATTGGAATTGTTCACGTAAGGAATTCCCTTCTGCCGAAGCGTAAAGTTCGTTCCCGGTTGCGTTCCTTCGGGAATGGTGAATTTTTCGCTTCCCTCCAAGGTAGGAATATCGATCTGCGCGCCCAAGGTCGCCTCGGCAACGGTGATCGGCACTTCACAGTAAATATGATATCCCTCACGCTCGAATACGGCGTGCTTTTTCACCGAAACGGTGATGATCAGATCTCCCGCAGGACCGCCGTTTCTGCCGTCACAGCCCTGACCGCGAAGGGCGATCCTCTCCCCATCGTCAATACCCGCGGGGATATTTACGCTGAGTTTCTTGTTGACCTTTACAAAGCCCTTGCCCTTACATTCCGTGCAAGGGGTCTTGATGATCTTACCCGTTCCTCCACAGCTGTCGCAAGTGGTGGTGGACTGAAACGCCATGCCGCCGATACGCTGGGTGATCCGTCTTTGACCCGATCCGCCGCAAACGGTACAGGTTTCCGCCTTCGTCCCCTTTGCCGCGCCGCTTCCGCCGCAATCGCTGCATTTTTGAATCCGATGGAAGGAGACGTCCTTTTTCGTACCGAATGCCGCCTCCTCAAAGGAGATCGTCACCCGAGCGCCGATATCGTCTCCGCGCATCGGACCGTTTCTGCGTTGCGCCGATCCACCGCCAAAGCCGCCACCGAAAAAGCTACCGAAAATGTCGCCAAGATCCCCAAAATCTCCGAAGCCACCGAAGCCGCCAAAGCCCTGACCGCCACCCGCCGTGGGGTCAAATGCGGCGTGACCAAGCTGGTCGTACTTCGCCTTCTTCTCCGCGTCGGAAAGAACGGCGTACGCCTCGTTGATCTCCTTGAATTTCGCCTCGGCTTCCGCGTCACCGGGATTCATATCGGGATGATATTTTTTTGCCAGACTGCGGTACGCCTTCTTGATCTCCGCGTCGCCCGCGGATTTATTCAGTCCCAATACCTCGTAATAGTCTCGTTTTTCTGCCATATATGCTCCTCGTTATATACGCCTTTGAGGGAAAAGGCAAAGCTTGCCCTTTCCCTCTCTCGGTATACGATCCTCGTCAATCGTTGGTTTTATCTTCGTAATCAGCGTTGTAGTAGGTGCCGTCGCCACCCTGCGCGCCGTCATTGCCGCCCATATTGTTGGGATCAAAGCCCTGCGCGCCGCCCTGCTGTGCGTACAGCTTCTCGGAAAGAGCGTAGAACGCCTTTTCCAGCGCCTCGGTATCTGCCTTAATGGCGTCGGTATTACCGCCCGCGATAGTGGTCTTGAGCGTCTCAATTGCGTTCTTGACCGCTTCCTTGTCAGCCTCGGGAACCTTATCTCCCACCTCGCCCATGGTCTTTTCCGCCTGGAATACCATCGAATCGGCGCGGTTCTTCACCTCAACCGCTTCCTTCTGCTTCTTGTCCTCCTCAGCGAACATCTCGGCATCTTTCACTGCCTTATCGATATCCTCTTGGGACATATTGGTGGAAGAGGTAATGGTGATGTGCTGTTCCTTACCCGTACCCAAATCCTTGGCGCTGACGTTTACGATACCGTTTGCGTCAATGTCAAAGGTAACCTCGATCTGAGGAACGCCACGGGGGGCGGCGGGAATGCCGTCCAGATTGAATCTGCCCAGCGTGGTGTTATAAGCCGCCATATCTCTCTCACCCTGCAGAACGTGGATCTCTACCGAGGTCTGACCGTCTGCCGCGGTGGAGTACACCTGACTCTTCTTTACGGGAATGGTGGTATTTCTGTCGATGATTCGGTTGAACACACCGCCGAGGGTCTCAATGCCGAGAGACAGAGGCGTTACGTCAAGCAGGAGCAGATCCTTGACGTCGCCGCCAAGCACACCGCCCTGAATTGCCGCGCCAAGCGCCACACACTCGTCGGGGTTGATTCCCTTGAAGGGCTCTTTACCAAGGAACTTCTTGACTGCCTCCTGAACGGCGGGGATTCTGGTAGAACCGCCCACGAGCAGGATCTTGTCAACCTCGGAAACGCTCAGTCCCGCATCCGACAGCACCTGCTTGGTGGGAACCATGGTTGCTTCTACCAGGTCAGCCGTGATGCGGTCGAACTCTGCTCTGGTCAGGGTTGCGTCAAAGTGGAGAGGACCTGCCGCAGTTGCGGTAATGAAGGGCAGGTTGATGTTGGTGCTTGCCATACCCGAAAGCTCGATCTTTGCCTTCTCTGCCGCTTCCTTCAGTCTCTGCATGACCATTTTGTCGTTGCGAAGGTCTACGCCGTTCTCTGCCTTGAAACGGTCAACCATCCAGTTAATTACTCTTTCATCGAAGTCGTCACCGCCCAAACGGTTGTTACCAGCCGTTGCGAGAACCTCGAATACTCCGTCGGAAATTTCCATCAGAGAAACGTCGAAGGTACCGCCGCCAAGGTCAAATACCATGATCTTCTGATCTTTTTCCTTGTCCATGCCGTAAGCCAATGCTGCCGCGGTAGGCTCGTTAATGATACGAAGAACCTCAAGACCCGCGATCTTACCCGCGTCCTTGGTTGCCTGTCTCTGGGCGTCGGAGAAGTATGCGGGAACGGTAATGACCGCCTGATTGACAGACGTACCCAGATATGCTTCCGCATCCGCCTTCAGCTTCTGCAGGATCATGGCAGACAACTCCTGAGGCGCATAGCCCTTGCCGTCGATCTCCTTCTTGTACGCCGTACCCATTTCACGCTTGATACTGATGACCGTACGGTCGGGATTGGTAATTGCCTGACGCTTTGCCACCTGACCGACCATTCTCTCCCCCGTCTTGGTGAACGCTACCACGGAAGGCGTGGTACGCGCGCCTTCGGGATTGGGGATCACGATGGGCTCACCGCCCTCAAATACTGCTACGCAAGAGTTTGTCGTTCCTAAATCTATTCCAATAATTTTTCCCATTTTTCTTTCCTCCTTTGGGATGATTTTCTGTTTTATTTTTTAGTGGATTACTAACTTTGATCAATTGGCTACCTTGACCATGGAGTGACGAAGTACCTTCTCCCCCTTGGCGTAGCCCTTCATAAAGACCTCTACGATCTGATTTTCGCCTACGCTCTCGTCCTCGACGTGCATCACCGCATTGTGAACGTTGGGATCAAAGGGCTTTCCTTGCGCCTCGATCTCAGAGACACCCAGCTTTGCAAGTGTTTCCACGAAGCTCTTCAACGTCAGCTCCAAGCCTTTTCCCATTTGGGTTTCCGCCACGTCCTCGGTATTGTACTGCGCCGCCCGTTCCAGATTGTCCAGTACGGGAAGGATCTGTGTCAGCGCGTCGCAGACCGCGTCTGCGTAAATGCTTTCTCTTTCCTTTGCGGTACGCTTACGGAAGTTCTCGTATTCCGCAAAGAGTCTGGTGTATTTGTCATTGAGTTCGGCAAGCTCGGCTTCCTTCTTCTCCAAGCTCTTTTTGACCTCATTCAGCTCCGCTTCCGTCTTTTTTTGCTTCTTTTTTTCACCGCGGCTCGCCTTTTCTTCCCCGTAGGATTCCTCGGCGCACTCGGTGGCTTCTTCTTGATTTTCCGTATTCCCTACGGTCTGCTCCGCCGTCTGTTCCGTATCAACGGCTTCTTCCGTTGGATTGTTCTTATCCTCCATGATCCTCTTCCTTTCCTGTTAGTTTGGCAGGCTGCTCGCTGTCAAGCATTCCCGCGATACTGCCCGTGATCTCCTCGATGGTTTGCAGTACCTGCCTGTAATTCATTCGTCTGGGTCCGAGGACACCGATCACCCCCACGGTCTTGCCGTTTTTCTTGATGGGCTTGAACACCAAGGACGAATTGTTCATAACCTTCACGGGGCTTTCCGAACCGATCAGCACGTTGATATCGTCGGTTTCACTTCCCGATACCAGCTCCAAAATCTCGTCCTGATTCTCCAGCGTTCCCAAAAGCTGACCAAACTGCTGGGAATCCGAATACTCGGGATATTTCAGCAGGTGGTTCAGTCCCGACAAACGCATCTCACCGCCGTCCAGCTCGCTCATAACCTCCCAGACGCATTTGACGGTGGGATTGACCAGATGCGACCCATCTCCCATGGCGTTTTCCAGCTCCATGATGATGGGAAGCGTGATCATATCCGCAGACAGACCGCAAAGGTTTTCATTTAAAAGCTCCGCGAGTCGCCGCAAGGACTCTCCTTCCACCCGTCCGAGGGTTTTGATCTTTTTGGTTTTCACCGCCCCTCCCGAGGTGATCATCACCATGGCGAAATGATTGGCATCAATGGAAACCAGCTCAAATTTCGACATGGTCACCGAGGAAGCCTTTGGCTTGATGGCAATTCCCGTATAGTTAGTCATGCTGGATGCCAAACGGGAAGCCGTTTCCAAGATCTGATCGATCTCCGCCATTTTTGCTTTGAGCAATTGGTTGATCTGAACGACCTCGTGGGTAGTCTTTGCGTATTGCTCCACGAGAGAGTCTACGTAAAAGCGATATCCCATCTCACTTGGCACTCTCCCTGCCGAAGTGTGAGGCTGAACCAGATATCCCATCTGCTCCAAATCCGCCATCTCGTTTCGGATGGTTGCGGAGGAGCAGGACAACAGATTGTTTTGTACGATATACTTAGAACCAACAGGCTCTCCGCCTTCAATGTGCGCCTCAACCAGCGCCTTCAGAATTTGCCGCTTCCGTTCGCTCAGCTCAGGGTATTTGGTACTCAATCGCTTTCCTCCTCTCTGCTCGGATTCTTTGATTTTAGCACTCTTTTTGTTTGAGTGCTAACTTACGTATATAATTTAACACTTTTTCGGCGTTTTGTCAAGAGCTTTTTCAAATTTTTTTATTAAATATTTGTGAACAGTGCTAATTTCCGTCGCATAACACTATTATTTCCAAAAAAAGCAACGCGCATACGGCAGAAGCTCGGGTTTCACCCCGAGCTTCTGCCGTTTTTCTTCTGTTTTATTGTGTCACACGAAGCAAGCCAATGCCAACCACCTGTCCGTTTTCCACGTCAAAGGTCAGCTCTTGATTGCCCGAAACGTAGGTCAGACTTCCCTCGCCCTTGCGCGTTGCCTCTCCATACGCCGCCACGACTGCCGATTCCTCCGCGCCAATGCAAAGCCCCTTTTCGGTCTCGCAGAAGTCGTCCTTGACCTCAATCTGATCGATCACCTCGGTCTCTCCCGATTTCATGGTATATAGATCAAAGGAAGCATACCGATACAGCATACGGGAATTTCCCGCGCCGCAGTCAAATAGCTCGTTTTGAGAAAGCGGTGTTCTCAGAGCAGTGAGAGTCTTCTCCGCTTGCTCTCCGAGTCGGATCGTCACGCCGTCAATTTGGATAGCAAAGCCCTTCTGTGTTCCCTTCGTTTCGTTCTCGTCGCCACTTTCCTTCTTGCCGCAAGCCATCACGCTCATCGCCAAGAGAAGCATCAATATCATCGCCAAGATTCGTTTTGCCGTTTTTTTCATCTTTCGTTCCCTTCTTCCATGATTTTTTTCTGTGTCTCATACGCCGTCACGCGCTCCGTCCAACGGGAAGCAAGCGCCGATTCATTTCTCCGATCAAGGATTCCGTGTTGTTCGGTCAGCAGCTTGCCAAAGTAGCGAGACGTCTTTTCCGCCCCGTACACGTTCAGATGTACGCCTTCGTCATACGTGTCCTTGCTCCAATCGATACCGATCTCCTCGCAAAGCGGGATCAAATTATAATAAGTCAAGCCGTGATTTGCGGCGTATTCCACGATCTGTTCTTCCCATTGATCGTACCACCAGTATCCCCACGAGTTGGTTGGAGACTTGACCAAGATCAGCTCGCACCCGTTTTCCTCACAAAGGACTCGCATCTTCTCCAAATAGTCCATTGCCGTCTTTGGCAGCGTGTAATCCGACAGTCTCGGACCTTCTAAGGAAGCAAGCTCCTCGCTCATGGGCTTGACTCCCGTCTGCATCAAATATCCGCACAGGGACACCGCAGGGGCGGAAAAGGCGTATCGAAAATCATCCGCCGTCAAGGACGTAATGCGGGAATGAAACCGCAAGAGGGGAAAAACGTATTCCACGAAGCTTTCTTCCTCGGTCATTGAGGCAAGAATCGCCGAGACCTTGGAGGTTGACCACTTCATGCCGTCCAGCGTCATGCGGTTAAACGCCTCGCTTTGAGGTGTTCCGTATTTGAGAGAAAGCACGTTGAACACCACCGCACGGGGCTTCTCGTAGCGAAAGGTTTCTTCCAATAAATAATAGGATTGCCAAACCAGCTGCTGGGCGCTTCCGCGGACGTAGGAGGAAATACCGTATTCCTTCCATAGCACCGCGGGAATAAAGCTTTCATACACCTCGCAATCTCCAACGAAGATCACGTCGTGTCCACCCGATTCCGCGTAATATTCTCCGATCAACGCCCCTTCGGGATTGGTCCGATATTTTGGCATCAACAAGGCTTGTAAAAGCCCCAATAGGATCGCCATTGCCAAAAGCGCGCAGACTGCGATCAGAATTCTTTTTTTCATGTTTTTTCTTCCACTTAAAATTGGTTATAGATAAATTGAGAGGCATCGTAACCGATTCCGTACGCGCCAAGCAAAAGGATCGTCAAAAACAGCACGCCGCAAAGTGTCCACGAAAGGACGGGACGATCATACAGCCGTTCTCTGACCGACCGCTTTGCGGACAAGGAGCTGACGATAGCAACCACGCCACAGCCGCCAAGCACGATCAAGAAGTCCACAGCGTTCAGTCCCAGAGAAAATATTCCTTCGCCAAGCTCGCCCCAATTCCACGTCGTCACCATACTGCCCCACAGACGGAAGGTCGTCCCCACGTCGCGGTAGCAGTCCAAGGAACGGATCAGTCCCATCAAAAGAAACGTGCGGATCGCCATAAATTTGCCATACCCCCAAGAGGAGGTCAGGCGAGGAAAGCGACCGTGAAAGCGAGCGTAAATCGGCTCTAATTCTTGGGAGATTAAAATCACCAAGCAGTTGAGCAGGCCCCAAACGATGAAATTCCACCCCGCGCCGTGCCAAAGTCCCGTCAAAAACCAAGTCAGAACCGTCGCCAGATACACGGGGACACGTTTGCCCACGTTGTTGCCCAGGGTCTTTCTGCTCCACTTGGAGAGCTTCATCATCGGCTTGCAGACCGAGACAGGATAAAATACGTAATCGGTAAACCACGTCCCCATGGTAATGTGCCAACGCCGCCAATATTCCTTGGTGGACCTCGACGAAAAGGGACGCTCAAAGTTTTCCGTCAAGCGAATGCCGAGGGCTTCGGCAACGCCAATGGTAATATCGATCCCACCCGTAAAATCGGCGTAGATCTGAATTGAATACAAAAGGATCAAAAGCGCGACGTACGCGCCCCGATACTGCTCCGGCTCGTCAAGCAGAGTCCGCATGGCGATCAGCACACGATCCGCGATCACCAGCTTTTTGAAATATCCCCAAAGAATCCTCTGTACGCCAAAGGTAAAGCCGCGACGATCAAAGGAATGAGGCGTATATAACTGGCTTGCCAGATCACTATGACGCGAGATCGGTCCTTGCACCAGCTGCGGAAAGAAGGACACGAACAACGCAAGTCGGGCGGGATTTTTCTCCACTGTCGTTTTGCCGCGGTACACGTCGATCAGATACCCCATGGTCTGGAAGGTATAGAAGGAGATGCCCATGGGCAAAAGCAGATCGGGAATCGCCAAGCCGTTCTCACCGAAGGAGAACCACGAGTTAAGGTTAAACACCACAAAGCCCGTATATTTCAGGACGGCAAGCACGCCGAAATTCAGCACGAGTCCCGCAAGCAAGATCCGAAATCGCTTTTTCTTCTCGGCGGCGCGGTATTTCTTCCGCGCGTCCTTCTCCATCTCCTCGCGATGCAGGGCAAGATACGCCTCCTCTTTGGCGGCAGCATAGCCCATTGCCCTTGCGATACCGTAAGCGGAAAGGGTGGTGACGAGAATAAAGATCAGGCACTCCCAGCCCGCAAAGCAATAAAATGCGTAGCTTGCCGCAAGAAGCAAGCCCCATTGCCACCGCTTCGGCACAAGATAATAGGCAAGGAACACAAGGGCAAGAAAGGCGATAAAGCCGTAGGATGTGAACAGCATTCCTTCCTCCGCGCCTTATTCTTCGTCCAGCTTTTCGATCAACGCCATCAACGCCGCCGCAGAATTGAAGTTTTCGGGCACGATCTCCTCTGCGGGGATCGTCACGTCAAATTCTCCGTTGATCTCGGTGACCAGCGTCACAATATCCAAGGAATCCAAGATTCCGTCGTCTACCAGATCCTCCGCCGTAGCAAAATCCACGTCGGGGTGCAGGTCGGAAAGAATCGCAAGCAATCGTTCCATCTTGTTTTACTCCTTTTTTACAGTTGAGTTGCCCTCTCCTTGAGGGTTCTTCGGTCAAGCTTTCCGTTGTCGGTCAATGGCATCGCTTCCAGCCGTTTGAGTACGGTGGGAAGCATATACCGAGGCAAATATTCGCCAAGGGCGCGAAGCAGAGCCTGTTCTTCCCCATCGCCCACATAGTACAAAACGATTCGTTTGGCATCTGCGTCATACACGGAGCAAGCGCGGCTGACTCCATCGCATCGCAACGCCGCCGCCTCGATCTCCCCAAGCTCGATCCGATGACCCATATGCTTGATCTGAGAATCCTTGCGGCAAACGAACACCAGCTCACCGTACGAATTATACCGCCCCACGTCTCCCGTGCGGTAGATCAGCTCGGGATAATAGGGGTTCAGCGGATTTTGCACGAACGCCTCCGCCGTCTTTTCGGGATTGTTATAATATCCCATGGTCAGACACGTGCCCCGCATACAGATCTCCCCTTCCTCCCCCGCGGCGGCTCGCTTGCCTTCCTCGGTCAGAAGCAGAATATCGGTATTGTCAAAGGGTACGCCCACGGGGATCGGCTCGTCCTCGGCAAGGACGCGGTCCGCCTTCCAATAACAGGACATTCCCGTGGCTTCGGTAGGACCGTAGAGATTATAAAAGCTTGCCTCGGGCAAGGCGGCTCTCCACAGATCGTACTGCTTTCTCGGAAAGACCTCGCTGCCAAAGGCGACCTTCGTCAAGTATTTGGGAAGTATGGCGTCAAACGCGCCCAGAGAAGAAATCTGAATCAGCGCGGAAACCACCCAACAAATGGTATTGATCCGATACTCGTTCAAATATTCGATGAGTCGAACGGGAAAAGAAAACAGCATTTTGGGTACGAAATAGGTGGTCGCGCCAAACTTCAAGGTAGGCATGATCTCCTTGAGAGGCGCGTCAAAATACAGCGGGGTCTGATTGGCAAACACCGTCTCCTCGGAAAACTCCAACGCCACCGACAGCGTCTCGGTATAGTCGATCACCGAACGGTGGCACGCCACCACGCCCTTGGGCACGCCCGTCGATCCCGAGGTAAAGACCACGTAGATCGGGTCGGTATCGCATTGCCGTCTCCGAATCGAGCCGAGAAGCGCCGATTCAATCTCGCTTGCCGCCAAGTCGTCGTACAACCATACGCGCTCCACACCCAAGGCTTGCGCCTTTTTGAGGTTTTTCGAGTCGCTGATCATAGCTCTCGGACGCAAGGTCTCCAAAATCGAGCGCATTCGCGCCTCGGGCATTTTTTCGTCCAGACAAACGTAAAAGCAGCCTGCGTAGATCACGCCGAAAAATGCCGTCACGGTACGGGGATGCTTGTCCATAAAGATCACGACAGGCTCGCCGTATAGCCCTTCCTTCGCAAGAAACGTGCCGATTGCCGCCGCCCCCCGTTGCACCTCGGAAAAGGTCATTCCCTCCTTTCCCGTGGAAAAGGCGAGCTTATCGGGTAGCCGCGCCGCGGTATTCTCCAGATAGGTGAGAATATTTTTTTGCATGATCGTCTCCAAATCAGTTCAGTTCTTTGTCGGAAATGGTTGGGAAACCGTTCCATTTTTCAAATTTGTAAAATTCATTATCGGCTCTGCCATCAGAAGTAATATAGCTGTTCAGCTTTTTTTCCGTCATCAAACAACCATTATCCTTTCCATCGGAAAATTCCCCTGCCAATTCGGTAGCGTCGTAATAATACCATTGAGGATTCTCCTTAGTCCCGATATTGACCACGTTCCAAAAGTGCGTTCCCTTCTCTTTCGAATCCTCGGAACGCATAATCCCAAGATTTTCAATTTCAAAATATTCAAAGAAAGCTTTGGACAGTGAATAGTAGGAATAACAGTCGCCGTCCCGTTTCGCAAACGATAAAATTGCTTCCGCAACCCAGTCCTCTTTCCACGTGCTACGGCTAAATTTCTCGGCTTCGGGATAAAGCGCCGTGTAGATCTTCGAAACCTGAGATTCGTCCGATCCCCATTGTACCCAGCTATGGACAAAGGCATATATCTTGCGAACCTGCGTTTCCTTACTCATATCCTTCGTGATTCCCAATTCCTTCGCCTTGGCTTCCACCAACGTCATCAGCTTCTGTTCGGAATACTCACCGTTCTTGACGATGACAGTCAGCACGTAGGTGCTCTTGTTCCCTGCCGCGTCGGTAGCGGTATATTTTACCGTGTACGTCCCAAGCTTGCCCGAATCAATGGCATCAATCCTTTTGTTGTCGGAATCAAAAATTTCAACCGACAAGTCGCATTGCCCGCCATCATCGTTCACCTGAACAAAGCTTTTGTAGGAAATATTATCTCCCGTATATACGATCTGTGTATTTCCTTCGGGTCCTCGGATCACGGGCTTTTTCGTATCATCGCCCGACTCGTCGTCACCGCCGAAGCCCCCTTGCGCCAAGGTAATACCGATACCGACAGCAGCAACCAAAACCGTTGCCGCCAAAACCAAAATCGTGATTTTCAAGACCCAACCAACCAGTTTTTTCCGCTTTTGCGCCTCCCGCGCAAACGCCTCCATATCCGATCGATAAGACAAACCGCAGCCCTCCAAATCCTACATCTTTTTTTAAAGTACAGTTATATTTATTATACACCAATTTTACGGTTTTGTCAATGAAAATCCCATTCTTTGAGGGGGATTTTCGAAAGTTTTCTTCCCCTCTGCCGCAATTCTCAAGCAATCCGATCAAAAGAAAAAAGCCGAGGAGCAATCCTCAGCTTTTACGTGGTCGGAGCATCGAACTCCGTAGCCATACCGGACCAACCTGTCTCGGTCAGACTACCGCCATCCTTCAGGTTGGGAAGGGCTTCCTGCTTCTTGGAGGAAGTCTCCTCTTTCTCGGAAGTCTCGCCTCCTTCGATCGCAACGGCATCGGTATCGTCAGCCGCATCGCCGACTTTGCCTTCTTGATCTCCGCAAGCAACCATTGCCAAAATCAGGCAAAGAACCAGCATCACCGTGAGAAACGGTTTTAAAAAAGCTTTCATTCTTTTTTCTCTTTTCACAATCGGTTCGCGCACTACATGGAACGAACGTATTTATCCGAGTCCATTGTACCATATTCTATATTTTTTGTCAACAAAAATATCGTTTTTATAGAATTTGATTTTTCAAAACAGAAAAAGAACTCCAACCAATAAAACAAGCTTCCCATAAAAAGACACCGTCTTGTATGACGATGTCACACAAGACGGTAAGCCTTTATTTTGATCAAAGATTATCAAAGAAATCGTCAATGGCGTCTCCCGACTTTTTGGGAGCTTCCTCTGCCACATCCTCGGCAGCTTCTTCCAAGGCTTCCACGTCAAGAGTCTCACCTTCCTGATCAAAGCCTGCGGCAACGATGGTAATACGCATCTCGTCCTCCAGATTCGGATCAAAGGCAACGCCCCAGATCACGCTGGCATCGGGATTGCAGCTTTCGGAGATCATGGTAGAAGCCAGATCCACATCCTCCAGACCAACGTCTGCCGATGCGGAAATGCTGATGATCACACCCTTTGCGCCCTTGATGGAGGTCTCGAGCAACGGACTGGAGATCGCCATATTGGCTGCAATCTTTGCCTTGTCCTTGCCGGTTGCGCTTCCCATACCCATGTAAGCCACGCCCGAGTGCGCAATGATGGACGTAACGTCCGCAAAGTCAATATTGATGAATCCGGGAATATTGATCAGATCGGAAATACTCTGCACCGCGCGACGAAGCACCTCGTCCGCCTCGGTAAAAGCGTTGACCAGCGTAATACGGGTATCGGTAACCATCTTCAGTCTCTCGTTGGGGATCACCACCAGCGAGTCTACGTACTGAGCGATCTCCGCGATTCCCTCTTGCGCGCGATCCATTTTTCTGCCGCCCTCAAACTTAAAGGGAGTCGTGACCACACCAACGGTCAAAATATCCATTTCGTTGGCGATCCTCGCCACCACGGGAGCCGCGCCTGTTCCCGTTCCACCGCCCATACCCGCGGTGATAAACGCCATATCCGCGCCCGACAGAAGCTTTTTGATCTCGTTAACCGCTTCCTCCGCAGCTCTTTCTCCGATCTCGGGATTGGAGCCTGCACCAAAGCCGTTGGTGATCTTTTCGCCAATGACCAACTGGTTGGGAGCCGTACATTTTTTCAGTGCCTGCTTATCGGTATTGATAGCGATAAAATCAACACCCTTTACGCCTGACGCGATCATGCGGTTGATGGCGTTGTTTCCGCCGCCGCCTACGCCAACCACCTTAATATTGACGCCGTATTCAAAAGCATCGTCGTGTGCAAAAGTCATTTCAAATCCTCCTGTATTCCATACCGTCCCATCGGGAAAGCGGCACGTCGTTTCTTTTTTATATCCTACTGTGTTCGATTGTTGTCAGTGTACGATCAGTTGAACAAACCGCCAAAGAGGTCGTCCAGATCCAACTCGCCCGTATTCTTCTTGGGAGCTGCCTTGGGGGCTTCCGCTTCCTTCGCTTCGGTTGCTTCTTCTCCCTCCGCGCTCTCCGCGTCCTCCTTCTTTTCCTCGGCTGCCGCGTTGGATTCCTTGGTAAAGCCGGTGGAGATAATGGTAATTCTCATCTCGTCCTCCAGCTCGGGATCAAAGGCAACGCCCCAAATCACGTTAGCGTCGGGATTACACTCGTCAGTGATCATGGTAGATGCCAGATCGATGTCCTCCAGACCCACGTCGGGAGAAGCCGAAATACTGATCACAACGCCCGTAGCGCCCTTGATCGAGGTTTCAAGCAACGGGCTGGAGATCGCCATCTTTGCGGCGTTTTCCGCCTTATCCTTGCCCGTCGCGCTTCCGATACCCATATGCGCAAGACCCGAACGAGTCATGACGGAGGTAACGTCAGCAAAGTCCAGATTGATAAAGCCCGTTACGTTGATCAGCTCACAAATGCTCTGTACCGCGCGGCGAAGCACGTCGTCTGCGGCGGCAAAGGCGTTAAAGAGCGTGATTCTGGTATCGGATACCAAACGCAGTCTTTCGTTGGGGATCACGATCAGCGAATCCACGTATTGGCTCAACTCCTCAATACCTGCCAGCGCCTGATCCATTCTGCGATGGGACTCAAAGGCGAAGGGCTTGGTCACCACGCCTACGGTCAGAATATCCATATCGTGCGCCACTCTCGCGACCACGGGAGCAGCACCCGTTCCCGTTCCGCCGCCCATACCTGCGGTAATAAACACCATATCCGCGCCCGAGAGGATCGACTTGATCTCGTCAATGGACTCCTCCGCGCTTCTTTCACCGATATCGGGATTTGCGCCCGCGCCAAAGCCTCTGGTGATCTTTTCGCCGATTACGATCTGAGTGGGAGCAAGAGAATTTTTCAGTGCCTGTCTGTCCGTGTTAATGGAAACGAACTCCACTCCCTGCACGCCGGAAGTGATCATGCGGTTGACCGCATTGTTTCCGCCTCCTCCTACACCGACTACCTTAATGCACACGCCGTTCTCACGGCTGTCATCGCGTTCAAAGGTCATTTTTTTATCCTCCAAAAATTTTTTCAAAGCTTCCTGACTTTCGTTTTTCCGCGAACGAAAAACAAAACGCCAATTTATAAATATATCACATATATATGATAATATATTTTGAGGAATTTTGCAAGTGTTTTTTTGAAATTTTCATGATATTTTTACATTTTTTTTGACGATTTTCGAAAAAAAGCGAAAAAAGAAAAATGTCGGCTGAGTTTTTGGCTCAAATCCGACATTTTGCGGTCTGCTTTTTTTGCAACCACAACATCTTGTGTGGCATCTTGGAGAAGCCGTTCTCTATCAAGCTCCCGTTTCCTCGGTTTGACGGATGGGGATCACACCGATGCTTCCCGGATCGGAAGCGTCGATCTCAGCGCCTGCGAATCCCTTCAGACGATCGGAATTCAGCACCGATTCCACCGCCTTCAGTTTGGCTTCAAAATCACTCATATCGTGAAGATATACCCAAAAACAGCCGTCCGCCACGATACGGATATCCCATCGGCTGCTGAGATTCACCTCGGTCAGTCTACTCTTAAAGGTCGTCGTCCGAATGGCGGAGATCACCTCAAGGGTTTTCTTTCGCTCGGTCTCGCTTTCCCCGAATTCGGGCACCTTCCCCATCATTACACTTTTTAGATTGGGAAGAATCAGCTTGGTCATTCCCTCGGTTTTCGTCGTTTCGGCAATGACGCAAAGATTGCCGTCCAAAGCATACCGACTGCCCGAAAGCTCAATATACCACTGCCCGCTTTTCCCTTCCGCATTGATATGAAGCGTGGTTGGAAATTTAGCTTTTACCTCTACCTCCTCAAGATACGGACATTCTGCCAGAATTCGCTCCTCGATCGCCTTGCGATCCAAGGAATAAAGGAAGTCCCCTCGTTTGACACCCGAGGCATTGATCAGCATTTCCCGATCGTACATGGAAATACCCGTAACGGAAAACTCGGTCACCTTCATAAAACGGCGGACAAGCAGTCCCACGGAAAGGACCGCCACAAGGCACATGGCTACCGTCACGCAAAACAGCGTCAGCTTTCGCACGTTGACGTATATCACTCGCTTCTGCTTTCGCCTGCCCTTCATCGCGGTCCTCCTTTCCAATCGATCCTATTTTTTTAACAACGTGATAATCTCCTCGTAAATTCTCCGTCCCGCATCGGCTCGCGCGAATCGGCGGACCGCTTCGCTCATTCGTTTCCGAAGCGCCTCGTTCTCCGCCACAAGGCGCACAGCATCGCAAATGCTCTCTGCCGTCAGATCCTTCTCCTCAAGCAAGATCGCGCCCTCACCGTCTGCCAGTACCTTTGCGTTTTTATACTGATGATTGTCCGTCACGTTAGGAGACGGGATCAGAATCGCGGGCTTTCCCATCATGGCAAGCTCGGTCAGTGTCATCGCGCCTGCCCGACAGATCACCAGATCCGCCGCCGCCATATAGGTGGGCATATCGTAAATATAGTCCTTCAACACACAACCGCGATCCTCACTCAATCCGTAAGAATCAAACAACGCCTTGGCGTTCTCATACTGTCTGCTTCCGCCCGAATGGATATGCAACACGTCCTCACGGCTTCTCACGTAATCTCGCATCACGTCGATCGCCGCCTCGTTCAGCCTCGGCGCGCCAAGGCTTCCGCCAAAGGAAAGAATCACAAAGCGTTTCTCCGCGGGAATCCCCAGTTTTTTCCTTGCCTCTTCTCGGGAGATCGTACCGCAGCTCTTTCGCAAAGGATTGCCCACGTTCACGACCCGATCCTTTGCCTTGAGTAGCTTTGCCGTTTCCTCAAAATTCGTAAGGATCACGTCCACACGCTTCTGGACCTGACGAACCGCCACACCGGGCAGGGCGTTGGATTCGTGCACCATGGAAGGCACGCCCATCGTGCTTGCCGCCCGAAGCAAGGGCCAACAAACGTAGCCACCCGTACCGATCACCAGATCGGGCTTGAATTCCTCGATCAGCTTTTTTGCCTTTCGAGGAGAGGTGGCTACCAGATACGCCGTTTTGAGATTGGCGGGAGACAAAGAACGCCGAATTCCCTGAATCTCAATATGATACAAGGAATAGCCCGCCGCGGGGATCAGCTTGTTTTCGATCCCCCGCTTTGTTCCCACGAAAGCGATCTCGGCATCGGGGTGATTCATTTTTATCATATCGGCAATGGCAAGAGCGGGATATACGTGTCCCCCCGTTCCGCCGCCCGTCAGCAAAACTCTCATATGGATTTCTCGGAAGCGTTGCTTCACAAGTCCTTTCTCACGTTATTTTTTCTGAGTTGAGAATCGGGAAATTGAAAGAATGATCCCGATCTCAAAGATCTGCAGCATCAGGGACGACCCGCCCGTGCTGAAGAAGGGCAAGGAAATTCCCGTATTGGGCATCATATTCGTGACCACCGCAATATTCATCGCTACCTGCAGAGCGATCTTAAAGGTCAGTCCCCACACCACGAGGGCGCTGAATTTATCGGGGGCGCGCTGACCGATCCGAATGCCTCTCCAGATCAGCATCGCAAACAGAAGCACCACGAGAAACGCCCCTAAAAAGCCAAGCTCCTCGCAGATGATGGTGAAAATAAAGTCGTTTTGAGGCTGGGAAACGTAGCCGTATTTCTGACGGCTAAAGCCAAGCCCCAGTCCGAAAAAGCCACCCGATCCAATGGCGTAAAGTCCCTGAAGGGTCTGCCAGCCCGATCCCAAGGGATCGCTTTCCAGATTGATCCAGCTCATGACGCGGTCCTGCGCGTAGCTCGAAACGGCAATCAGTCCGACGCCCGCCACAGCGATAAGACCCAAGAACATGGCGAGATACTTCATGCGTGTTCCCCCAAGGAACATAACCGCGACTCCCAGCATACCGATGATCATCAAGCCCGAAATGTGTCTCTCCAAGGCGACAAGACCGCAGATCAAGCCAATGATACACATGGGAATCACAAAGCCGTGCTTGAAGTTTCCACTGAATTTTGCGGGACTGGAGATCGGCTTTTCATATTTGGACATATACAGCGCAAGCATCATGACCACCGCCGGCTTGGCGATCTCAGAAGGTTGCAACGTCACAAATCCAAGGTCGATCCAACGCTGTGCCACACCCTCTGCCGCGCCGATCACCAACACCAAAAGGAGAAGAAAAATCGACACCGCATACGCGCCTACGCCAAATACACGCCAAAACCACGGGCGGGCGTAAACGACAAAAAGCACGGTAATGACCGTGGCAATGACAGCAAACAAAATATATCTCCACAAATAATACGTAGCGCTGTCATATTCCCTCTGGGCATATACCGCGCTGGCGCTATAAGACATCACCGCCCCGAAGCAAACCAAAAGCATTGCCCAAAGAAGAAACCACATATCGATGCTCCCCTTAGAGAGAGGCGCGGTTTCGTCCACGGGAGGCGCGGGGGTCAGCGGCTCCCGAAAAACTACGTCATTTTCGATCCGTTTGGTTTCCTGCTTTTTGCGAAGCTCGGTGAGCTTTCCCGTCAGCGAATGATCATCTTTTTTTTGAACGGGCAGATTCCGTTGTTGATCCTTTTTCGTTTCCTTCAAAACCAGATACCTCCCCGTTTTTATTTTATAAGCCGAACCAGGCAAGCACGCAAAGCGCTGCGGTGATCAATCCAAATACCGTAACGATCTTGCCTTCCTTCCAGCCGCATTTTTCAAAATGATGGTGGATCGGCGCCATCTTGAAGATCCGCTTGTTGCGAAGCTTGAAGCTTCCCACCTGCAAGATCACCGAAACCGACTCCACGGCGTACATTCCGCCCACTATGAATACGATCATCGGCTCGTTCAAAAGAAACGCCGCGCCCGTTACCGCGCCGCCAAGAAAGAGCGATCCCGTATCTCCCATAAACACCTTGGCGGGGTGAAGATTGTACAGCAAAAAGCCGAGCATACCGCCCATCAGCGCCGCGGAGATCAAGGTCAGCGAGGAATGCATATACTGAATTCCAACGAAGGCAAAGAAGGTAAACACCACGAGGGTAACCGTTCCCGCCAAGCCGTCGATGCCGTCGGTCAGATTCACGCTGTTGACCATGCCGACGATCACGAAAACGGAAAACAGATAATAAACCACCCCAAGCTCCACCGAACGCTCGGTAAAAGGAATATGAACCGAGGTATCGATATAGCCAAGCCGATTCAGGAGAAATACGTAGACCAGCGCCGCCAATACCTGCAAGACAAACTTCTGATACGCCTTGAGTCCCTGATTCTGCTTTTTCATCAGCTTGCAGAAATCGTCCACAAAGCCGACCATGCCGTTCATGACGGCAAGCGCCATGGTCAAGGCAAGAGGGATCAGCTCCTTCTGCTTGCCCTTGGTGGCGTAAAAGATCGCCACGCCCGTCAAGGAGAGCAGGATCGCCATAATAAAGGCGATTCCTCCCATGGTAGGCGTTCCTTCCTTGGATGCGTGCCATCTCGGTCCGATCTCAAGAATGTGCTGTCCCGCCTTTTTTCCTTTCAGAATGGGAATGATAAAACGGGTGAGTATGGCAGTCAGCACGAAAGAAACTCCAAATACCGCGCCGAATTCAATCCATAACTCACCCATTGTTCTCCCTCACTTCTTCCCTGCTTACTTCTGTAAGCGATCCGCGTTTTCCTTTAAATAATTCAATATGCGTTCCGCCGCCGCGCCTCTGCTTGCCTTTACCAGCAAAGCATCGCCTGCCCGCAAGGAATGAAGCAGCATCTCACCACTCAATTGCGGATTTTTCGTGTCACCGTTGCGATAGATCCTCTCGGGATCCATGCCGCCGAGAATCGCGCCCACGGCAATTTGCTCTGCCGCCTGGCCGAAGGTATACAGCATCGAGCCACCCCGCTTTGCGAAATAGAGTCCGATCTCCTCGTGGAAACGGGCGCCTTCCTCGCCAAGCTCATACATATCTCCCAATACCGCCGCCATTCTTCCCGACTGCATCTGCCCCGAAAGGCTCTCCAGTACGTTGATTGCGGCGCGCATGGATTCGGGACTTGCGTTGTAGCAATCCTCAATCACAGTGATCTCACCGATGTTGTAAATATTTTGTCTCATACCGACGGGCCTGTAACGGTTCAAGCCGTCGATGATGCACTGATCCTCCAGATTCATGCGAACTCCCACCGCATAAGCGAACAGCGCCGCGTATACGTTATGCCATCCCATGGTGGGAATCACCACGTTGTGCACGGTCTTGCCGCCGTAGCGAACGTCAAACACCGTTCTGCCGATTCCCTCGCGGATATTGACCGCCTGAAAATCGCACTCGGACTGAATGCCCACGAAAATGGGACGAACGCCGGGGGTCAGATACGCCCGAAGCATCGGCTCGTCGCCGTTGAGCAACAGCGTACCGCCGGCTTTCAAGCCCTTGACGATCTCCATCTTCGCGTGACAAATATTCTCTCGGCTTCCCAGATACTCCATATGAGAAGAACCAATATTCGTAACGATGGCGATATCCGGCTCGGCGATCCGAGACATATACTCGATCTCACCAAAATTGCTCATACCCATTTCCAGAACCGAAACCTCGGTATCGTTCTGCATGGAAAGCAAAGAAAGGGGCATACCCAAGGTACTGTTATAGTTCCCTTCGGTCTTATGCACGCGGAAGCCCTCGGCAAGCACCGCCGCCACGAATTCCTTCGTGGTGGTCTTACCCACGCTTCCCGTAATGGCAACCTTTCTGTGATTCAGACGACGATCGTACGCCTTGGCAAGCTCACCGATCGCCTTGAGAGAATCGTCCACGACAACGGCAACGTATTTCTGATCACTGATCTCGGGGATTCTTTCGCAAAGCACGCATTCGTTACCCGAAGAAACCGCCGCGCCGATATAATCGTGTCCGTCTACTCTCTCACCGCCCAGCGCCACGAACAGAGAGCCTGCCTCTGCCTCGCGCGAGTCGGTACAGACGTAACGAAACGGCATATCCCGATTGACTTCTCCGCCTACACAGCACAGCATACCGCCACAGATCTGCGCAAGCTCCGTCATCGTCAGCCCATTGCATCCTACGTTGACCTTCATTTCCGTTCTCCCTTCCGATATCCGAGGATATCTTTCCTACTTCGTTCCGTTCCTTTTGCGCCAAAGGCGCGACCAGACCGTCCTTACAATTTCTCTTTCATCAAAGGCGTGACGCCCCGAGCCGTTGATCTCGTAGGTCTCATGCCCCTTTCCCGCAAGAAGGATCGCGTCTCCCTCACGGGCACTCTCAATCGCGTAAGCGATCGCTTCTTGGCGATCCTTGATCACGACGTATTCTTTTTCCTTATCGATTCCCTTCAGAACGTCCGAAAAAATCTGCTCGGGATCTTCCCCCCGACTGTTGTCCGAGGTCAGAATGATCCGATCCGCAAGTCGGGACGCGATGATCGCCATCTCCTTGCGCTTGCCTCGATCTCTCTCGCCCCCGCAACCGAAGAGCAACACGATGCGCTCCCCCTCGCCGCGGCAAGCCCTGACGCTTTTGAGGAGATTTTCCAAGGCATCGGGGGTATGAGCGTAATCGATCAGTACCGTAAAATTCGGTGGCGGCTCAAGAGTCAGACGCTCCATTCTTCCGCAAACGCCCCTCGTTTGGCGCAAGCACGCGCAAACCGTTTCCGAGGAAACGCCGTATTCCAGCGCAACCGCCGCGGCGGCAAGGGCATTTTTGATGAAAAACTCTCCCACGAGAGGCAGGTCTGTCTCAAAGGCTTCCTTGGGGGTTCGTATCCGAATCCGAAAGCCACCGAGACCCCTTCGCTCCAAAACAAGAGCGCAATAGTCCCCTTCCGCCATCGAATAGGTGACGGCGGGACAGGATATTTCATTCAGCAATTGCCGACCGAAGGAATCGTCATCGTTGATCACAGCCTGTCGGCACATAGAAAACAACCGTTTTTTCGCCTCAAAATAGGCATCCATCTCTCCGTGAAAATCCAGATGATCACGACTCAGATTGGTGAACACAGCGGTATCGAACCGAATGGCGTCAACCTTGTGCAGCGCCAAGGCATGAGAGGTTGCCTCCATCAAAACGATTTCCACACCGTCCGCCGCCATTTCGGCAAGCATGGCGTAAAGCGATTCGGGGTCGGGCGTAGTCATATTGGCAAGCCCTTTCTTTTGAGAGAGAGAAAGAACCCTACCGTCTGCCGACTTGCAGCACACGGTTCCGATGATTCCGCAACGGTAGCCCGCCGCCTCGAAAAGCTCTGAGAGCAGCGTGCAGACCGAGGTCTTTCCGTTTGTTCCCGTTACGCCGATGATCTTTAATTTTTTCGTTGGATTACCGTACCAAGCGTTATAGAGCAAAGCAGCAGCCCTTCTCGTGTTCTTTAGCACAATTTGTGCTGCGGCACCACCCACACACGCCTCACGCACCTGCTCTGTCACTATAACCTTGGCTCCGGCATTTATCGCATCCTTCACGAACCCGTGACCGTCGGTATGCAAGCCCTTGATGCACAAGAACAAGCTTCCCTCGGTAACTTGTTTGGAGTCCGTGACGATATTCGCAACTTCAATGTCCCCCACCTCGGGAGAATAGTCCAGTCCGGCTCTGCCGAACAGCTCCGACACCTTCATACGCGCCTCCGAAGAAAAATATTTTTTCACTTCCTTGGCGCTCTCGCGTCGTTTTTTATCTTATCGGATTTTCATAATCGGGATTTTCGTCGGGATCAGCTCCGAAGGTCAGTAAAACGACCGTTCCCTTTTTCACCTTCGTTCCCGCCGCGATGGACTGGGAGCTGACCGTAGACTGCGTACCCGATATATTACTGGATGACCCTTGAATTCTTACGTTCAAGCCGCATCCGACCAGTTTCGCATTCGCCTGAACGGCGCTCATGCCGATCAGATCGGGGACCTCGGTTTCTTCGGTGGGAGTCTCTGCTCCCACGTAGAGGATCACTCGTCCCGATTCTTTTTCCAGACGACTGCCTGCCGCAGGCATCTGGGCTGTAACGGTGCTTGCACCGTTCGTATTTCCAACCACCGTGTAGCGCAAGCCAAGCGCTTCCACAGCGGCAATGGCATCCGCCAGCGTATCTCCCTTATAGTTTCCTACGCGAACCGCCATCTTGGCTTGCTCCGCCTCGGTATAGATCGGCGTAACGCCCATATAAGGAAGAATATTTTCCAGCGCCGCGCCCACGTAAGGGGCGGCAACCGTGCTTCCGTAAAGAACGCCCTTCGTCGGTTCGTCCACGATGATGATAATAGCAACCTCGGGATCGTCCGCAGGGGCAAAGGCGACGGTGGAACAAATATATGCCTCGTTGTCCTCGCCAAATTCCGCGCCCTTCTTTTCGGAAGTACCCGTCTTAGCGGCAACGCGGTAACCCGCCACGTAAGCGTTTTTCGCGCCTCCGTTTCCCGACACGCCTTCCTCAAGAATATCGGCAAGCTCACGGCAGACCGCCTCGCTGACCACGTTTCGCTTCAATTGAAGCTCATGCTGATAGATCACGTTTCCCGCGTTATCGGTGATCTTTTCCACAAGATAGGGCTTCATCAGCGAGCCGCCGTTTGCCACGGCGGAAACTGCCGTCAGCTGTTGCATGGGGGTCACGTTAAAGTTCTGTCCGAAAGCGTAGATCGCAAGGTCAAGCTGGGTCATTTCCGAAGCGAAAATGCTGCTTCCCTCACCGGGCAGATCGATCCCCGTTTTTTCTTTATAGCCAAAGGCTTTTACGTATTTCTGATAGGTTTCGATCCCTAACTTTTCGCCAAGGGTCATAAACCATACGTTGCAGGATTGTTGAATTCCCTCGGCAAAGGTCAAATCTCCGTGTCCGTTCACCTTATGGCAATGAATCGTATGTCCCAATACTTTTTTGTAGCCGCTGCAATGAACTGCAGACGGAATATCCGCGCGGATCTCCTCCAGCGCCATGGCAGAGGTTACGATCTTAAAGGTCGAACCGGGGATATAGCTTTCGGTCACCGCCTTGTTGGACCAAGCCTCGGTCAGAAGCGTCCGTTGCAGGTCGGCGTATTCCTCCGAGCCCTCCGCGTATCCGCTGTTCGCAAGCGTATTTTTTGCAGTCTCGCTCAACTGCCACGGATCGTTCAGATCAAAAGGAGACGAGGTCGCCATGGCAAGGATCGCTCCCGTCTCGACGTCCATCACGATGCCGCAGGCGCGGTTCTGCGCCTCGGCGTTCAGCGCCGCTTGCTCCAATTGCTCCTCAAGGAAGCTCTGTATGGTGGTATCAATGGTGGTTTGCAGATTGTATCCGTCCACCGCTTCAATATAACTGGTGTAGTCGGAAGGCATTTCGTTCCCGTAAGAATCTCTTGCCTTGATATAGTATCCGTCAACACCCTTCAAATATTCATCGTACTGATATTCAAGACCGTACAACCCCTCGCCGTCGCTACTGGTAAACCCGATCATATGCGCGCCGAGGGTGCCGCCGGGGTAATATCTGGTGCTTTGCGCCTCCAGATAGATCATGGTTTGCAGATCGTGCTCGTCGATGTATTCTCTGACGGCGTCTGCCGTATCCTCATCGACCTTCCGCTTGATGGTTCGGTCCAGATATTTGGTGTATTCGGTAACCTGCTTGTGTACCTCGTCATAACTGACCCCAAGAATCTCGGAAAGACCCGTAGAAACCAGCTTCGCGTAATCGGTGGTATCGCCTTCCTCCAGATCGTCCTGCGCGCTTTTGATTCCCGAAGGAGAGACAAACACGCGGTAGGTGGTGATATTGGTGGCAAGAACGTTGCCGTTCCGATCGTAGATCTTGCCGCGGTTGGCAGGCACTGCCGATTCCGTGGTGATCTGATCGAGAACCTTGGATTGATATTTATCGAAATTGACGGTTTGGATCGCCAAGATCCGAAGCAAAAGGATCGCAAACACGGCGCAGATCAAAATTCCCAACCACGTAGAACGCTTTACCGCTTCCGTGCTGATGCTTCTGTTCGCCATGTGCTTCTCCTTCCCGTTCATTTTCTTGTTTCAAGCATAGATATTTATATGAGAAGCGCAGGGGTAATATTCGTCAATCCAGCTCGATTCCGAAGGATGAAAGAAGCGCCGCAAGTCCAACCTTGTCCGATTCGCCATCCTCGTAAATAATGATCTGCTCCTCTCCGTTAACCGTCAGATATTCATTGTCGGCATATTGACGCTTGATCATTCCAAGGGCTTTCGCGTCCTCTTCGATCTCGTCTACGTTGTATTTCAGATCCAGCTTTCCCTGAAGCTCGTTTTGCTTTGCTTCCAAGGTCGCGATGGTGCTGTTCAGCTCACCCACCTCACCCGAAGCGTTCCCCAGCATCACCGAGCCGCCTACGATCAAGCCAAGAGAAACCGCGAACACCGCGATCCCCGACATGGCGGATACGGGAAGGCGAAATTTCTGTCCTTCCTCCCGTCCTTCCTTGACCTCAACGGGAAACCACTTTTCTCTGAGAACCTTCAATGCCGACGCGGTTCGTGCTAAATGACCCTCCTTTCCGGAATCGGACTGAATCAGTCCTTTGCCGGTAGCGGCGTGCCCTTGCCGCTTGGGTACGGCGCTGTTATGCGCCGCTGTCTCGACGGTCGGCTCCTTTGCCGTCTCGGGCATATAGAATGCTCGACGGGTTTTGAAATAACGGACGAAATCGTCGGAGGTCATGTATTTACTTCCCTTGTACTCTCCGCTGCGATAGCTGTCGGCAATTTTGCTGTTAGAATCAAACAGCACGTATGCCTCAGGCGCAATGGCGCGAGTGGACTCTTCTTTTTGCGTCTGCAACAACAGCTCGGTCTTTACGTTGTTCGACACCCCTCTGTACCGATAGCGCTCGCGAAGCTCTGTCAGACAGCGGTTATAAGAATCGTTCATTTTGTCAACAGCCATGTTTTCCTCCCGTTCCGTTTTTCGGAATTTTTTCTATTTCAAAATCAAATCTTTTTTCTTAAAGCTTTTGCGCCACCCGAAGCTTCGCGCTTCTGGAGCGCGGATTTTCCGCAAGCTCCTCTGCCGAAGGCAGGATCGGCTTTTTGTTGACCTGCTTCAGAATCGGCTTATTGCCGCACACGCAGATCGGGAAATCCTTCGGGCAAGTACAGCCCCTCACCAGATCGGCAAAGGTCTGCTTGACGATCCGATCCTCCAACGAGTGGAAGGTGATGATCGCCACCCGTCCGCCCTTACGAAGCAGGCTGACCGCGTCGCGGATCGCGGGCTCGATCACGTCAAGCTCACCGTTCACCTCAATGCGAATGGCTTGAAAGCTCCGCTTTGCGGGGTGATGTCCCCCTTCTCTTGCCGCGGGGGGAATCGCGTATTTGATCAGATTACTCAACTGCGCCGTGCTTTCGATGGGGTGCTTTTCCCTCTCTCTCACGATTGCCGCCGCAATTGCCGCCGAGTACCGTTCCTCTCCGTATTCGTAAAGGATCTTTTTGAGCCGTTCCTCGGAGTATTCGTTGACGACCTCGGCTGCCGTCAAGCTCCGTCTTTTATCCATGCGCATATCAAGGGGCGCGTCTGCCTGATAGGAAAATCCTCGCTCCGCCGTGTCCAACTGATAGGAGGAAACTCCCAGATCCAACAGCAACCCGTCGATCTGCTCCACGCCAAGCTCCCGACACACACTCGCGATTTCGCAGAAATTACTGCGAACCACCACGGCTCTCTCACCAAGAGGTGCCAACCGTTCACTTGCCGCCGTGATCGCCGCCGCGTCCTGATCGATGGCAATCAGCTTTCCCGTAGTCAGGCGTTTTGCGATCTCAAAGGAGTGTCCGCCGCCGCCTGCCGTTCCGTCTACGTAAATCCCCTCGGGCTTGATCGCCAAACCGTCGATACATTCGTCCAGCAGCACCGAACGGTGAGAAAATTCGATCTTCATCGGCTACTATCCCTTTCTTACAGTCCGTAGGATTCCAAAAGCTCCTTCATGCTCACCAGATCTTCCTCGTCAACCATTGCCGCGTAGTTCGCATCGGACCAGATCTCGGCGTATTTGCCGCATCCTACCACCACGGCGTTTTTCACGATCTCGGCATAACCGATCAGATCGGGGGTCAAAACGATTCTTCCCTGCGCATCGGGAGATACCTGCGCCGCGTTTCTGCTCAGCGCGCGAACGATGCGCTCTTTATCTTTTCCGTCCAAGGCTTCAATGGGGCGGATATATTCCTTCCATTCCTCCATGGAATACACGCGGAGGCATTTTTCACGGATACTCTTTGCCACGACGAAGCTCTCGCCCAGCTCCTCGCGGTGCTTTGCGGGAATAAACAACCGATTCTTCGGGTCTAAATTATGCTTGTATTCACCTGACAGCATCACTTTGCCTCCTTTTCCTCAATTTTGGGCGTGTTTTTCTTCGGCGAAAAGCAGAGCGACCGAACTTTAAGACGTTTTTGCAACACTTTGCTACATTTCGCTCCACTTTTCACCACCACGGTGCTATTATTATAAAACAATTTGATAAATAACGCAAGAGGAAATTGAAAATTTTTTTCTTTTTTTCGAAATTTTTTTCAGTTTTTTTGAAAATTTCTGTCTTTTTTCCACAAATTCGTCGATTTTTGATCAAAAACCGACTATAAATTACATTTATTTACAATTCTTCAATCGATTTACATTTAAAATCAACAAGCTCCCCCTTTTACTCCTTCGCCACTTTACGCCACCAGCTGTTTTCTCTGCCGTTATCAAGGATTTTAAGTCAAAAGAAGGTTCTATGCGTGTAACATGCGAAAGCAAGCCTTCCACTTTTATTCCGACGAAAAAAGGGAGTGAACCGAGATTCACTCCCTCAGGCTGTCGAAAAACCTATATAACAAATAAAGTTGCACAAAAAAGCCTTCCCCAGCGGGGAAGGGGGACCGCTTGCGGTGGATGAGGAGAACGTGAGCGCAATACACAAACGGCAGTCTCCTCATCCGTCGGCTTCGC
>JAFVQC010000108.1 GCA_017504995.1 Clostridia bacterium
CAAACCCAATGCGGAGTCATCACAACAAAGACTTGGCTCGTTGACTTCTACTGCGAACACGCATACGGTATCGTAATGAAATCCGATGCTCACATCGAACTTCTCACACGATACTATGCCGAGAAATAACAAGGCTGTCGCTCCCCAAAATTTGGGGCGCAATAAACAAAGAATAAGCACCGCACAAAATTACATAAGATCAGCACTCATCGTTCGAAAAACGGTGGGTGCTTTTTTTGTGCAAAAACAACCGAAAAGGAGAAACAAAATGAAATTCAAGAACAAAAACCATCAGGCACTCTTTAGCAGCGAGTCGCAGAGGCTCAACCGCAACGACAATGTGAAGATGTCGGTGCTTTACCTTCTGACCGCAGATGTTCGCTTATGGAACGCCTCCAAGCCTCACATCAGGAAAGGCTACATTGACCTTGACAACATCAGCGTAAAGAAAGGCAACCTCAAGTCCTATACCCTGTTGTGTGTAGCAAAGGATATCTGCGACGGAACGCACTACCTCTCAATTCACGACCTCGCCGATTGCGAGCTTATCACCTCGAAAATGTTCGGCACGATCATCACGGCGATCA
Organism: Clostridia bacterium; assembly: GCA_017504995.1. Classification (GTDB taxonomy): domain Bacteria; phylum Bacillota; class Clostridia; order Oscillospirales; family CAG-272; genus HGM12713. Next base: position 588 of record JAFVQC010000108.1, read on the forward strand.
ACATCCGCAGATACGGCCTTAACGGAAATAAAAACAATAATGAAAAGGAGAACGAAAATGCTTAAATTATCCATCAAGAACCCCACCACACAGGAAACCGAAACCTACGATGTGGCAACCGAATTCAATCAGTTTTTCAACCAAGCCAAGGAATATGGGCTGATCAACTCTATCTTCTCTCTGCGAGTCAATGCCATGAGAGATGAGAACGCTCCCATCCGGCTTCACGCAGATAGCGACGTTGGAAACGGTTTACTCTCCATTCTCGACGGCGACGATAGCCTCTACGATGTTCGTGTCATAGACGAGGAACTCTCGGATGTTCGTGAGGAACTTCATGACGAGATTGAAGCCAACCTCGTATACGAGCAGTACAGCGATGTCGATGAGCTGTTCGAAGATATCAAGGAGATGACGAAGTCCCTGGCAGCCTCGAAGATTTCCTTCTTCTGTCCGTTGGCTGGAAACCTCAATGACCATGAGGGCGACTACTACGAAGCAGACGGTTCAATGCTTACCGACAACATCGATAAGATCGAGGATGCCATCAGGAGTGAGCAGGCTCGTGAACTCAAGATGGGCGAATATATCAGCGACCACGCTGACATCAAAGGCAAGGTGCTGTTCGCAGAATGGGGTGTCGAGGAACACCGTGGCGCACTCTACGGAAGAATCGATTGCTACCTCACAGAGGAACTCTCCCCCGAAGAAACCGAACGCCTCAAGGATGCCATCACAGGTCAGAACAGCGACGGTCTCGGCGAGGGCTTCGAGCAGAGAGAAATCCACATTGACGAGGGCGACCTCTACGTTTCCTATTGGCAAAGTAACGATGAATACTTCCTCCACACCGAGGACGAATTCGACGAATACCTGTCGCAGACAGGTGGCATGAGATTCGGAGGTTAAGGATGTCAAGCTTCTATGAAAGACAGATGCGGAGAATGTTCGGAGATTCCGAGGTTCTCTCCGCTGACACGATATTTGCAGGCAAAGCGATGGTCAGCAAGATCAGCGATGACCTTCGCGCCAAGGTCGAATTTGTGACGGCAAGAGTTTCAGGACAGTACGAAGGTCTGAAGCTCTCCATCATAAATAAAAACGAAGGGCTTATCGACTCGCAGACCTTTATGTTTCACGAGATCATCGGACTC
>JAFVQC010000109.1 GCA_017504995.1 Clostridia bacterium
ACTGTCTAATCTTCTTGAACCTGTATCGTTTTCAGGGATCGGAAAGCGAAAGCTTGAAGAAACCTGAATGTACTTTGAAAACTGCACAGCCAGATGGAAAAACATCTTGTAAAGAAACCAGTTGCGAATGTGTTAGAAATAACGCACGAGCGCAGAAATGCGAACAATTTTGCAGTTGGTCTCAGGAGAAAAAGTTGACTCAAAGATAAAATCTTTGACAGCTACTCAGAATAGTGACGATCAAGTTACTAAGGGCGCAGGGTGGATGCCATGGCACTGGACGCCGAAGAAAGACGTGGTAAGCTGCGATAAGCCACGGGGAGCCGCAAGCAGGCTTTGATCCGTGGATTTCTGAATGGGGAAACCCGGCGGGAGTTATGTCCCGTCATCCATGAATGAATCCATAGTTCATGAGAAGGGCACCCGGGGAACTGAAACATCTAAGTACCCGGAGGAGGAGAAAGAAAAATCGATTCCGTCAGTAGCGGCGAGCGAAAGCGGAGGAGCCCAAACCACCTGACTACGGTTGGGTGGGGTTGTGGGCCGGCAACATGTACGGTGATATCTAGGAGAAGAGTTCTGGAAAGGACTTCCAAAGAGGGTAACAGGCCCGTATCCGAAAGATTGATCCGGCTAGCCGGTACCAGAGTACCACGAGACACGTGGAATCTTGTGGGAAGCAGGGGGGACCACCCCCCAAGGCTAAATACGATCCAGTGACCGATAGCGCATAGTACCGTGAGGGAATGGTGAAAAGAACCCCGGGAGGGGAGTGAAAGAGAACCTGAAACCCTGTGCTTACAAGCAGAGAGAGCACGTTAAAGTGTGATCTCGTACTTTTTGTAGAACGGACCGGCGAGTTACGTTATGCAGCGAGGTTAAGTTCTTAAGGAACGGAGCCGAAGCGAAAGCGAGTCTGAATAGGGCCATAGTTGCATGACGTAGACCCGAAACCGGGTGACCTATCCATGGGCAGGTTGAAGTGGAAGTAAAATTTCATGGAGGACCGAACCAGACGTCTGTTGAAAAAGGCGGGGATGACCTGTGGATAGCGGAGAAATTCCAATCGAACCCGGAGATAGCTGGTTCTCCTCGAAATAGCTTTAGGGCTAGCCTCATATTAGTTTACCGGAGGTAGAGCACTGAATGGTCTAGGGGGCCTCACCGCTTACCGAAACCTATCAAACTTCGAATGCCGGATAAATGATGTATGGGAGTCAGGCTGCGAGAGATAAGTTCCGTAGCCAAAAGGGAAACACCCCAGATCGTCCGCTAAGGTCCCCAAGTGCACGTTAAGTGGAAAAGGATGTTGGATTGCACAGACAACCAGGATGTTGGCTTAGAAGCAGCCACACATTCAAAGAGTGCGTAATAGCTCACTGGTCGAGTGATCCAGCGCCGAAAATGTAACGGGGCTAAAACGCGACACCGAAGCGGCGGGATGCGTAAGCATCGGTAGAGGAGCGTTCTGTACGGGCAGAAGCCGTATCGGAAGGACTGGTGGACTGTACAGAAGAGAGAATGCCGGTATGAGTAGCGAGACCTATGCGAGAAACATAGGCGTCGAAGGCCCAAGGTTTCCTGGGGAAGGTTCATCCACCCAGGGTAAGTCGGGACCTAAGCCGAGGACTGAGGTCGTAGGCGATGGACAGCA